>NZ_LIUF01000003.1:0-300000 GCF_001280425.1 Haloarcula rubripromontorii | reverse complement strand
GACCTTCTGGAGGTCGCCGCAGTCGACGCTGGAGAGGGCGGCCGACACCTGCTCGCGCCAGCCCGCCTGTGTTGGCGTGCGCTCCCGGTGTGAGATTCCGGGCGGGGTGCCCGGCCCGGGTTCGATGTCTGTGGCTAGCCTGTCGCGCCACTTCCCCAGTAGCGCCTCGGCTTCTGTCGCAGCCTCGGGGCCTGTCGCGACCGCCGTGAGCCAGGCGTCGTCGTCCCTCCTTGTCACCTGTATCTCGGGGAGAAAAAACGCCGCGCTGGGGAACCCATCCCAGGGAGAGTCCTCCCCTTCGTGTGTTCCGTTGTGGAAAGCGAACCCACCGAACGCTCGCGGGCGAGCGATGCTCGGAAGGCTGTCGGGAACTGAGCAGTCATCGAACAGCGCTTCGAGCGCTGTCCGCACATCGTCGAACCGCGACTGCCCGTCGGCAGTCACGGTTGCCGCGCTCCCGCGGGCTGCGATTGATTCTGTACCGGCCGCCCAGAAGAACCGGGGGCGAGCGTCTGTCTCCAGTACCGCTCGCACCGGTGCATCGTCGAGGCGACACCCGCGTGCGACGACCGTTGTCTCACCAACCGTCGTCCCGTCACCACGCAGTGGTTCCATCAGCCATGCCTTAGGATTGCGCACCTTTGAGCCTAACTATACGCTCGATTCCGTACACAATCGGACCGCCACTTGGAGCCGCCGATTTCTCGCCGTTCTGACCTGCCACGCGACGTGACAGGACCTGGATTCCGATTCGCGGAAATTAATATCTGAGTTTACGAACTTCCTCTCTCAGTTCTACAATTGTAATTCTGCAATCTCCGAACATACCCCCGTCAAGTTTAAATAGGGCATAGTCGAAGCCCCCTATGTTGCGATGCCTAAGGTAGAGATCAATATCCCGGAACACCTGGAGATGCAGATCGCGCAGCTCGTCGAAAAAGGCGAGTTCCTCAACCGCGAGGAAGCCATCGAGGACCTCCTGTCGACCGGGCTCAAGGCGTACAAAACCTCCGGACCACAGGACGAAGACGAGGAGCCAGGGTTCGAAGAAGACGGCATGATGGGCCACGACGACGAGTACGTCTTCTGAAAATACAGGCGTGAGCGTCTGGTATCCCTTCTCAAGCAATTCTTATAGACGTGCCACCGTATACTGTAGCCATGCACAAAGACGAGCTTCTCGAACTACACGAGCAGATGGTGACGATTATGGAGTACTTCCGCGACGACATGGACTCGGTCGATCCGGATCTGTTCGACGCCTACCAGGAACTCGACGTGCGGCCATCGGACGTCCACAAGTCGAAAAGCGAGCACAAACACGCCGTGTTCGTACTCGGTAACTCGCTGGCGACGGCGATGAGCGAAGACGAATTCTCTGACGCGGGCCGTGTCAGCAAGCGGATGAAGGAACTGGCCGAGGACGCCGAGCGGAAACTGTAAGCAGGCCGGCCCTGCGTCGGGTTCTCTCGTCTTTACTTCGATCTGTCTCTCCCGTTGGCTACGACCGCTTCCCGTTGAGTTCTGTGAACAGCTCCGGATCTGTCTTGAACTTCAGGACATTGTGAACGACCGAGTTCCGGACGTTCTGAATCACGTCGCCGTGTTCCTTATAGAAGTCGTGTATCCACCGCGATTCGGCCGTTCGGCTCGGGAACATCATCACTGACTTCCACTGATATTCACCGTCGGAGAGGAAATAAAACAGCGTGTGCCGGTCGTCCCGGATGGACACCATCGCGTCGTGCCAGGAGTCAGCGAAGTGTTCGGGATTGAACTTGAACTCGAACAGTGCGAAATTGAACAGTTCCTCGTTCGGGACGATGGTCTCCCGGAAAACGTCCGCATCGCGCATTCCTCGTATCGATTCGCTGACCGTTACGTGAGACACGTCGATGTCGTACTCGGACTCCAGCAGGTCCGCAAGCTCGCGGGACGACCGCTGGGGATCCGCCGAGAGCTCTCGCAGAATGTACATATCCCGCTCGCTGAACTCCCAGTCCGGTGGGTCGTCGGTCATGTCGGGGCTCCCGTCCCAGCGGAGGGACAGACTCGCTCAGTCACGGTACTGATGGCCGGTCGAATCTGTGTTGGAAAACTCGTAGACATTATCTGTCTGCTAACTACCGATTGTTGACTCAGTGGTTGCGTCGTTTACAGTGATCAACTTACTGGCCCTTGAACTCCGGGTCGCGTTTCTCGACGAACGCGGTCGTCCCCTCCTCGTGATCGGCAGTCGTGAAAGCGACACCCTGCGCGGTGGCTTCGTTTTCGAGTGCCTGTTCCAGCGAACTGTCCAGGCTTCGGTTGACCAGCCGCTTGGCATGGCCGAGTGCGACTGTCGGTCCGGCGGCGATGTCCGCGACAAGCGCAGACAACTCCGATTCGAACGTCTCTGCATCGAACACTCGGGTAAACAGCCCCAGCTCCGCAGCCGCCTCAGCGTCCAGCAGTTCGCCGGTAAACAGGAGTTCCTTGGCCTTGTTCGGGCCGACGATTCGCGGAAGGAAATAAGAGACGCCGGAGTCACACGCCAGTCCAACCTGGCGGAAGCCAAAGCCGATCTGGCCGGCAGTGCTTGCGACCTGCATATCACAGGCCAGCGCGAGTCCTGCGCCGGCACCGAAGGCGGGGCCATCGATTTTCGCGACGACCGGGAGCGGACAGCTATGGACGGTCCGAATCGCTTCGTGGAGCGACGAAACCACCAGTTCGACCTGTGTGGCCGGCGGTCGCTCGTGTTTCACGCCCTGTAACATCGCATTGATGTCTCCGCCAGCGCAAAACGCCGGTCCCGCACCCTCCAGGACGACACACCGGGCGTCGCTGTCGGTCACCGCTTCAAACTGCGCGGTGAGTGCGTCGGCCAACTCTGCCGACAGCGCGTTTCGCGACTCCGGTTGGTTCAGCGTCACTGTGGCGATCCCGTCGTCAACAGACAGCGTCACGGTCGCGTCTTCCATACGTTGGCCCTTGACCGGCGGCAAGATAACAGTGGTGTCCGTCAGCGCCTGTCAGACCAACATCGTTGGGCAGTACCTTTTGACCGGGCTGGTCCGTGTACTACATATGCGCCTGCACTGGCATCGCCGTGATCTCCGCGCGACGGACAACGCCGGCCTCGCCGCGGCGACACCGTCCGACCCGGTTGTCCCGGTGTTCGTTTTCGACAGGGCTGTTCTCGACCACGCCGGCCCGCCCCGGGTCGCGTTCATGCTGGACGCGCTCGACAGTTTGCGCGAGTGGTACCGCGACCGCGGGAGTGACCTGATTGTAGCTGAGGGCGACCCCACGTCCGTACTACCGGAACTGGCGGGCGAGTACGACGCGGAGACAGTCACCTGGGGCAAGGATTACTCCGGGCTCGCCCGCGAACGCGACGCCGCCGTTCGGCAGGCGCTCGACGACGTGGACGTGGCCCGCCAGGCCGTCCAGAACGCTGTGTTGCACGAACCGGGCGAGATTACGACGAACGACGGCGACCCCTACAGCGTCTTCACCTACTTTGGCCGGAAGTGGCACGACCGCGAGAAAGAAGCCCCCTACGACTCGCCGTCAACCGACGAGCTGGCCGATGTCGACGGCGATGCGCTCCCGTCACTGGCCGACCTCGGGTTCGAGGAGCCAGAAGCGGACGTGCCCGCGGCGGGAACCGACGAAGCGCGCGCCCTGCTCGATGACTTCCTCGACGAGAACGTCTACGAGTACGAAGAGCGTCGGGATTTCCCGGCTGACGAATGCACGTCCCGACTCTCGGCCCATCTGAAGTTCGGAACCATCGGTATTCGGGAGGTCTACGACCGTACACAGGACGCCAAGGAGGGGACCGGCGGCGACCGCCGCGAGTCCGTCCGCGAGTTCCAGTCCCAACTGGCCTGGCGGGAGTTCTACACGCAAGTGCTGTTTGCCCATCCCCACGTCGTCAGTTCGAACTACAAGTCCTACGAGAATCCAATCGAGTGGGAGAACGACGAAGAGCTGTTGCAGGCCTGGAAAGACGGCGAGACAGGGTATCCAATCGTCGACGCCGGAATGCGACAGCTCCGAGCGGAGGCGTACATGCACAACCGGGTCCGAATGATCGTCGCCTCCTTCCTCACGAAGGACCTGCTCATCGACTGGCGGCACGGCTACGAGTGGTTCCGGGAGAAACTGGTCGACCACGACACGGCCAACGACAACGGCGGCTGGCAGTGGGCGGCCTCCACGGGGACCGACGCGCAGCCCTATTTCCGTATCTTCAATCCGATGACACAGGGCGAAGACTACGACCCGGACGCCGAGTACATCAAGGAGTACGTCCCGGAGCTACGGGACGCTGCGCCAGAAGTTATCCACGACTGGAACGACTGCTCGCTCACACAGCGGCGCAACGCTGCGCCGGAGTACCCGGACCCCGTTGTCGACCACAGTGAGCGACGCGAGCAAGCCCTCACGATGTTCGAGCAGGCCAGAGGAGACGACTAGAGCGCCTTCGTTCCGCTTCACTGAATTCTCCTGGGTGTTTACACGCGTAACGCAGTCGCTGTGTAGCGTCAATCTCCCGGGCCGTCATGGCTCCGTCCCGCTGTCCATGCAGGGTGATAACGAATGGCTCCTAAACGTTTAACAGGCAGCCGCGCGACACATATTGATGGAGGCGTTTTCATATGTCCGAACATTCAAATCCCGAACTGCCACCGCTCCCGTACGACTACGACGCACTGGAGCCACACATCTCCGAGCAGGTGCTCACCTGGCACCACGATACCCACCATCAGGGGTACGTAAACGGCCTCGAATCGGCCGAGGAGACGCTCGCCGAGAACCGCGAGTCCGGTGACTTCGGTTCGAGCGCGGCTGCGATGGGCAACGTCACCCACAACGGCTGTGGTCACTATCTCCACACGCTGTTCTGGGAGAACATGGACCCCAACGGCGGCGGTGAGCCGGAGGGCGCCCTCCGCGACCGCATCGAGGAGGACTTCGGTTCCTACGAAGGCTGGAAAGGCGAGTTCGAAGCCGCCGCATCTGCCGCCGGTGGCTGGGCGCTGCTCGTGTACGACCCCGTTGCCAAGCAACTGCGCAACGTGCCGGTCGACAAGCACGATCAGGGCGCGCTCTGGGGCTCCCATCCCATCCTCGCGCTCGACGTCTGGGAGCACTCCTATTACTACGACTACGGTCCCGCCCGCGGTGACTTCATCGACGCCTTCTTCGAGGTTGTCGACTGGGACAAGGCTGCTGAAGAGTACGAGAAGTCGGTCAGTCACTTCGAGTAAGGGACGACCCTCGACGTTTTTTGTGGCGGTGCCGGTCCTCTGAGTGCTATCTGGGCTGCCAGCGAGTCGTTCGGCGTTAATATCTAACTACGACAACAAAAAATATCGATGCGCTCGTAGCAGACTACGGAACAGCAGGGTTACGGGAGGATATAGTTTTATAAGATGTGCATCACTGGTAAGTGGTATGTCTCGCGATACCAATCGGCGAGCGTTCCTGAAGCGCACCGGGGCGATAAGCACTGTCGGTCTGCTTGGCGGATTAGCAGGCTGTTCGACTGAACAGACCGGCGGAGACGGCGGGGACGGCGGAGACGGCGGAGACGGGGGCGATGGGGGTATGACCGGAACCGGGACCGAGTCCGGTGGCGACAGCGGTCCGGAGTCGCCGGACGTGCTGATGGTCGTCGGCTACCCCCAGAGCGGTGTCCAACTGTTCAAAGACTTCTATGCCGACTACGGCGACGACGCCGCCGACATCCTCGTCACCGACGGACTGCAGGACGGGGAGCTTCCGAGCAACGTGGGCAACGATATGTCGAACGCCCGTGGTACGGCCCCGTCGGCGGCCGGGCCGGGCGTCGACACGTTCACGGACCTGTTCACCTCCGAGTTCGACTACGACGAGGCCGGCGTGTTCACGTCACAGGCCTACGACGCGACGGCGGTTCAGATCCTCGCGAACGTGTTGGCTGGCGAAAACGACGGGCAAGCCGTCCGGAATCATATGCGTGTCGTCGCCAACCCCGGGGGTGACACGTACGGTCCCTCTGAACTGCCAGCAGCCGTCGAAGCGGCCGCCGCGGGCGAGAACATCCAGTACGAGGGGGCGTCGAGTGCGGTCAACTTCGACGAGAACGGGGACATGGCCTCCGCGCAGTATCAGGTCTTTGGCTTTCAGGACGGCGGTGGCATCGAATCCCTCAGCACCGTCGATTTCAACGCTGGCAGCGACATCCCACAGCCAGAACCGAACGGCTCCGGGAGCGACTCCGGACGGACGATCCGGTTCGGTGTGCTGATGCCCGAAACGGGCGACCTCGGGCCGCTCGGCAGGCCGATCCGCGATGGGGCGCTGCTCCCGGCCCTGCAACTCGAAGGCGAGGTCGACTTCGAGTTTGACTATCAGGTCGGTGACACGCAGACACAAGCACAGGCAGGCATCGACGCGGCCAACTCACTGGTCAGCGCAGGGTATCCGTCGATCACCGGGGCGGCCAGCTCCGAGACGTCGATACAGGTCGCCAGAAACGTGCTCATCGACAGCGGCGTTGTCGGCTGTTCGCCGGCGTCCACCTCGCCGACGATTACCGACCTCGAAGACAACGATTACATGTTCCGTACCCCGCCCAGCGACGCCCTGCAGGGACAGGTCCTTGCGCAAGTCGGCGTGGGCGAACTCGGTGCCGAGACCGCATCGACGCTGTACGTGAACAACAGCTACGGCCAGGCGCTGCAGGAAGCGTTCGCCGGCGCGTTCGAAGCGGAGGGCGGGACCATCGTCAATCAGGTCGGCTTCGAGCAACAGCAGTCCTCCTACACGTCTGAGATCAACAGCGCGATGAACCAGTAACGGGCCCGCAGCGTCTTTTAACCTATCCGCCGAGGAAGTCCTGGCGAACCTGCTCGTCGTTGAGGAGCACCGTCCCGTCGTCCTCGTAGCGGTTCTGCCCCTGTACGAGCACGTAGCCCCGATCACACCGCCGGAGTGCCTCCTTTGCGTTTTGCTCGACCATCAGAATGGCCGTCCCGTCGTCGTTGATGCGGTCGATGCGGTCGAACATATCGTCGACGAGGTCGGGAGCGAGCCCGGCAGACGGCTCGTCGAGCAACAGCAGGTCGGGATCGAGCATCAGCGCCCGCCCCATGGCGAGCATCTGCTGTTGGCCGCCCGACAGCGTCCCGGCCGACTGGTCGGACCGCTCGCGGAGAATCGGGAACCGCTCGTACACGTCCTCGATGCGGTCCTCCGGGACCTCGTCGAGGATGTACGCGCCCATTTCGAGGTTCTCGCGGACGCTCAGCGAGCCGAACACGTTGCCGGTCTGGGGCACGTAGCTGATGCCCTCGTAGATGATCTCGTCGGGGTTTCGCTCACTGATGTCGGTGCCGTCGAAGATTACCTCCCCGCCCATGTACGTCGTCAGGCCGAAGACGGACTTCATCACCGTCGACTTGCCGGCCCCGTTCGGGCCGACGATGACGACGTACTCGCCGTCGGCAACGTCCATGTGAACGTCGCTGAGAACCTGCAGGTCGCCGTAGCCCGCATCGAGATCCCGGATGGCGAGAAGTCGCTCGGTCGGGCTGGGGAGCGTGACAGTCTCGGACTCCGTTGCACGCTGGCTCATACGTCACCCCCCAGATACGCCTCCAGTACCCGCTCGTCGGACTTGATGGTCTCGGCGTCCCCTTCGGCGAGGACGCTCCCCTGGTGCATGACGATGATGTGTTCGCAGTTGTTCATGATGACATCCATGTCGTGTTCGACGAGCAGGAAGGTCAGCCCCTGCTCTTGGCGGAGTTCGTGGATCCGCTCCAGCAACTTCTCTTCGAGCGTCGGATTGACGCCGGCGAGCGGTTCGTCCAGCAGAATCATCTCGGGGTCGGTCATCAGGACCCGCGCCATCTCAAGCAGCTTCCGCTGGCCGCCCGACAGATTACCGGCGTTCTCGTGGGCGAGGTGATCGATCTCGAAGAACTCCAGCGTCTCCCACGCGCGGTCGCGCACGGCAGTCTCGTCCGCGATCACGTCGTCGCGAAGTCCCGGCGTCACCGACCGGACGACCGACTCACCGACCTGCCCGCCTGGCGCGAGCATTACGTTCTCTATGACGGTCATGTCGGACAGTTCGCGGGCGATCTGGAACGTCCGGACCAGCCCGCGGTTTGCGAGCGTGTACGGCGCGAGCCCGGTGATATTCTGGCCGTCGAAGGTAACCCGGCCGCCAGTCGGCTCGTGAATGCCCGTGATGCAGTTGAACGTCGTCGACTTGCCGGCCCCGTTCGGACCGATGAGGCCAGTGAGCGACCCCTCTGCGACGGAGAACGTCGCCCCGTCGACCGCGACGACGCCGCCGAACTCCTTGCGGAGGCCGTCGACTTCCAGCAGCGGCGACTCGATCGCGTCGCTCGTGACGGCGGCCTCCTGTCGCGGTGCAGCGTCAGGTTCACTCATCTGCCTCACCTCCCGACCCGGACTGTGGTCGGTCCAGGCTCACGCTCGTCGCGGGTTCGTTCCGGTGGCCCAGCAGTCCCTCCGGCTGGTTCTGGATGATGTATATCAGGACGACGCCGATGAGAACGAACCGGAGCGTACTGACGTTGCTAATGGTGTATGCGAGGAGGGGAAGCGGATCTAGCGATCCGAGTCCTGCGACGGCGTCGATGATGCTGCCGGGTGCGCGAGTGCCGCCGAGAGAGACGTTCTCGCCCAGCCGGGCGGGCAGGTAGAACAGCAGCCCGGAGAACGTCGCTGCGCCGATGATACTCCCGGTGTTGGAGCCGGAGCCGCCGATGATGAGCGCCGCGAACACGTAGAACGTAATCGTCGGTCTGAACTGCTGTGGGCTGACGTAACCCGCCTGTCCGCGGAACAGGACGCCGGCCAGCCCCATCAGCGCACAGCCGATCATGAACGTCTTGATCTTGAACAGGCGAGTGTCCTTGCCCAATGACTGGGTCACGGTCTCGTCCTCGCGGATCGCTTTCAGCACGCGGCCGAACGGCGAATTGGTGATTCGAGCGAGCACCCAGTAGCTCGCGGCCACGACCAGCAAGAGGAGTATTCCGTACGTGAGGTTCGCCAGGTTCGGCCCGGAGATGCCGACGCCCTCCGCAGCGGTAACGATGGGCTGCCCGACGCCGTTAACGAGCGTCGACGCCACCTCGTTCGCGGACTTAAACGAGATCCCGGTCGCGCCGCCGGTTCCGAACGGCACACCGAACAGCGAGACCTCGGCGAGGCCGTTCCAGTTGACGATAAGCCGGATGATTTCGGAGAACGCAACTGTCACGATGGCGAGGTAGTCTGCTTTCAGTCGGAGCGCCGGCAGCGCCGCGAGACCGCCGACGATAGCGGCCATCACCATGCCGCCGATGAGGCCGACCCACAGCGGGAGGCCGAGGCCGGGGACCGCCCCGGCGGCCGGGTCAGTTGGTGCGGTGAGAACCGCCGTCGTGTACGCGCCGACAGCCATGAATCCCGCGATGCCGATATTGAACAGGCCGGTGTACCCCCACTGGAGATTCAGCGCCAGCGCGAGGATGGCGTAGCCACCGATAAGGACGGTCACGCTGCCGACGAAGCCGGCGGCGAGGTTCGTCCAGTTCGCACCGCCGACAGCGATTGCCAGCACGAGCATGACGGCCCAGATAGCGCCGATGAAGCCGACTACAAGCCCCACGTCCGGGAGCGTGTCCAGACGGTCTCGAACAGTATCAACAGTGCTCATGCTGTCGACACCCCCCCGAAGATGCCGGACGGGCGCAACAGCAAGACGACGATGAGCACCAGAAACGCGGAAGCCCGGGTCAGCCCGGATGGTAACCAGATCAGGGCCAGACTGTCGACCAGTCCGATGAGGACGCCGCCAGCCATCGCCCCGTATATCGAGCCGATACCGCCGACGATAACGGCGGCGAAGATGAGCAGGAGCAGGATCCAGCCGAAGTTGAAAGCGATGGTGCCGCTTTCCAGAACAAGGAGGTAGCCGCCGATGCCTGCCAGGCCGCCGCCGAGAATCCAGGTGAGCCGGATCACGCGTTCAGTCGGAATCCCGGTCACGCGTGCGAGATCCTCGTTGTCAGCCATCGCCCGCATTGCTTTGCCCAGTTTCGTCCGCTGTAGCAGCAGGTGGACGCCGAGCATCAGCAGGACCGATACCACCAACAGAGTGATTTCGTTGTCGGTCACCGAAATCATCGAGAAAACGGTCACCCGAAGCCCGCCACTCGCGACCCCACTGGTCTGCGTGCCGAAGACGAACGCGATAAGATAGCGTAGCGCGAGCGCAACGCCGATTGACGCAATCAACAACGAGATGTTGTCCGTGTCACGCATGGGGCGATAGGTGAGACGGTCGATAAGTAACACGATACCGATGGACCCGACGCCAGCGATGATGAGTCCCAGAAGCACCGGACCGAACGTCGAAACGGTGCTCAACTGCCGCCCCGAATTGAGCATGAACAGTTCTGAAATCGGGGCTCCGGTCCCGAGGCCAGCGGTGATATACGCGGCGACCCACCCCAGGAACGCCCCGACAGTCACCGTGTCCCCGTGTGCGAAGTTGGCGAAGTCGAGGATGCTGTATGTCATCGACAGGCCGATTCCGGCGAGTCCGACCGCCAGTCCGACGAGCAGCCCGTCCACCACCATCGAGAGCAGCGAGCCCACAGTGAGGGAGCCACCCAGCAACTTGGTTCCGAGGAAGAACACGGTTGTCCCAGCGAGCTTTGCAACTAAATCCAGCAAGAGGAAGCCACTTACAGCGGCTACCACTGCTGCGCCCGGCCGATCGCCCACCACGACGCGGCCGTCTCTTGCGAACTCAGCAATTCCCATAGGTTACCGTTCGTTGGACCCTCCTCTCTAAATAACCCACCGGAAATTTATGCGAAATACCGCTGTAGAAGCCAAGACACCGGTGTCAAAACAGGAATCGCCCCCTCCCATGGTCACGTGTTAGAAGAGAGACAATCGATACCACGGGACAGAGTGACGATTGCCACCACTTCGGACCCATGAAAGCTGTGTTGACAGAGCGCCCGCACGGCGCGCGACACCGATTTCGGTCACCAGCACCTTCGTTGTTCAACTCGCGAGAAATCACCGGATACCGGCCCGATACTGACTGAGAACGGTGCTATTCACAGCGCTTTTATGCGGTCCATCGATGATATACGACAGATGGTACGCCTGGTCGTCGCCAGTCTCGTGCTGGTTCTCTTGCTAGGCAGCGGTGCCGCGCCGCTGGCGGTGGCACAGCCGACCGACGAGAGCGTCGGCGTCCAGACGCCTGACAGGTTCGACCGGACGACGTTCCAGGTCACGCTGTATCAGAACGGGTCCGCGGAGTGGGCTATCCTCCATCGGACCCCACTCACGAACGAATCCGAGCAACAGCAGTTCGAGGAGTTCGCCGCAGAGTTCGAGCAGTCAGAGCAGCCATTATACCAGAACTTCGTCAAGCAGTCAACGCTGCTGACGCAGTACGGGACAAACGTGACCGGCCGGAACATGAGTGCGACCAACTACGACCGGTCGGCGACGGTCGACCCGCTCCAGAACACTGGTACGGTGAAAATGTCGTTCCGCTGGCACAATTTCGCGGTCGTCGAGGGCGATTCAGTGGTTGTCAGCGACGTGTTCGACGGTGGGTTCTACATCGGGTCGAGCCAGTCGTTCGTCTTTGAGCGCGGCCCCGAACTGACGTTCGTCGATGTCCGGCCGGAACCGGACTCACAGAGCGCTCCCGACTCGCTCGAAAACAGCGAGAGCGTCACGTGGAACGGCGAGCAGTCGTTCAACGACCGCCGGCCCTACGTGGAACTGCAACCGCGCGAAACCGGGCAGAGCGCTGGTACTGAGCAGCGCACCACAGCAGGAGGGGACACACCTGCCGAGGCTGCCGGTGGGGCGTCGTGGATGCTCCCGGCCGCCATCGTCGGTCTCATTGTCGTTGCTGGCGGTGTGGCCGCGTGGCGGTCCGGCGCGCTGGGAGGGGTGCTGGGAACCGACAACGACGAACCGCCTGCTCCGACACCGTCGGCTACAGGCGACACTGAGCAGCCGTCGACGGCTCCACCGACCGATACGGCAACGGACACCGACACAACGGACGAACCGGCCGTCTCTGACGAGGAACTACTCACCGACAGTGACCGCGTCCGCAAGCTGCTGGAGGAGAACGGCGGCCGGATGAAGCAAGTGGACATCGTCGACAGCACCGACTGGTCGAAGTCGAAGGTGAGCATGCTCCTCTCGGACATGGAAGACGACGGCGACATCTCGAAGCTCAGGGTCGGCCGCGAGAACATAATCAGCCTCGCTGGTCAGGAACCCGACGCCGCTGGGTCACCGTTTGACGACGAGTGATACGGTCGGCTGTGGATACGTGGGCATTTCGCTACCGCAGAGAGCTGGTAATAGTTACACCAAACAGTATGATAAACCAGCACAGGGCAGGGCTGAAACGCAATGATTATACGTATCTCCTCGCTACAAACTTGTGTACGCTCCGTTGGTGTAGTCCGGCCAATCATATCACCCTCTCACGGTGATGACTAGGGTTCAAATCCCTGACGGAGCATTTCTCTGCGATTCAACGAATACACAGTGACCGCTGTCTGTGACCGACAGTATTTGTGTCTCCCAGTCCAATCAGGCGGTATGCGCGTCGCGGTAGTCACCGTCGGAGACGAACTGCTCAGTGGCGAGACGGTCAACACGAACGCTGCGTGGCTGGGACAACAGCTCGCGGAGCGCGGCGTCACTGTCGGGCGGACGACGGTCGTCCCCGACGAGATCGCGGACATTGCCCGCGTGGTCAACGAGTACCACGCGGAGTTCGACGCCGTCATCGTCACCGGCGGCCTCGGACCGACGCACGATGACAAAACCATCGAAGCCGTCGCCGCGGCGTTCGGGCGAGACGTCGTCGAGAGCGAGGACGCTCTCGCGTGGCTGGAGGAACACGGCGGGTACACGCGCGACGACCTGACCGATGGCACCGGCGAGGTGCCGGAGGGGTCCCGTGTCTTGCCTAACCACGAGGGCGTCGCGCCCGGCTGTGTCGTCGAGAGCTGTTACGTCTTGCCGGGCGTGCCGGCCGAGATGAAGCGGATGTTCGAGGAGGTCGCCGACGAGTTCACCGGCGAGCAGCGGTACGTTCGCACTGTCGACGCCGATGAGCCCGAGAGCGCGCTGCTCGACCGACTCGCGGAGGTGCAGGAGCAGTTCCCGGTCAAGGTCGGTAGCTATCCGGGCGACCACGTGACCGTCCGGTTCGAGGGGACAGAGGAGACGCTGGTCGAGGAGGCAGCAGCGTGGTTCAGCGAGCGCGTCGACTCGCCAACGGCGGAGTGACTATCGGTAGAGGTGGTTCAGCCAGAGAAACGTAAGCAGCAGGCCACCGAGCGTGATGACTGCGCCGGACGCGTTGATAATTCCTGTCTGGACGCCACTCTGGAGTACGACTGACATAGCTGTGCGTTCTGCGTGGGGTGGCTTGAAAGGCACGCTCCCGGGCCGCTTTTGCCGCAGGGTCGCGTAGTGACGGCGAATGCGACGAATCGGTGTCGTGGTCAACCCCATCGCCGGCATGGGCGGCCGCGTCGGCCTCAAGGGCACTGACGGGAAGGTTGCGGAGGCGCGCCGCCGCGGTGCGGAGCAACGCGCACCGGACCGCGCACGGACTGCGCTGGAATCGCTCGCCGAGATTGGGGCGGCTGTGGAACTGCTCACGTACGGTGACCCGATGGGGGCGGATATCGCTCGCCAAGCGGGGTTCGATCCGACCGTCGTCGGCGCTCCAGCAAGCGCCAACGAGACAAGCAGCGAGGACACCCGAGATGCAGTCCGGGCGTTCGTCGAGGCGGACGTGGACGCGATCCTGTTCGTCGGCGGCGACGGAACGGCTGTCGACGTCGCCACGACCCTCGATGAACTGCACGCTGACATCCCGATTCTGGGCGTTCCGGCCGGTGTTAAGGTGTACTCCTCCGTGTTCGGCGTGTCGCCGCGCGCGGCCGGGCGAATCGTCGCCCGCTTCTCCGAGACGGAGCGCGCGGAGGTCAACGACATCGACGAGGACGCCTTCAGGGGCGGGGAGGTGGTCACTGAACTCCGGGCCGTCGCGGAGGTCCCCGTCGCCGACCAGCGACAGTCCGCCAAGCAACTGGGCGGCGGGACCGTTGAATCGCTCGCCGAGAGCGTCGCCGACGCCGCCGACCCGGATGTCACCTACGTCCTCGGGCCGGGGAGCACTGTCGGCGCTATCAAGGAACAGTTCGGGTTCGACGGAACGACACTCGGTGTAGACGTGTGGCGCGACGGCGAGGTGCTTGCCAGCGACGCCGCCGAGTCGGACATTCTCGATGCTCTCGGCGACCGAAACATCATCGTCGTTTCGCCCATCGGCGGACAGGGGTTCGTGTTCGGCCGGGGAAATCAGCAGCTATCGCCGGCAGTCATCAGGCAGTGTGACCTCGAAGTGGTCGCCTCGCGTCGGAAACTGGACGGCATCGGCACGCTCCGTGTCGACACTGGCGACCCGGAGTTAGACGAGGAACTGCGCGGCTGGCTGCGGGTTCGCGTCGGGCGTCACGAGCGGAGACTTGTCGAAGTAGTCTGACGCTTCCACAGTCGAGGACAACAAGCCATGATATATCGCCCGCGGTATTTTATCATGTATAGTCAAGATTAAGGTATCTCACGCCCCACAAAGGACATATGGAAACACGGAAAGTACAGCGATTGGGGCCGTCGACGCTCGCGATGACGTTGCCGGCGGAGTGGGCCAGTGCGCACGACGTCGAAAAAGGCGACGAGGTGTCGCTACGGATGGGCGGCAAAGGCACGCTGACAGTCATGCCCGAGTCCGTCCAGACCGAAGAGTCAGAGGCTATCATCCACGCGGAGAACCTCGATGCTGCGTCTGTCGAGCGGGCTATCGTCGCCCAGTACGTGCTCGGCCGGCGCGTCATCCACGTCGAAGCCCCAGAGGGCGAGACGCTGGAATCCTCACACATCAACGCCGTCTACAACGCCGAAACCCAGCTGATGGGGCTCGGCGTCATCGAGGAGACACCCGACAGGATCGCGATTCGCTGTTCCGTCGACCCGGAGGACTTCACGCTCAACAACCTCCTCGAACGGCTGGAATCGACCGGCTCGACGATGCGAAACGAGGCGGTGAAGTCACTCGCCCACGGCAACCCCGACCTCGCCCAGCGGGCGCTCAACCGCGAGCGCCAGGCCAACAAGATTTTCGTCCTGCTACTGCGGCTCATCTTCACGGCCTACCAGAATCCGAACCTCGCGCGGGCTATCGGCCTCAACGACGGCTTCCCGCTTATCGGCTACCGCTCGATTGCGAAGAATCTCGAACTGACGGCGGACAACGCCGAGGACATCGCCGAAATCGCGCTGGAGACCGACGACCACTCCCTCAACGTCGACAGTTCGACGATGCGGCGTATCCGCGAGTTCACTGATCAGGTCAACGACATCACTGAGCTGGCGGTACAGGCAGCCGTCGACCGCAACTACGACACCGCGATTCAGGTCCGCGAGCTGTACAAGGATATCGGCGACAAGGAACACGAAATCCTCGACGATCTGCCCGAAATGGATAACGAGGCGCTGCTGGAAGTGCGCGAAGTGCTCGTCAGTCTCCAGCAGACCGCCGAGTTCGCGGTCCGGAGCGCCGAGATTGCGACGAACCTCGCGCTCAACGAGGAGTCCGAGCACACGACCATCGAGTGAGATGGCTATCGCTGCCCGCGATTGCGGTTCGCAGCGACAGTCCCGTTTTCTGGACTCTGTCATCAGCTGATTAAACCGGTTCACTACCGCCACCGGCTGTTATAAAAACAGTACTGGCTACCCGAGGAGGCCGCTGTCGTCTGTCTCGGTTTCAGTCGGCGTGGCCGTTTCAGTTTCGGTCTCCGTTTCCGTCGCTTCGCCATCAAGCAAGCCATCATCCGTCTCTGTGCCCCCGTCGCCAAGCAGTCCGCCGTCTGTTTCAGTTTCTGTGGGGGTCGGTGTTGGGGTCGCCGTCGGCTCGTCGGCTGTCGAACTGTCGGACCTGTCGCTGGAGCCGTCAGCAGTCCGATTACCGGTCGGGTACTGCGCTTTGTTGCCGAAGATGTCCGTCTCGATGTCCTGCTGGTAGTCGATGGCATTTAGGTCGACCCTGAACTGCTCGCCGCCGCCCTCGACCACGAGGTAGAAATCGATGTAGAGGTCTGTCCGCTGGTTTCGCCGGAGGTGGCTCACCCACCAGCGATCCAGATTTTCGTTCTGGATCGCGGTGTTCGCTTCGAGTGTCGTTTCCGCCCCGGGCGAGAGGACGTAACCGCGATCCGTTTCGCCCTCGCCGACGGTTACGTCGTTCATCCTGATGGTGTACCCGACTTTGGTAATCGTGTACGGGTACGGCTTTGGGTTGTACACGTCGAAGGCGAGGTTCAGCGGCGTCTCGGACTGTGTGAGATTCGTCTGGTCCCACGCGCCGCGAGTCTCGTTGATGTAGAGGACAGGGTCCGACACGAGCGGCTGGTTCGCTTCGACGGGGCGCGTCTCACTACTGTTGAACTGGCTGAGGAGGTCCGTCTCGATAGTCCGGTCCTGACTAAAGGACACTGACCGACCGCCGAGCGTCGAGGACCGAACGGTAGCGTCGATACCTACGGTCGTCGTCTCGCTGTTGTCGATATGGGTGACCCACCACGGCGGGATACGGTCGTTCTGCATCTCGGTGGTGAACGGCAGCGTCGAGTTGCCGGTACCAAGCCCGACGCCCTGCTTGGTCCCCTGTGCCATCTCGACGCCGTTCATCGAGATCGTGTAATTGACCCCAACACCGCCCAGTTGGATGCCGACGGGGTTGGGGTTGGTCACAGTCAGGTTCGTCGCCACGGTGGTCGTCCGGTTTGACACGTCCGCGAAGTGGTTGTCAACGGACGCGACGCTCGGTGTCCCCAGAACACCGAGCGCGACACTGCCTCCTGCGACAGCGGCGACCGCGACAATCAGCACACCAACTATTTTCAACTTTCCCATAATTGTACACCCATCTTCGACGGGTCGATATATGTCCTGTGGCCCCAGCCCGAATGAACTAAGTGGGCAACACCGAAAGCGTCGTACATGAGTTCCAAGGCGTCCAAAAGCGACATGGGGATGGGGCTGGCCCTGCTGTTCGGGCTCGTCTCGGTCGGCGCGGCCCTGTTCACAGCTACTAACAGCTACAACTACGCAGTTTTGCACGCACAGGAGCTTGAGACGGGGAACCTGCTCGTGACGTCCGGCGGCGCGTTCGGGGTCGCGATGCTCGCCGCGGCCGTGGCTATCGTGGCGATACACGCCTACGACGCCTGATACCGGTATCAGCTGCGAGACTGTGAAGGGAACCGTTAAAAACGCTGAGACCGTATCTCTTGTATGGCCGATTACAGCGAGGAAGACCGACGCATTCTCGAATATCTCCGGGACAGCGTCTCGCGCGGGGAGAGCTACTTCCGCGCGAAGAACATCGCTGAGCAGCTCGGCCTCTCGTCGAAGCAAGTGGGTGCGCGACTCCCACGCTTAGCTGAAGAGGCCGACGAGGTCGAGATCGAGAAGTGGGGGCGCGCACGGTCGACGACGTGGCGCGTCACGCCGACTGGATAGCCGCAGCCGGATTTTGCACACTGTTACAATCGGTGGATTCATCGGCCAGTAGTCCTCAGTACCTTCCATGACTGTCCGGGTCGAACGAACGATGACTGTGCCGGCCACACCGGAACGTGTCTGGGAATTCATCACCGACCCGGATAAACGGGCCCAGCCGATTAGTGTCGTCACTGACTGGGATATCATCGACGACACACACGCGAACTGGTCGATCGAACTCCCGATTCCGGTGGTCAACCAGACGATGACGGTGAAAACCGAGGACGTCGAACAGCGTCGCCCGGAGTACGCTCGCTTCATCGGTCGCTCGAAGGTGATGACCGTTCAGGGCGAACACGAACTCGAAGAGACAGCCGACGGCGGCACGAAGCTGACGAACCGGTTCATCGTCGACGGCAAGCTCCCGGGCGTCGAGCGGTTCTTCAAGCGGAACCTCGATGACGAGATGCAGAACCTCGAACAGGCGCTGCGGGACGACCTCGAAGTCGAAGCATGAGGCTCACACTCGCCCAGATAGACGTGTCGTCCGGTTCGGTGGCCGAGAACGTCGGCCGCGCGACGACCGCCATCAGGGACGCGGCCGCGGACGGCGCGGACCTCGTCGTGCTTCCGGAACTGTTCAACGTCGGCTATTTCGCGTTCGACCGATACGCCCGCGAAGCGGAGGGGCTGGACGGCGAGACGCTCAGTCGAATCCGTAGCACCGCTGCGGACCACGACGTGGCTGTGTTGGCCGGGAGCGTCGTCGAGGACCTGGCGACGAGTGCCGAGGCCGGGTTCGACGTGCCCGCCGATGACGGACTGGCGAACACCGCCGTATTCTTCGACCATGACGGGGAGCGACGGGCAGTGTATCGCAAACAGCATCTGTTTGGCTACGACTCCGCGGAATCTCAGCTAATGGTGCCGGGTGAGACGGTTCCGACTGTCGACTTCGAGGGGTTCACTGTGGGAGTCACCACCTGCTACGACCTCCGGTTCCCGGCGCTGTACCGCCACCTCGTCGATAAAGGCGTGACGCTGACACTCGTGCCCAGTGCGTGGCCGTATCCGCGCGTCGAGCACTGGAAACTGTTCGGTCGCGCCCGCGCAGTCGAGAACCAGCTGTACGTCGCCGCAGCGAACGGCGTCGGGGAGTTCGAGGACGCGGAGCTGCTGGGGCGGTCGACGGTGTACGACCCGTGGGGAACGACGCTCGCCAGCGCCGATGACCACCCCGCGCTGGTGACTGCCACCCTCGACCCCGCCCGTGTCGAACAGGTGCGCGAGGAGTTTCCGGCGCTTGCGGACCGCCGAACGGACTGGGCGTAACTGCAGTCGCTGTTTGACAAAAAGCGGTTTTTGAGCGTCCGCTGTCATTATACCGTCGTCAGGACGATTCCATCCCGTATGGTTTCGCGAGTTAGGGTCCTCGCTGTCGTCGCCCTCATCCTCCTTGCCGGCTGTGCTGGTCTGGGTGGGAGCGGCGACGCAGGCGGGGCACAGGGCGGCGGTGACGGCGCACAGATGTCCGGCGGTGACGGCGGCTCAAGTCAGCCCGTCGAAGCGGACCAAGGCGCGGGCGCTGGCGATGCAGAAAACATTCAGGCCGGTGACGCGGCGGCCGACCGGGCCATCATCCGAAACGGCCGGATGGTCGTCGAGGTGGAAAACTACTCGACCACGGCCGATGCAATCGCCGCCCGCGCTCGCACGTCCGGCGGGTACGTGAGCGACTCCAACCGCGAACTCCACCGCGACGACGGCGAAACGTGGTACACCGGATACATTGTCGTCAGAGTGCCAAGCAAAGAGTACGAGCCGACCCAATCGATGGTGGCCGAACAGGGGACGGTCCGCTCCGAAGAGACGACGACGAAAGACGTGACCGACAAACTGGTGGACCTCGAAGCGCGGCTGACCAACCTCCGGGAGCGCCGCGACCGATTGCGGACCTTCTATGACCGGGCAAACAGCACGGAGGAACTGCTCCGTATCGAGGAAGAGCTGTCGTCCGTTCAGAGTGACATCGAACGTCTCGAAGCTCAGAAACGCTCACTCGAACAGCGGGTCGCCTATTCGACGCTACGCGTCGAAATCCACGAGCCAGCCCCGGAACCGTCGGCGCAGCAAGTGCCGTACCACGAGCGGTCGCTGGTCGCTGCGTTCCTCTCGTCAGTCACAGATGTGTACGTGTTCACCCGAGGCCTGCTGGTGACTGCCGCGAGCCTCGCGCCGTGGCTCGTCGTTCTCGCCGTTCCAGTCGTCGGCGGCCGGCGACTCCTTCGCAGTCGGTCGCTCCCGCTGCTGGGCCAACGGGGCGGGTCGGAATCAACTACAGCGGACGACGATAATAGCGGTGACGACCCACAGCAGGAACCCACTGCCGAACCGACTGAAGAGTCTCCGGACGACGACGCGTAGTCGGAACCCGACAACCGGGCCTTTTTTGCGTGTCGACTCGCTACGAGTAGCTGCCGGCAAGGCGCTTTTCACGTCGATGCCGGCGTTAACGCCCGTCTCGCTGCTCGGCCACTCGGCGTCGCTCGTCCGCCAAGGCTGTCCGGACAGCCTTTTCACTCCTCTCCCGGAGTCGACCCTTTCGCCTCTCCTCGCCTTTCAGATGACCGCGCCAGAAGATACCACTCACCAGCAGTTGCGGTAAAACGGCGTAACCCGACCGTGTCGCTCGTGGCTACCGCGCGCGTTCCCGTTCCAGCGCTTCGCTGAAGTGTGCGAGCGTAATCGTCACTTCATCGGCGTTCTCGGTGGCTTCTTCAGGCCCGTAGGCGGACGCCACCTCCCGGATGGCCAACATCGACGCTTCACGGACGACGGCCTCCAGTTCTGCGCCAGAGAAACCGTCAGTCTCCTCGGCGAGGTCTCCGATATCGATGTCAGAAGCGAGCGGTTTCCCGGTGGTGTGGACGGCGAGAATCTCCTCGCGGGCCGTCCGGTCGGGGTTCGGGACCTCGACGTGCTGTTCGAGGCGGCCCGGCCGCAGTAGCGCGTCGTCGATCATGTCCCGGCGATTGGTCGCGGCCAGCACGACCAGATTGGGGTTTTCGGTGATGCCGTCCAGTTCGGCAAGCAGTTGCGAGACGACGCGCTCGGTAACTTCGTTGCCCTGGCCGCGGTGGCTGGCGATGGCGTCGATTTCGTCGAGGAAGATGATGCTCGGGGCAGTCTGTCGCGCGCGCTCGAACAGTTCCCGGACGGCTTCCTCGCTCTCACCGACGTAGCGGTCCATGATTTCCGGGCCGGCGACGTGAATGAAGTTCACATCGCTCTCGCCGGCGACGGCTCTGGCGAGCAGCGTCTTGCCGGTCCCCGGCGGGCCGTACAGCAGGATGCCGCTCGGTGGGTCGGTGTTCGTCGCGGTGAACAGTTCTCCGTACGACAGCGGCCACTCGATGGCTTCCGTCAGCGTCTGTTTGACCTCGGACAGGCCGCCCACGTCGTCGAACGTCGCCGTCGGCGACTCGGCGACGTACTCCCGCATCGCGCTGGGGTCGACGGTGGCGAGTGCACTTTCGAAGTCGTCCTGGTGGACATCACCGTCATCGCGGTCCGCCCGGAGTGCGGCCATCGCGGCTTCAGTGGTCAGCGACGCGAGGTCCGCCCCGACAAAGCCGTGGGTCTGTGCGGCGATGCGGTCCAGATCCACGTCCTCGTGGAGCGGCATGTCCCGCGTGTGAACATCCATGATCTCGCGACGGCCGCCCTCGCCGGGGACGCCGATCTCGATTTCGCGGTCGAAGCGGCCGCCGCGGCGCAACGCCGGGTCGATGGCGTCGACGCGGTTCGTCGCCCCGATGACGACGACCCGACCCCGGTCTTCGAGGCCGTCCATCAGTGTGAGTAACTGGGCGACGACGCGGTTCTCCATGTCGGCGTCTTCGTCACGAGAGCCCGCGATGGAGTCGATTTCGTCGACGAAGAGGATAGCCGGCGCGTTCGCCTCGGCCGTCTCGAAGGCCTCGCGCAGGCGCTCCTCGCTTTCGCCCTTGTACTTCGAGACGATTTCGGGGCCGGAGATGGTGTCGAAGTAGGCGTCGACCTCGTTGGCGACGGCGCGGGCGATGAGGGTCTTGCCCGTTCCGGGCGGGCCGTGGAGCAGGACGCCGCTCGGGGGGTCGATGCCCAGTCGGCGGAACTCCTCGGGCTCCGAGAGGGGCATCTCGATCATCTCGCGGATGCGGTCCAGTTCCTCGTCGAGGCCGCCGATATCCTCGTAGCTCACCCCGGACTCCGTCTCGGCGGTCGGTGTGTTCGCCGCTGTTACCTCATCAGATGACGACTGGCCGGTATCGCTGCCGCCGTCGAGACCGGGCAGCACAGTCACTGCCGTCGTGCCGGTGACCCGAACCGGCCCCGAGGGTGATGTCTTGCGGACGAGGAACGTGCCCAGCCCCTCGATGTGGGTCCGCTCGTCGGCCTGAATGATCTGATCGACGAGGCGTTTCCTGACCAGACTCTCGTAGTCCTCGCTGCCCGGCATCGGTTCGACCGGCTGGACGGCAATCTCGGTGGCCTCGGAGACCGACCCGCTGGTCACCGTGACCGTGTCACCGATGTTGACGCCGGCGTTCGCTCGGGTGTCCGAGTCGATGCGGACGAACGAGCCGTCGTCGTCGGCCGGCCAGACCTTCACGACGGTCCTGTCGTCGCCCTCAATGATGACGGGCGACCCGCTCAGCACGCCCAACTCAGTCCGTGCGGACTCCGGCAGTCGCGCGATACCACGCCCGGCGTCGCGCTTGTTCGCACCCTCGACTGTGAGTTCGACACCGGCGTCAGTGGCCCCGCTCATGCCGCCTTCTTGCAATCCGACTCCCTTGAGGGTTCCCGTTGTGTTGCGGGAAAATAATATACGGGCGGCCGTCGGAATCTCTGGTATGGTTGTCCAAACAGAGCGAGACGAGGTCACGTGGTACAAGTGCGAGACCTGTGGCCTGATGTTCGACGACCAGAACGACGCGCGCCAACACGAGGAGAACTGTGACGACGAAGACCCGTCCTACATCCAGTAACAGTCCTCGTTCCGCGGTCACGTCCCCCGGACGCAGATTCACGCCTCGACGATTTCGAAGCTCCGCTCGCCGAGTTCGTCCTCTTCGAAGACGAACACGCGGCCGTTCGTCACGTCGTAGTCGACCTCGACCTGCGTCCGCATCGCGTTGTCCCTGACCGTGACCCCCGGGAACAGTTCGTCTTCCTCGCCGTCGTCGAGGATAACCCGTCCGACGCCCGTCTCTTCGAGGATATCGTCGTGGGTCCGGAGGTCGTTGACGTACACGAGGATCCCTGACGTCTCCGTCTCGTCGGTAATCAGTACGTGCGTGTCCTTACCCGGCGCAGTCTGAATGCTCCCCTCGACCGCCGTTGGGACGCCGTGATAGAACGCCTGGCGGCCGTCGAGGTACTCCACGACGACGCCGTCCTCGGTCAGCTCGACCGAGACGGTGTCCGGTGCGATGTCCGACCGGTTGCTCATACTGCCAGTTCCGGCGGCGCGCTCAAAAGTGACGCGTTGTTGGTTTCGACCAGCGGTCGCCCGGCGGCCCGCGTCGGCGACGGGTGCGAAAGGGACTAGTGACTCGCCTGTCTCCGTCTCAGCATGACGAAGACCCTCGTCGTCGGTCTCGACGGTGCGAGCTGGGAGCTGCTCGACCCGTGGATCGAGGCCGGTGAGCTCCCGAATCTGGCTGCGCTACGGGACAGCGGAACGTGGGCGGGGACGCGAAGCTGTCTGCCGCCAGTCACGTTCCCGAACTGGAAGTGTTACTCCTCGGGGAAGGACCCCGGCGGATTCGGCGTGTTCTGGTTCGAGAACGTCGACCTCGCCGCGGGCGAAATCAACGTGATGAACGGCGGCGACTACGACACCGCCGAGCTGTGGGACTACCTCAACGACGATGGGCAGTCGGCCGGCGTCGTCAACATGCCGACGATGTACCCGCCGCGGGACATCGACAACCTTGTCGTTGCCGGCGGCCCGGACGCCGTCGAGGGCGAATACCGGTCGATCAGCTCCGGCTACACGTCACCGCCTGAACTGGCCGAGGAACTTGAATCCCGCTTCGATTACAGCGTCCACCCGGACCCGCTGCTGTCCTCGAACGATGAACGCGGTGCGGAGGTCGACGCCATTCTGGACCTGCTGGAGAAGCGGTTCGAGGTCGCGACGACACTCATGGACGAGCGGGACCTCGATTTCGTCCACGTGACGCTGTTTTACCTCAATGTCCTGCATCACTTCTTCTGGGACGACGAGCCGAGCCTGCGCGCGTGGCAGCTCGTCGACGAGTGGGTCGGCCGACTGGACGACCGAGAGGACCTGAACCTCGTCCTGATGTCCGACCACGGCTGCGACGCGACTCAGACGGAGTTCTACATCAACGAGTGGCTGGCCGAGAACGGCTATCAGGTCCGGGACACGAGCGTCGACGCCCTGTTGACCCGGGTCGGGCTCGACCGCGAGAACCTGCTCGCGGTGGCAAAGCGGGCCGGACTGGTGGACACGCTCGCCCGCGTCGTCCCGGAATCCATCCAGCAACTGGTCCCGCAACGCGATGGCGTCAAGCGGGACCGGAAGCTCGAAGCCATCGATCTAGAGCGGACGAAGGTCGTCGCCAGCGGCCAGGGGCCGGTGTATATCAACCCCCGGTTCGACGTGGACTCGGTCCGTGAGTCACTGATGGCCGACCTGCGCGAGGTCGAGGACGAACACGGCCCGCTGTTTACCGACGTGTACCGGGGCGAGGACGTGTACAACGGTCCCTACGTCGACGCCGGCCCGGAGGTCGTCGTCGACCAGCGCCCGGGCGTCCACGTCAATGATGGCATCGGCGGCGGGACCGTCCAGAGCGGCCCGGACCGCTGGGCGGCCGAGAACACGCCCCACGGCATCTTCGCCGCGAAGGGGCCGGATTTCGAGCCACAGGGCGAACTCGACCGTATCAGCATTCTCGATATCGCGCCGACGCTGCTAGCTGCCCACGGCTGTGCGGTGCCAACGGACATGCGCGGCGAGGTACTCCCGGTGTTCGCCGAGGACCATGCCGTCGGCGAGCGCGACCCGCTCAGCATCGCGGACGCGCTCGGGAGCGATGACGGCGACGCCGTCGAAGACCGCCTGAAGCAACTGGGATACATGGAGTAGCTGCGGCCGTGTCAGCGACTGGCGTCGAATGAGTGAACCCAATGGGATAAGTAGCCGCTCCCGATACACTCCGGTATGGTTAGCATCGATCTGAACAACAGCCAGCGAACGATGCTTACGACGCTGGTAAACAGGTATCAACAGACCGGTGAGGCGGTCACCGGAGAGACAATCGCCGAGGAGATTGACCGGAACCCCGGAACCGTCCGGAACCAGATGCAGAGTCTGACCTCGCTGGGACTTGTCGAAGGCATTCCCGGCCCGACGGGCGGATACAAGCCGACCTCCGAGGCCTTCGACGCAATCGACCGCCAGCAGATCGACGAGGCCGAGAGCGTCGTCGTCGCTCACGACTACGAACGGGTCGACGTCACTGTCGAGGAGATCAACTTTACCAACGTCCACGACCCGGAGAAGTGCCGCGCCCGGTTCCACCTCCAGAGTTCGGTACAGGACTTCAGTGAAGGCCAGGCAGTCATTCTCGGCCCGACACCGATTTCGAAGCTCGTCGTCGCCGGAACGGTTGTCGCCGTCGACGAATCGAACAGCGAAATCCTCCTCGACGTCGCGAAGATCGAAGCACCTGTGGAAGAACCGGAGACATAAGGGTTCCGTGCGACCGCGTCGCGTCCTGCTGCGCCTTCAGGGGTCGACGCGGTCGATCCACAGCGTCGGCGACTCTATCTCGTCTTCAGTGGGAAGGGTGTCCGGTGAGTCCCAGACACGCCCGGCCGCGGCGACGCCGCGGGCGTCAGCGACTGTGTCGAAAAACGCCTTTCCACGTTCGTACTGCTGGCGTTTCATGCCGAGACCGAGCAGTCGGCGCATGAGCGACGCGATAGGGCCACGCCCCTGTCGACGCTCGTCGACTTTCCGCCGCAGGTCATCGTACTGGTCGTCGAAGGCACGGTCCATCAGCAGTTCCGCGTACCCCTCGACAGCGGTCATCGTCGTATCGAGTTCGCCAAGCGTCGCCCGGTCGATATTGCCATCGGTGAGGTTGTCGATAGCGTCTTCCATCGCCGTTTCGAGGTGGTCAGAGAGCCACGGGGCCGCGCCGAACTCCGCCGCGTGGGTGACTTCGTGGAAGGCAATCCAGCGACGGAAGCGGTCCCGCTCGACGTTCAACTGGTCGGCGACTCGGTGGATGTTGGGGCGCACGAAGTACAGCGCGTGGGCGTCGTTATCAGCGAGCAGGACCGGGTCGTACTGACCCAAGACGTTGTTCCCGAGGAAAGATAGTGCAACGGCCATCGACCCGGTGTTGACCATGCGGGCGATGCCGGGCATGTACTCGGCCTGCTGTTCGATCGGCTCCATCACGCGACTGAACGTCGCGACGTTGGCGTCGATCCAGTGGTGGCGGTTCTGGATCTCAACAGTCTCGGGCAGGTCAAAGGCGAGGTCACCGACCTCTCGAACGCGGTCTCTGGCGTCCCGAACGTCGGTCGCGTAGCCGTCGCGTTCGGGCGTCTCGACGGTGAGGTCGCCTGTGTCAGTGGCCCCCTTTGCGGCGTCGGCGACAGCACTCCAGTCGATGGGGCCGTCGCCGGTCGCGCCGGCGACAGCCTGTACACTGTGGTATAATCCCATACGTCTGAAATGTGGCGGGAGAAAATAGGCCTTCTCCCTGTGAAAACGACTCCCCGCGTCCGGTTCGGAAGCGAGGCCTATCCGCTACAGGTCGCCATCGCTGTCAGCAGCGTCTTCGGACCCGCCGAGATACAGGCGCAGAACGAGCGCCACAACTGCGACGACACCGAGTATCACAAGTGCGAGGCGAGCGACACTGGTGCCACTGCCGCCTTCTGCGTCCGTTTCGTCGCTCGATCTGTCCGTCCGCGACCACGACGACTTGCTGTCTGAGTCGTTGTCACCGTCGTCGGCGCTGAACGGAGCGTTCGCAGTGAACTCCGCACCGTCGAGATGTACTTCGAGGAATGTGAATTCTGCCATAGTGACAGTTCGACGCCACGGTTCTTAGCCGTGGCGGTACCGGGCTACGCCGGCCGGTGCCATCCGTGTGCAGTCCGCTGTTTTCATGACCACGGGGTATCTATACCGCCTATGGACACACGACGACGAGAGTTCCTCGAATCCCTTCTGACAACGCCCGGCCCGTCTGGATACGAGGCCGACAGCCAGCGGGTGTGGCTCGACTACGTCAGCGAGTTCGCTGACGAGGTCCGAACGGACGACTATGGGAACGCTGTCGCGAAGGTCGACGGTGGCGACACGACCGTCGCGCTCGCGGGCCACGGCGACGAGATCGGGTTCATCGTTCGGGACTTCACTGACGACGGCTTCGTCAAGCTGGGCCGTATCGGCGGTTCCGACAAGACTGTTTCGCGTGGGCAACACGTCACCATTCACACGGCCGATGGTCCCGTCTCGGGTGTCGTGGGACAGACCGCGATTCACCTGCGCGACCCTGACGACGATTCCGTGCCGGAGATTGCCGAACAGCACGTGGACGTGGGTGCAGCGGACGGCGACGAGGTGGAATCGCTCGTCGACCGTGGCGACCCGGTGACGTTCGTCCAGACGCTGAGCGAACTGGAGAACGGCCGCCTCGCTGCACGGGGGATGGACAACCGTATCGGTATCTGGGCGGCTGCCGAGGGGCTCCGCCGCGCGGCAGAGTCGGGTGCAGACGCGACCGTGTACGCTGTCTCTACAGTCCAGGAGGAGGTCGGCGTGCAGGGCGCGAAGATGGTCGGGTTCGACCTCGCGCCGGACGTCGCTATCGCTGCTGACGTGACTCACGCGACGGACGCACCGGGCTCGCCCGGCAAGGCCGAGACGGGTGTGGAACTCGGCGAAGGACCGGTCGTCGCCCGGGGGAGCGCGAACCATCCGGTCGCCGTTGACGCCCTCAGAGAGACGAGCGAGGCCGAGGCCATCGACATCCAGTTGCAGGCGACGGGCACCCGGACCGGGACTGACGCGGACGCCTTCTACACCTCACGAGGCGGCATCCCGTCGGTCAACGTCGGCCTGCCGAACCGCTACATGCACACGCCGGTCGAGGTTATCGACCCCGACGACCTCGACGCGCTCGCGGACCTGCTGGCTGGGTTCGCTGTCCGAGCGGCCGACCGAGCGCCGTTTAGCGTCGACGTGTAGGATATCGGAACAGTGGTGGCAGTGCCATCGCGCAAACGGTACGTTTAAGCGGCCATCACTATCCAAACCGTACATGAGTGGACGACCGCTGGATGTACTCGAAGCGTCCCTCGGTGAGACAGTCACCGTACAGCTGAAGGGTGGCGAGCTGTTCGAGGGGGAACTCACCGGCTACGACCAACACATGAACCTCGTCGTCGAGGATGAAGACACAACGATTATACGCGGCGATAACGTCGTCTCAATTACTCCATGACTGGCGCAGGAACTCCGAGTCAGGGCAAGAAAAACACCACGACGCACACGAAGTGCCGACGGTGTGGTGAAAAGTCGTATCACACGAAAAAGAAGGTCTGCTCGTCGTGCGGTTTCGGCAAGTCGGCCAAGCGGCGTGACTACGAGTGGCAGTCGAAAGCGGGCGAATAACACACTCAACACAAATGCACGAGAAGTGCGGCGTTGTTGGCATCTCTTTGAAGGACCGTGACGCCGCCCGACCGCTTTACTACTCCTTATACGCGCTTCAGCACCGCGGCCAGGAATCAGCCGGTATCGTCACCCACGACGGCTTCCAGCAGTACAGCCACGTCGAAATGGGACTCGTCGGTGACGCCTTCGACCCCGGCGATCTGGAGGCGCTCAACGGCTCGAACGGTATCGGCCACGTCCGATACCCGACCGCCGGGAGCGTCAACGCCTGCTGTGCCCAGCCCTTTTCGGTCTCGTTCAAATCGGGGTCGCTTGGGCTGTCCCACAACGGGAATCTCGTCAACGCCGACGAGATCGGCGACGAACTGGCCGACCTCGGTCACGCCTTCACCTCGGACGGCGACACCGAGGTTATCGCCCACGACCTCGCGCGTAATCTCCTGGAGGAGGATCTGGTTCGGGCCGTCAAGCGGACGATGAACCGCATCCACGGGTCGTACTCGCTGACCATCATGCACGATGAGACGGTGCTGGGCGTCCGCGACCCGCAGGGCAACCGACCGCTGTGTATCGGCGAACTCGAGGACGGGTACGTGCTGGCCTCCGAGTCGGCCGCCATCGACACGCTCGACGGCGAACTGATCCGGGATGTCAAGCCCGGCGAACTCGTCGTCCTGCACGCCGACGGGACCGGCTTCGACACCTACCAGCTCATCGAGCCAGAGAACACGGCGCACTGTTTCTTCGAACACGTTTACTTCGCGCGACCGGACTCGACCATCGACGAGAACCTCGTCTACGAGGTCCGGCGCGAACTGGGCCGGAAACTCTGGGCGGAGTCCGGCGTCGACTCGGACGTGGTGTTGCCGGTGCCTGACTCCGGGCGTGCGTTCGCCTCCGGATACGCCGAAGCCGCACAGGACGACGGTTCGGACATCGAGTTCGCCGAGGGGCTGATGAAAAACCGGTACGTCGGCCGCACGTTCATCATGCCTACTCAAGACGAGCGCGAGCGGGCCGTCCGACTGAAGCTCAACCCGATCAAGTCGACTATCGAGGGGAAAAGCGTCACCATCATCGACGACTCTATCGTCCGCGGGACCACTTCGACGCAACTGATACAGTTGCTGAAAGACGCCGGTGCCGAAGAGGTCCACGTCCGCATCGGCGCGCCGCCCATCGTCGCGCCCTGTTACATGGGCATCGACATGGCCTCCCGGGACGAACTCATCGCCGGGAACCAGTCCGTCGACGAAATCCGCGAGGAAATCGAGGCGGACTCGCTGTCGTATCTCTCCATCGACGCCATCGCAGAGACGCTTGACAAGAGCCAGACTGACCTCTGTCTCGGCTGTGTCACCGGCGAATACCCCTACGACATCGAGGGCGAGGCGACGGACCGCGACGTTGCCCGCCCGGATATCGGCACGCAGTCGAGGCCGGCTGACGACTAGCGTCGTCGGTGCAGACTGTCACCACATTTTTGCACAGTCCGAGCGAGGAATCGCGCATGCCAGGGCCGTCCTTCCTCGCAACCGACCGCACTGCCCTCCGGTCTCCGGAGCGAGACGACCTCGACTGGATACAGCGGGTGTTTCACGACGAGCAGGTCTGGGGGCTGGGGACGTACGCCCGGCCGCCGACCACCGACCAGATGGAGACCTACTACGAGGAAACGCTTTCCGACGAGGACTCGGTCCATCTACTGGTCTGTATCGACCCGGACGGGAACCCCGGGCCAGTCGAGGACCGAACTGAGCCGGTCGGACTCGTCGCCATGACGGATCACGACCCGGAGCGGGGCACAGCCGAACTGGCCTACTGGCTCGACCCGGGGGCCTGGGGTCAGGGGTACGCCACTGAGGCAGCGGGCAGGCTGGTCAAGTATGGCTTCGACCAGCGGGCGCTCCGGAAGTGGTCGGCGAAGATCGTTGGCGGGAACGACCGTTCCATCGCAGTGGTCGACCGACTGGGATTCAGCAAAGAAGGCACGCACCGGGCGGAGTGGTATCTCGACGGCGCGTGGCGAGACATGGTGTGGTTCGGCCTGCTCCGAGCGGAGCGCGACTAGTCCTCACCAGACCAGATACAGCATCGTGTACACGGCGATACCCATCGAGAAGGAGATCAGCCACAGCCCCGCGGCCAGCTTTCCGGCCCGCGGGTGGTTCGTCGACGGCAGTTCAGAAACGGGGTACGTGTAGGCCAGAAGCAGGACGTAGTACACCGCCGGGATGGCGATGATGGCAAGCAGGATGTGGATGGCGAGAAACGGCAGGTAGAAGTACGTCTCGACGACCGACGGACCGGTGAAGTCCGTTGGCCCTTCGAGCGTTATACGATAGAGATACAGCACGAGAAACAGGGCGAACAGGCCAAACGAGGAGAGCATCAGCTTCCGGTGTCGGGCAACGTTGCCGCGGCGGATTGCTCGAACGCCACCGACGATGGTGCCGATAGCGAGGGCGCTGACCACAGCGTTGGCGTGGGGGATCGCCCCGAGCACGCTCGCGGGCGCAGTGGGGAGCGCCGACCGGGGAATCGCCCCGAGAACGGCCCCAAACACGAGCGCGAGCGACACGACCGTCAACAGGCCAGTGAGTGCTGGCACGCGATACCGAGCCTGAAGATCCATACCGTAACTCCGGACTGGATGCAAAATACGGTTTCGAGTCACGCACGGCGAGGCGAGGTCGCTATGTGGGTTTCGCTGACGGCCGCTCAACACCGGTTACGTGCAGCCGGACCCGCCCCGTCGGTTCGTTAGAAAGGGCGATTTCCCACTCGTGGCCCTGTGCGATTTCCCGGATCACGGCGAGATGGAGTCCGACACCCTCGTCACTGGAGGCGTAGTAGAGTTCAAACGGTCCCTTCTGCCCCACCTCTAATGGGGCGCTGTCGTGTTCAAGGGCGAATCCGTCGGCCGCATCGGTGATGGTTATCGTCCCGGTGTCACCCTGCTCCGTGGCGAGCCGAAAGAAGTTCTCCGCAAGCTGACGCAGGCGGTTGCTATCGGCCAGTATCGTCTCGGTACAGTCGATTTCGATGGTCGATCCATCGGTGTCGACTGTCGTCCATGCGTCCGCCATTACGTCGGAAAGGGTGACTGGCTCGACGGTGTACTGTCGGCCGCCCTGTCGGGCGATCTCCATGAGGTCGTCGATGAGAAACGACATCCGGGTGTGGCTGCGCTGGATGGCGTCGAACTCCTCGGCGGCGTGTTCAGCGGCTAGCAGTTCGACCCGTCCCATCGCTGCCTGCAGCGGGTTCCGGAGTTCGTGTGAGATTATCTGTGCAAGCTCTCGGAGTCGCTCTTTCTGCCGCTCGAGTTCCGTCGTCCGCTGCTTGAGCGCGTCTTTCGTCTGGCTGGCGTCGATAGCCAGCGCGATGTTGTGACCGACTTCCCTGAACGTATCCTGTTCTTCCGCGTCGAAGATATCGACACTGTCAGCGTATACTCCGAGGACACCGTACGAATCCCCATCGTACACCAGTGGGACAGCGAGAATTCGGGTGCAGTCCGTCTCCAGTGCCTCTGTGTCATCTGCGACCGTTGCCGGGTCGATGTCTGCAACGACCAGTCGGTTTTCTGACTCAGCGCGGCGCAACGGGTCCGGTTCGGTAATAGAAACGTGGTCACGCTGTGACCCCAGCGCTCGAACGACCGGCCTGTCGTACTGACAGGTCACCGTACAGGCCTCACTGTATCTGGTCGTGCCCGCCAGAACCGCCGTGACATCGCGTTCGATATCCATCCGCGACTGTGAGCGGACGAGCGCCTGATTGACTAGCCGGACGGCCTCGTTGAGCTGCTTTCGCTTGGTCGCCCGCTGCCGGGCCGGACTGGAGGCGACAGCGGCATCGACCTGTGCCAGAAGTCGCTGGTGGGCATCGTTCACCGTACTCGGAACGTAGCCAAACACGTCGCGGCTGTAGGCTTCGCGGGCGATGTCGCCGTTTGTCACCTCGGCAAAGAGGACGACTGGAAGTTCGGGATGGCTCTCCCGCAGCCGTTCGATAACCGTCAGCCCACCGAGATACTGTGTCCCGTCCGGGTTCTCCACTTCGCAGTTCGTGACGACGCAGTCCGTGTCGTAGTCCTCGAGCGCACACTCCAGATCACGAACCCCGTCAAATTCGTTGACGGTGAGACCACTGTCCCGGAGCATCGAAATCGCGGCCCTGTCCTGACTCGGACTCCGGACGAACAGGACGGTGGGCTGTGACTTCATCACCCTTCCGAGGAGACACACACATAAAGAAGTTACACCATAACTGTCTCTGCCGATGACAGTTCCCGTCTCAGCGCCGCTCACTCCCAATTCAGGGGACGATTTATACCCGTGGCACCGAATTCTCTGCTGATGGCACAATCGGGACTGGAAATCCACCGGACCCAATCGGCAGTCATCGATGCGATGCAATCACTTATTGACAGTGCTGCGGAGAGTCTCACGATTGCGGTCCCGAAATCGGTCCTCCCTGCGTTTGTACCCCAACTCAACGCCGCTATCGAGCGGGACGTGCTGGTGTTGTTGCTGGTTCACGGCGATGCGACTGCACCGACGCCTGCATATAATGATATCGCGACGGCGGTCAGGACAATCGAGAGCGGCATTACTCCATTGCTCGCGACTGCGGATATGCAGCGCGGGCTCACTGGGCACTCCAGACTGCTGACTGACTCGATGGGAGAACATCAGGCGACTGCATTCGATAACGAGAACCTCGCACACGATGAGTTCACGATGTTTCTCGGCAGTCACTGGCTGATGGGGACGGAATGCTACGTCGCAGACGTGTGTGCGTTCCCGCGGACGTTCTCCGCGTTTCAATTTGCAGTACTCATGGCGGCGCTGGCGCTACGGGCAGGGACGCCGATCACTGCTCGCGCCCATGTCCTCTCGACGACGGACCGCACTGAGACAACGATATCAGGACCCGTGATAAATGCCCGGCAGAGTCTCGTCTATCCCGCATCGAGCAAGAATCCGGCCGAACGGTCGCTCACCATCGACACTGATTCGGGACCGGTCACTGTCGGCGGGGCCGGTGCGACAAAGGAAGCCTACGAATGTCTCGAAATCACGCTCGACAGATCTGACGACGATTGACACAGCAAAAATCGTCCCTCAAGTGCGCAAGATCAGCGCTGGTGTGCCACCGTCCCTATTGGAAGGTGCGGCTGGCCGTGCTCTCGTCGGTGACGCCGGGTTCGGCCCGGTCGAAGCGCTGTTCGATCTCGTCGTAGCGCTCGCGGGTCTCCTCGGTGACGCTGGGACCGACTTCCTCAAGCGCGTGTTCGAAGTGGTCCATCGTCACGCGGACGTTGCTGACGCTGTCACCGATTTCCTCGGGGTCCACGCTGTTGATGAACTCCCGGGTCGCGGCCATCGACGCCTCGCGGGCGACCGCTTCGATGTCTGCGCCAACGTAGCCGTCCGTGCGGCGGGCCAGTTCGTCGAGATCGACGCCGTCGGCCAGGGGCTTGTCGCGGGTGTGGACCTGGAAGATGGCGCGACGGGCGTCCTCGTCCGGGACGGGCACGTGGACGTGCCTGTCGAGGCGGCCGGGGCGCAGGAGCGCGTCGTCGATGAGGTCCGGCCGGTTCGTGGTCGCAACCACGACGACGTTCTCCATGTCCTCGATGCCGTCCAGTTCCGTCAGCAGCTGTGAGACGACGCGTTCGCCGACGCCGGAGTCGGTCGTGCCGCCGCCCCGTTCGCTGGCGATGGAGTCGATTTCGTCGAAGAACACCACGGTCGGGGCGTTCTCGCGGGCCTTGCTGAACACTTCGCGGACGCCCTTTTCGGACTCGCCGACGAACTTGTTCAGTAGCTCCGGTCCCTTCACGGAGATGAAGTTCGACTGGGCCTCGTTGGCGACGGCCTTCGCCAGCAGCGTCTTCCCGGTGCCGGGCGGGCCATACATCAGCACGCCCTTCGCGGCTTCGAGGTCCATCGACTCGAACACGTCTTCGTACTCCAGCGGCCACTGGATGGTCTCCCGGAGCCGTTCCTTGGTGTCTTCGAGGCCGCCGACGGAGTCCCAGGTGACGTCCGGGACCTCGACGAAGACCTCGCGGAGTGCGGAGGGCTCGATGCCCTTCATCGCCTCGCGGAAGTCCTCGTCCTCGATTTCTAGACGTTCGAGCACCTCGGCGTCGATCTCGTCGGATTCGAGGTCGAGTTCGGGGCGGATACGTCGGAGCGCGTTCATCGCGCTCTCTTTCGTGAGGGAGGCGAGGTCAGCGCCGACGAAGCCGTGGGTGTTCTCGGCGTAGTTTTCGATGTTGATCTCTTCGGAGAGGGGCATCCCGCGGGTGTGGACCTGCAGGATCTCTTTGCGGCCCTCTTTGTCCGGGACACCGATCTCGATTTCGCGGTCGAAGCGGCCACCACGCCGGAGCGCGGGGTCGATGGCGTCGACGCGGTTGGTCGCGCCGATGACGATGACCTGCCCGCGCTCTTCGAGCCCGTCCATCAGGCTGAGCAGTTGGGCGACCACGCGGCGTTCCACGTCGCCCTGCGTCTCGCCGCGCTTGGGCGCGATGGAGTCGATCTCGTCGATAAAGACGATGGCGGGGGAGTTCTCCGAGGCCTCGTCGAAGACCTCACGGAGCTGCTCCTCGCTTTCGCCGTAGTACTTCGACATGATCTCCGGGCCGGAGATAGTGGTGAAGTACGCGTCGATTTCGTTGGCGACGGCCTTGGCCATCAGCGTCTTCCCGGTGCCGGGCGGGCCGTGCAGGAGGACGCCCTTCGGCGGCTCGATGCCGAGCTGCTGGAACAGTTCGGGGTGACGCATCGGCAGCTCGATCATCTCCCGGACCTGTTCGAGCTCGCGGTCGAGGCCGCCGATGTCCTCGTAGGTCACGTCAGGCGTGTCGCTGGCTTCGGGCGCGCCCTCGCCGCTGTGGACCTGTTCGGCGGGCATCTCGCTGACCTGAATGTCCGTGGAGTCGGTCACGACGACCGTTCCGGAAGGTTCGGTCTCTGCGATTTTCAGGGGTATCTTCTGGCCGGACATCGAGGAGAGCGGGCCGAGGCCGAAGCTCACCGGGACGGTCTGGCCCTGCGTGACGGCCTGGCCGCTGAGGTTGTTGCGAATCATCGGCCCGACGTTGCCCCGGACCCGGAGGTTCTGGGGGAGGGCGACGGTGACCGAGGTCGCGGGGTTGACATCGGCTTTCTCGATGTCTACGTGGTCGTCAATACCGACGTTGGCTTCCTGTCGGAGCTGCCCGTCGATACGGACGATGCCCTTCCCCTCGTCCTCGGGGTAGCCGGGCCAGACGCGGGCGACCGCGCGGCTGTCCTGTTTCCCTTCGAGAACGATGTAGTCGCCGTTCTCGAGTTCGAGTTCGTCCATCGCGGCCCGGTCGATAGCCGCGAGGCCGCGGCCGGCGTCTTTCTGTTTGAGTGGTTTGACAGTTAATCTCATCAGTAATCTCCCTCGTTCTCTGACAGTTCGATAGTGAGAACCCCGTGATTGATAAACGCTCGTGCGTCGTCACCGGGGAGTTCCTGTTCGTACTGGTGGCCGTCCGCGACGACGATGACGGTCCCGTCGACCACATCGACACTCGCGTCGGCAGCCGGTCCCACGTCCGCCGCGAACACGACGCTGTCGTCGTACTCGAATCGGCGGAGGGGCGTCTCGTCGAACAACTGCTGTTCTGAAGTCATGCTAACCCAAAGTAAGCATGATAAGTATATAAACCCATCGCAAAAATACGCCATACGGCAGGAAAAATTCGTGAGTTGCTTGAATGCGGTTCACACCAATTCTGGGCGCGCCAATCTTTTATCCACACCGCTTCCGAACGGTGTCGCATGAACTGGGTCAACCACGATGGGCGAGTCACGGCGTACAGACAGGCGCAGTCTGCTGATACAGGACCGACAGCGCTGTATGTCCACGGTAGCGGCGCGACACACCGAGTCTGGGGCCGGCAGTACGCCCCATCCGGACCGACCCACCCCGCCGTCGCACTGGACCTGTCAGGGCACGGTGACTCCGACGAGATCGCCACCGAGGCCGGACCCACAACACTCGACGCCTACGCAGACGATGTGGTCGCTGTGGGGCGGGAGACGGACGCAGACGTACTGGTCGGCAATTCGCTGGGTGGCGCTGTCGCCCAGTGGGTCGCACTGGAGCGGGACTGGACGCCCGAAGCGCTGGTGCTGCTTGGAACCGGCCCTGAACTCCCGGTGTTCGAAGGGCTACAGGAGTGGCTCGAAGCCGACTGGGACCGAGCCGTTGAGTTCCTGCACGAACGGGACCGCCTGTTTCACGACCCTGACCACGAAGCCGCGTCCCGCTCGCGCGAGCAGATGGAGGCAGTCGGGCAGACAGTGACCCGCCGCGATTTCATGACCTGTCATGGCTTCGACGTGCGCGCCCGACTCGGCGAGATTGACGTCCCCGTGCTGACCGTCTGTGGCGAACACGACAAACTGACCCCGCGTGCGTATCACGAAACACTGGCCCGCGAGGTCCCCGACGGAGAGGTATCGTTCGTCCCCGACGCTGCGCACCTTGCGATGGTCGAACAGGCCGAGGTGTTCAACGACATTCTGCAGGAGTTCGTTGAAGACACAGTCTGAGCGGCGTGCGACCGGCGAAGGCTACTCGCCGGGGTAGACCCATGGGCCAAGCGCGAAAAACAGCAGGGCGATAGCCAGCATCGCTCGTGGCCCGGCCCGGAAGAACGCGGTCGGCGCAACGACGGCGACCGCCTGCACGACACCCATCGGGATGGCGTGTTTCGGCCCCGGCTTCGGGTAGTCGAAGGGCGCGATCATCGCAAGCGAGAGCGCGAGCGCGCCGATACTCAACACGAGCGGGTTCGTGATACCGCTCAGATACGCCGTCGCGATGATGATACTTCCGAGCGTGTTCGGCATACCCGGCCGCTGGTCGGGAGAATCGAAGTACGTCGAATAGAACGCGGTCCGGACGATAGAACAGACGACGTACGCGGATGCGAGCAACGCGAGAGCGACGAACACGGCCGGATGTGCGACCTCGATACCGCCGTAGGCGTCTGTCAACAGCACGTAGAGAAAGAGGCTCGGCGTCGCACCGAACGAAACCACGTCGGTCACGGAGTCTAGCAGCGGGCCGACCGCCGAACTGTCGCCGTTCCGGGCGACGATGCCGTCGATTGCGTCGGCGATGACCGCCAGCAGAATGAGGCGAGCGGCCAGCTGCGGGTCGGTAAAGGCGATGGCTCCGGCGACGAACCCGACGACGGCGTTGAACAACGTCACCGTGTCGGCGACACTGAGTCGTCGGCGTACCTCGAAGCCCATGGTTCCCCGGTTGGCCACGGCGTATATGAAGGACTCGAAAGCGAACGCGCCTCGGTGCCGACCGGCGCTCCATCACTCGTCCGGGAGGTCGTGGCCGAAGCGGAGACGAGCGGCGGTGGCGAGCGTCCCGACAACGAGGATGACCAGCTCCCAGCCGCTCCGGGCGATGGGGAACACGCGGTCGACGGTTTCGGGTTCCGGCTGTCCCGGGTTGGGGTTGATGCCGGTGCTCATCTGGACCTCGCTGGAATTGCCCATCGACTGCGTGGTCGACCCGCCGCTGCCGCCCGTCGTCTCAGCGCGTGGTTCCGGGAGTTCGACGAACGTCTGGACGATGCCGCGCCGGCTCGACAGTTCTAGGTGACCACTGAGCTGATAGAACTGGTCGTATAGCGGCCAGAAGAGGTTTGCACCGCCCGTAATCAGGTCCAGCAGGACGTGCCCCACCACGTACACCACGACACAGAACCAACTGACCCGAACACCGTAGGCTCCCCAGCGGCCCCTGATATACGATTCGTCACGCACGTACAGGTCGACTCCGATAAGCAGCGCTAGCACCGCCGGGATAACGAGGTTCGTCGTCGCGGCCCGGTGGCCGGCCTGCCAGTAGAGCCCGATAAACGCGTCCACGTCGGGGAACGTGACGACGAGTATCGACAGAAGCAGCGACCGCTTATCGAATGCAGCGCCAAGCAGCGTTGCAGCGAGTAACCCCACGAAGGCGTAGTGAACCACCAGCGAAGGCATATACATTTCAACACCACCACAGAAATGAGCGTTGTGGTGGGCTCTATCAGAATACGAAACTACCCCACTTGATTAATATGGTCACAGTAAATACATTGTCAGTGGGGACTTGGTGGGGTGGAACGGCACCCATTAACACTTCTGTCGACAGAGGCGACGTATCGAGTCACAACAGCGAAAACGACAATTGCTCAGTCCGCCGTTACGTCTTGCTGTGTCGTGGCCGGCCCCTCTTTCATTGGGGCGACGAGCTTGTAGAGCCCGTACAGGGCCAGGACCAGGATGCCGGCCAGGACCAGCCCGGTCCGGAGCGTCGGATCGATCATCGGCGTCGCGATGATCTCGCCCGCGTCGTTCGTCAGCGGTGCCGCGCTGTAGGGCTTACCCGCCAGTATCTCCACGAGACCGAGGACGACGACGCCCAGCAGCATCAGTCCGCCGCTGAGTGCCATCGCCGCTTTGTCGATGACGGTGGTGTGTTGTTGCATTGTGTGTCACCTCGTTAACCGAGCAGGTACCGGAGTTTCGGGTGTCGTTTGACCAGTTTGGTCTTCTCGATGACCGCGTCGAGGCCGTAGTAGCGGCCGGTGGCCAGCACGATCATCGTCATGAACAGCAGCAGGCCCATGAAGTCGCTGTTGACCAGTCCGTGGCCGAAGCTCGCGTTGCCGATCCAGAACAGTGCCATGAAGAAGACCCCGAACACGGATGCGAGCCGGACCAGCGCGCCGACCATCAGTCCGAGCCCGATGAGCGTCTCGCCCAGCGGGACCATCGCCTGAATGAGCCAGCCCAGGTGTTCGCCCATCAGCACAGGGATTGGACCGAGCGCCGTGCCAGTCATCTGTTTGAGGTACGCCGGCCCGTAGGTGTAGGCCAGCCCGTCCTCGATGAGCTTCGTTACGCCTGCGTGGAAGAACCACCAGCCGGTTACGACACGCAGGAACGCCAGCCAGTACGCGGTCCAGGCCCCGCCGAGCTCGAACTCGAACTCGTCTGCCAAGGGGTTCGCCGCTTGATAGGACATCTGTGTCACCTCACATGTATACCTGAGCGGGCAAGGAGCATATAAACAGGAGAGCGCTCCCATCAACTGAAAACCGCTTTCAGGGTTCGAGAAGGGAAATATCAGCGATTGAGTGTGTATCCACCCGTTCGGTCATGGGTTTTTATGTACTATTCGGTGGAGTGCCAACTGGTCCCGGGCCACCGTGAGGTTCAAACCCTCGATGCAATTACGCTATGACACCAATGGTACTCGAACTGACGGGCAAACACACAACGGCGCGAGTGATGGTCGACGACGAATCGCTCGTCGAGAGCGGGTGTCGGGAGCAGATCGAGACGCTCATCGACCACCCGGCGTTCACTGAACCGGTGCGGATCATGCCGGACACGCACTGGGGAGCCGGCGCACCTATCGGCTTCACCATGCCGCTGGGCGACCGTGTCGTCCCGAACATCGTCGGCGTCGACGTTGGCTGTGGAATGGCCGCGACGAATCTCGGACCGGACCTCCCGCTGGAAGACGAAGAGCGCGAGCGGCGCGTCCGCGAGGCGGTTCCGATGGGGCGAAACGTTCACGACTACGACGACGCCGTCCACTTCGTCGAGGAGTTCCCGTTCGAGCGGGCTAACCGCGTCTTCGAGCAGTTCGATGCGGCCTACGCGGAGCGGTTCGGCGAACATATCGACCCCGTGGAGTTCGACTTCGACGGCTACGACGAGGAGTACTTCGAGTCGCTGTGTGACCGCGTGCTGGCAGACCAGCGCCAGGGCATGGGGTATATCATCAAGAGCGCGGGGACGCTGGGCGGCGGGAATCACTTTATCGAGTTCGGACAGGCACGCGAATCGGGCGACTACTGGCTGGTCATCCACAGCGGCTCCCGCTATCTGGGCAAGTCCGTCGCCGAATACTGGCAGTCGACGGCGACAGACCGCCGGACCATCGGCGAGATCCGCGAGCAGATTCCCGAGGAGTACGTCGAATACCTGAAGTTCGACCCGGACACCGTCGAATCCCGGGATCTCTACGCCTGGGTCACCGGCGGCATGGGCGAGTCCTACATCCGGAAGGAGCGCCTGCGCCGGGAACTCGACGGCTCCGAAATCGAGGACGCCTTCGACGCGCTCGGGCAGGTACAGGACGCGATTCACAGCAGCGACGACGAGGACCGAAACACGGACCTCGATTGGCTCGAAGGCCGCGAAGCCCACGGCTACCTCGTCGATATGCTGTTCGCCCAGCAGTACGCCCGCTGGAACCGCGAGCTGATGAGCGACGCCGTCTGTGACGCGCTGGGTATCGACCCCGTCGACCGCTTCCAGTCGATTCACAACTACATCGACTTCCGCGACCTCACCATCCGCAAGGGGGCGACCCCGGCCCGCGACGGCCAGCGGCTGCTGGTCCCGTTCAACATGGCCGATGGGTCGATTATCGCACGCGGGAAGGGTAACGATGCGTACCACCAGACAGCGCCACACGGCGCGGGTCGCGTGATGAGCCGTCGACAGGCCCACAGCGAGGTCGACATGGACGAGTTCGCCGCGGCGATGGACGGCATCTACTCGGAGTCCGTCATCGAAGGCGTCCGGGACGAAGCGCCGATGGCGTACAAGGACGCCGACGCGATTCTCTCGGCCATCCAGCCAACCGCCGAGGTCGTCGAGTACATCGACGCCGTCCACAATCTGAAGGCGACAGAGTAAGCGAACCTGTTAGTCTGGCAGAAAGTGATTTGGACACGAAGGCCGTGGGTCCTGTATGACCATTCTCGTTGCAATTGCCAACGATTCAGTCTCTCCAGCAGTCATTGATACGGCGGTTCGACTCGCAGACGGACTCGGTGAGGAACTGTACGTCGTCCACCTCGTCGACGAAGACACCGCCGACGGCACGGCCATGCAACTCCGGGACGAGATGCGGGACCGGTTCCGTGACACCAATGTCGTGGCAACGGTCGCTATCGAACACGTCGGTCGGTCCGCAATGCGTTCGGGCACACGGATCGGCAACGAACTGCTCGAACTCGCGGCTGACGTGGACGTGCAACACATCGTCATGGGCCATGAGCCGAAGGGGCTGGCTGGCAAAATCCGCGACGGCGACGCGGCGGTTTCCGTCATCGACGCCGCCGACGTGCCGGTCACGGTCGTCCCAGAAAGCCCGTCCGACATCTGAGCGCCGCGGGCGGCGTCACAAGCCAAGTTCCCGGCCGAGTACCATCCGCTGTATCTCGCTCGTGCCCTCCCCGATTTCCATGAGCTTCGCGTCCCGGTAGAACCGCTGGGGGGCGAAGTCCGTCGTGTAGCCGTAACCGCCAAGCACCTGCACGGCGTCTTCGGCGACCTCTCGACAGATTTCGCTGGCGTCGAGTTTCGCAAGCGAGGAGAGCCGCGTTACGTCTTCCCCATGGTCGTACATCGTCGCAGCCTTGTGGGTCAACAGGCGGGCACGCTCGATTTTGCGGTCCATCTCGACTATCTTGTCCCGGACGGCGTCGAACGTCGAGATGGGGCGGTCGAACTGTTCTCGCTCGGTGGCGTACGATTTCGCGGCCTCGAAGGCTCCCTGTGCGAGTCCAGTCGAGAGCGCGGCGATAGAAATGCGCCCGCCGTTGAGGGTCTTCAGCGTCTGTGTCCAGCCGTCCCTTCCTCGCCGAGCAGTCGGTCCGCAGGAATCCGGCAGTCGTCGAACTGGAGTTCGCAGGTCGGCGAGGCGTTCAGTCCCATTTTGTCCCACTCGGTCGTCACCGCCCAGCCGTCGTCCTCGGGGGCGACGATGAACGTCGAGATGCCGTCGTAGCCGGCCTCGGGGTCGGTGACAGCCTTGACGAGTATCGACCCGGCGACGGAGGCGTTCGTGATGAACTGCTTGGTGCCGTTGATGACGTACTCGTCGCCGTCCCGCTCGGCCGTCGTGTCCATGTCGCTGGCGTCGCTCCCGCTGCCTGGTTCCGTCAGCGCCCACCCGCCGAGCTGTTCGCCGGTGGCAAGCGGCCGGAGCCACCGCTCCTTCTGGGCGTCCGTGCCGAACAGCTCTATCGGCTTACTCCCGAGCGACGTGTGAGCCACGTACGAGAGTCCGATACTCCCAGAGACGCGGCCGAGTTCCTCGGCCACGAGCGCGTACATCAGCGTATCCCCGCCGAGTCCGCCCCACTCCTCGCTGATCGGCACACCCATCACGTCCAGTTTGCCGAGCGCTTCGAATATCTCGGCCGGGAAGCGGTGTTCGTCCTCGATGTCCTGCGCTATCGGTTGGATCTCATTCTCACAGAACTCACGGACCGAATCCCGTATCATCCGGTGTTCGCCGGGAACGTCGAACTCCATACCGAGCCTATGTTTTGTGTTACTAAATAGCACACGCCGACAGACACAAGCCATTTGCCCGTCCACGGCGTTCCCTAGAGGGAATGGCGTTCCGGCGATTCCTCCGCGGGACGGTCCCCTGGGAGCAACTCGAAGGCGTGGTGCAGGCGGTAATCCAACGGTACGACGAGCCCGCGGCCCACGTGACGTTTCTGGAGGCGGATAACTGGCTCTCGACGCCGCTTGTCGTCAACGACCAGTGGTTCGTGAAAGTCATCACGGGACAGAACTCGCTGGTCCACACGCTGTTGACCGCCGGCCGCAACATCGGCGCGTTTTCGTCTGGGACAGAGGGCTTTTTCGAGCACTTCGGGACGCCCTACGAGATGGCTGAACACGAACTGGCGGCGACCCAGCGGATGCGGGAGATCGGCGTCAACGCTCCCGAGCCAATCGAGGCGTTCGAATACGATGGCATGGGTGTGCTGGTACTTGAATACATTCCCGACTTCGAGCCGCTGGACGACCTCCCGGCCGAAACCGTCGAGCAGCACAGTCCGACGGTGTTTGAATTCCTCCACCGGATGCACGAGGACGGCCTGGCCCACGGCGACTTCCGCTGTGAGAACGTGCTCGTGGCCCACGACGACCTCTACTTCATCGATGCCACAAGCGTCCGCGAAGCGGCGATCAGCGATGCTCGCGCCTATGACCTCGCGTGTGCGCTGGGCGCACTTGAGCCGCTCGTCGGTGCGCCGACCGCGGTCTCCGCCGCCGCACGCCACTACGATACGTCTGAGTTGCTGGCCGCGGAGGAGTTCCTCGATTTCGTCAACATCCGCCCGGACCACGACTTCGCCGCCGCAGAAATCCGCGGCGCCGTAGAAAAACGCGCCTGAGTCAGCCCTCAGTCTGTGGACGGTGCCCCGACGGCTCGGCTTCTGGCGACGACGCCGATGCCGGCGAGTACGACGGCCCCACCGGCGACGGTCGACGGACCGGGTATCTCTGCGAGCAACAGCAACGCCAGCAGCGCGCTCCCGACCGGTTCGCCGAGCAGTGAGACGCTGACCATGCTCGATTCGACGTGTGCCAGCGCCCAGTTGAGGACGGTGTGGCCGAACACGCCGGGGCCGACAGCCATCGCGAGAAACAGCGCCCACTCCCGTGGCGGGTAGCCGGTCACGGGGTGGCCCGACGCGACGACGAAGACGAGGAGGGATACCGCCGCGACGCTGTAGACGACGGTCACGTACGGGACAAGGGGGAACCGCTGGCGGAGCGAGCGCCCGGCGAGAACGTACCCAGCGGCCATAACGCCACCGACGAGAGCCAGGGCGTTGCCGTACAGCGGACGCGGGCCGATGGTCCCGCTCCCGAGAAGTTCACCGACAGACATCACGATGATACCGCCGATAGCGACCAGAATGCCCGCCGTCGTTCCGCGCGTGACGCGCTCATCCAGCAGCGCCCACGCGCCGACGGCGACGAACAGCGGCTGGCACTGGACCAGCGTGACCGACGCCGCGACGCTGGTCCACGCCAGACTCTCGAACCACGCGGCGAAGTGCACTGCGAGTGCCACGCCAGTCGCCGCAGCCGCCAGTACGTCCCGTCGAGCGAGCCGACCGAATGCCGACCGGTGCCGACCCAGCGCCAGCGGGGCTAGCAGTACGGTCGTCAACAGGACACGGTAGAACGCCGCCACCGACGCCGCGGCATCGCTCCACCGGACGAGAATCGCACTCGTACTGACCGCGAGAACGGCGACGACCAGCCCGATTCGCGGGTCGATTCGCGGCTCGGTCACGCTCGTCCTGCTCCGTTGTGGCACGGAGACAGCACAGCCACATCAGGTAGTACGACGACACGTCGACTCATCCCGTGGTAGTATCCGACACGGGAATAAAGAAACACCGGAGACCATAGTCGGGGCCGTGTCGTCCGGGGCAGGCCACGTTACCCTTCGAGCAGTTCCTTCGTCTGCTGATGGCGATATCGGAACATCGGCTCCATCCCGAGACAGCCAAAGGGGCCAAGCGCCCGGCCGAGCGGTCCGCCGGGCAGTTCGAACTCGACGTGGTCGTGAACGAGCGTTTCCCTGTCGCTCAACGCCCGGAACGTGTGCGTGTGTTCCCAGTGGGGAAACGGTCCCTCCGCCATCACGTCGCGGAACATCGCCTCGTCCTCACCTTCTTCCCGGGCGACGATATCCGAGACCCAGCGCTGGCGCGGCGGCACGCCGAACGGCTTGATCGAGGAGACGACGACCGACCCGGCGGTCAGTTCTTCAGGGTTTGGCTCGCCATCTGGTCCCCGCTCCTCCTCGATGCGGATGTTCATCCAGTCGGGGGTCAGCGCGACCAGCCCGTCGCCTGTCGCGTGGAACTTCCAGACTTCTGACAGCGGAGCTTCGACGCGAACCTGCCGCTCGTAAATGTCCATACACACAGTAGGGGAAGCGCCGGCAAAACACCCGCGGTAGCCGTGACTGATTCCGGGATGCGGTCAGGGCCAGATACCGCCTTCCTCGGCCGCCGCGACGACCCGCTGGATAGCGACGACGTACATCGCCGTCCGGAAGTTCGGCGCGCCGGTCTGCTCGTACGTCTCGACGAGGTCGTCGAACGCGTTCGTGATGATGGTCTCCAGTTCGCTGTTCACACGCTCCTCGGACCAGTAGAACCGCTGGCGGTTCTGGACCCACTCGAAGTACGACACCGTGACGCCACCGGCGTTGGCGAGGATGTCCGGGAACACGGCCACGTCACGGTCGGTGAGGACGTCGTCGGCGTTCGGCGTCAGCGGGCCGTTTGCCGCCTCCACGACGATGTCTGCCTGTACATCCTTTGCGAGGTCGCCGTCGATGGCGTTTTCGAGCGCCGCCGGGACGAGCAGATCCACGTCCATCGTCAGCAGCTCTTCGTTCGTCAGCTCCTCCGTTGCGCCCTCGTAGCCGGCCAGCGACCCGGTCTCGCTCTTGAACGCCTTCGCGTCGCGTGCGTCGAGCCCGTCAGGGTTGTAGACGGCTCCGGAGGAGTCTGATACTGCGACGATGTTCGCGCCGAGGTCCTCGATGAGTTTCGCCGCCACGGAGCCGGCGTTTCCGTAGCCCTGTACGGCCACTGTCGCGTCCGCCATATCCTTCCCGAGATAGTCGAACGCCTCGCGGGCCGTGAGCATCACTGACCGGCCGGTCGCTTCGACGCGGCCCGCACTGCCGCCCGACTCCGGGGCCTTGCCGGTGATGACGCCGGGTTCGGTGGTGTTTTCCAGCGTCTCGTACGTGTCTTTGATCCAGTTCATCTCGCGCTGACCGGTGTTGACATCGGGCGCGGGGATGTCCTGGTCCTCGCCGATAATCGGGCGGAGTTCCTTCGCGAACGACCGCGTTATCCGCTCGATTTCACTGGCTGAGTACTGTCGCGGGTCGATCTCGATGCCGCCTTTCCCGCCGCCGTAGGGGATGTTCACAGCAGCACACTTGTACACCATCCAGCCAGACAGTGCCTTGACCTCGTCGCGTGTGACCTGCGGGTGATAGCGGATGCCACCCTTGTACGGTCCTCTGTCACCGTTGAACTGTGATCGGTAGGCACGAAACACCTCGACGGAGCCGTCGTCCATCTCCACGGAAAGGTTCGTCTCCAGCACTCGCTCGGGGTGTTTCAGCCGTTCGAGCACGTCAGTCGAATATTCGAGATAGTCCGACGCGTCGTCGATCTGCTCCTGTAAACTCTCAAACGGGTTTACCTCAGGCGACATACGAGGTATATCTCAGACTGTGGGCAAAAGGGTACCGCCGTCCATGGGATTTTCCAGACAGGAATCACTCACAACGGAACTAATAGCCAAACGGAATGTCCGTGGCTGAGTCGCCTACGGCGACCCAATACCTGCGGGCTGTTGGTTCAGTGAGCGAACGAAAACTGATGACAGCATACCCCCGAGGTAGCTACAGACTAATCAGGAGGGCCGCGTTAATACCGACGGCCGCTACCCACGGGAGCGCCAGTCCGAGCGGCACGACGACGCCGCGCTGATCGCTCAGCAGGCGGCGGGTCACCCCCGCCAGCCCGAGAACGCCGATTTTCGTCACGCCGAGAACGGCGATCCCGAACGTCTCTATCGCGGCCCGCATCACAGGGTTTCCTTCGTGTAGGCCGTGCTGAAGGCCAACGTGTGTCAGCCACACGTCGACGACAAGGGTCACGGCGACGACCAGCCATAGTTCTCGCTCGACGGCTGCGAGTTCGTCGAGCAGGGCGCTACACCACCCGTCGATGGTCCCTATCGGGATCGTTCGGTCCGTTGTGAACACGTCACCCTCCGCAACCACGCCCCCACGTGGTCTGTTATCCTGTTGTCATCCCGTGTATTAAATACACACTGTTTACTACTGAAAGCGAACGGGTAGGGACTGTATACTCCCGGAGAAACGCGATGCCAGCGGGTCGACTGTCAATGACGGGTTCGGCGCCCCGGTGCATATCGCAGATGGTCCCCGCACGCGATTATCACCTCTCATAATGGTGGCGCACCATTGATATCGGGTGCCGGGCTACCCATATACTATGAGTGCCACTGGTGACCCCCGCGAGACGGCGCTGTCGACCGGGCGTCGTCGCTGGTGGCTTCCGTTGCTTGTCGCCCTTCTTTTGCTCACGCTGCTCGGTACTGTCGCTTCTGGCACTGTTGCGGCTGACGACACCGAGTCGCCGGAGTGGGGCAATGCGACGCGGGGCAACGCTACGACTATCGAAGTGACCCTGTTCGACGACGGCGGGTCGATAGACACGAGTACGATTCAGGCAGCGGATTTCGAGCTAACTGCGGGCCGAGTAGCGAACGTCTCGGTCACATCGATCGACGCTTCTGGAGCAAACAGGACTGGGGTACGCGTCTCCCTGCTGTTGGAAAAAAAGGTCGACACAGACAATGTCACCGTCAGTCTCCGTGACACCGCCAGCATCACCGACAAAGCGGGGAACGAGCTTCCACACAAGTCAGTTACCGTCAGCGGGATGGATTCTGTCGTGCCGAAGTATCAGTCGTTCGAGGTGAGCCGCGTCAATAGCTCCACCGCCCGCATCTCTGTCGGCATTCACGAACCGATACAGCAACTGCGAGTCTCCGTCGGTGGCCCGTCGATAGACAATCTCAACATCTCGGGATTCACCGAACGCACCGGTAATACGAACACGTACACACGAACGTACACGTTCCCCGAAGAAGGCGAGTACTCGCTGCTGCTGCTGTCGGTGACCGACGAGAACGGAAACGAGAATTCATTTGGACGACAGCAGACGTTCCTCTACGACGACTCCGCGCCGAACGTCACCGTCACTGGGCCGGAGAACGCAACTGTCGGCGAGTCAGTGACTTTCTCCGCAGCGGAGACGACAGACGATCAGGGCGTCGATTCGGTCCGGTGGCAAGTCGGGAGTGATACCATCCTCACCGGCGAGAATATTACCGTCGCCTTCGCCTCTCCCGGCAGTCACGAGGTAACCGTAACAGCCGCCGATCCACTCGGGAACACGGATAGTGTGACCAGAGTCGTGTCTGTCGTGGGGAACGGGTCCGCCGGGAACGTAACTGTGCGGCAGCCGAACGCGACGACGGCGAATGTCTCGGTGAACGGGTCCGGTCGGACACAGCGGATTCAGCCACCAGAGGGGGCACTCGTCACCGGGCAGAACGGAACGCTGGAGCGGCTTGCCGTGTCGTTCCCGCGTAACGACTCCACGACACTCACTATTCGCTCCCGCCGGCCGACGTCGGCGTTCGCGACTGCCACTGGTCACACCGGCATCAGTCGGTTCGATGTCGACCACGGCTCCGTTCCGGCCGAGGACGCGACGTTCACGTTTACTGTGGACCGCGCTGCGCTGGCGGCAGTCGGTGCGGAACCCGATGCCGTGACACTATTCCGAAAGAGCGACCGGTGGATGCCGCTGTCGACTGACATCGCCAGCCGGGGCGAGTCACACATCGTCTACCGTGCTGCATCGCCGGGCCTCTCGACGTTTGTCGTTGGTGTTGAGCAGACAGCAACAACAGAGAGGGATGCGGAGGCGACGACGAACGACTCGGAAACGTCGACGGCCGAACGCGGGACAGCCGAGACAGCGACCGAAGAGCCCGGAGAGCCGGATATCGTGGTTACGAACGCCACGGCTGTTCCATCGACGCTCAGCCCCGGCGACCGGACCGTCATCACCGTCGAGCTGGAAAACCGGGGGACCGCCAGCGGTGACCATAACGTGATCGTCTCGCTCAACACCTCGATACTGACAACGCGGACGGTCACGGTCCCCGCCGGCGAGACGCGAACGACGGAGTTTGCCCGCTCGGTGCCGGACAACACCACTGGAAAATTGACTGTCGATGGGCAACGCGTCGGGAACGTAACGGGCGACAGCGGTGGCCTCCCGATTCCAGCGCTCCCGTCGGTCGGGATTCCGAACCCGCTCTCGCTGTGGCCCGACGGCATCGTCGGAACCGTTCTCGGCGGGCTACTGGGCGTCGCTATCGGACTGTACAGCGTTCTGAAAGCGCTGGCGATATACCTCGGCTACTGACTGACAGGGTGTCAGTCGATATTCGCTTCGAGCCGGTCGATCAGGTCGCCGTTCCCGAGGTACAGGGGCGTCCGCTCGTGTAGCTCGTCGGGTTCGATTTCGAGCACTGACTGGTCGCCGTCGGAAGACCGACCGCCGGCCGACTCAAGGATGTAGGCCATCGGGTGTCCCTCGAACTGGACTCGAAGTTTCCCCTCGGGGCGTGACTCCAGTGCGGGGTACGAGAAGATGCCGCCGTAGGTGAGCACCTGATTGATGTCCGCGACCATCGCTCCACCGTAGCGGAGTTTCAGTTCGTGGCGGATGTTTTCGGCGTAGGATTCAAATTCGTCGGTCCAGGAGTCGACGCCGCCGCCGAACCCGAACACTGTGGGGTCTTCGGGGACTGTCACCTCGTCGTCGACAATCCGCTTGTCGCCGTCTTCGAGGATGTACTCGCGGACAGTGCCGTTCCGAGCGACGACCATCGAGGTGATGGGGCCGTAGATAACGAAGCCGGCTGCGAGGAGATTGGTGCCGACTGTCGGCGGTTGCTCGCTGTACACGCCGAAAATCGTCCCCATCCCGCTGTTCGGTTCGAGGTTGCTCGACCCGTCGAGGGGGTCCATCGCGACGTGGAGTCGACCGTCTGTCGTTTTCACGTCCGCGCGTTCTTCGCTGGCGTAAGAGGCGACGCCGTCGATTCCCAGCACCCGCTGCTCGAACAGTTCGTCGGCGCGCAGGTCAGCCGCGAGCTGGTCGTCGCCGGTGGGGTTGACGGAGTTGCTCTGGCCACGGTAGTCGGCAACAGCGCGGCGGACGTCAGGCGTGGTCGCGGCGATGGTATCGATGACTTCCGTGACGGTCTGCTCGGCTTCGGTGGTCGAGATGTCGAGTGACTTACTCATTTGTCAGATGTAGGGGCAGAAACTGGCCATTCTGTGACCAGTCGAATTTTTCTCCGAGCCTGCTGCCCGCAGGGTCTCTCATCATCAGTCCGTTCTCTGGCACACCATAAGTATCTTTTTGCTGACATTTACTACATTTCGAGTGAATATTCCGCCGCGATGCAGTGCTTGCCGCTAAGCCTGTGACAGATTCCCTCGGTAGAACTTCTTTCCGTGATAAGCCGATACCGTCGGCAGACTTACACGACCGCCGGACGAAGGCGCGGGTATGCAGCTCGAAACAGTCGACACCGTCGGCGTCGTCGGCGCTGGAACGATGGGTAACGGCATCGCTCAGGTCACCGCGACGGCCGGCTACGATGTCATCATGCGCGATGTGACAGAAGAACTAGTCGCCGCCGGGTTCGAGGAGATTCAGTCGAGCTTCGAGACACTCATTGCGCGCGACACCGTGACAGAACAGGAAGCGGAGGCGGCGACAGCCCGTATCACAGGCACCACTGAGATGGACGATCTCGCGGACGCCGATCTCGTCGTCGAGGCTGTGACGGAAAACATGGACATCAAGCAGTCTGTGTTCGAGGACCTCGACGCAATCTGCGGACCGGACACGGTACTTGCCAGCAACACGAGTACGCTCTCGATTACGACAATCGCCAGCGTCACCGACCGGCCCGAACAGGTCCTTGGACTACACTTCATGAACCCCGTGCCGGTGATGAAAGGCGTCGAACTCGTCGTCGGCGAGCACACCAGCGACGAGACGGTGACGCTCGGTCGGGAGTTCGCCCACGACATCGGCAAGGAGACCTGGGAAGCCGACGACAAACCCGGCTTCGTCGTCAACCGCGTCCTGATGCCCTGGATAAACGAGGGCATCCGAGCCTACGACGAGGGCGTTGCCGACAAGGCCGACATCGACCGCGGGCTGACCCTCGGAACGAACGTCCCGATGGGACCGCTCGAACTGGCCGACCACATCGGCCTCGATGTGGTCCTTGACGCCTCTGAGACACTGTACGAGGAGTTGGGTGACCGCTACAAGCCAGCATACCTGCTCAAACGCAAAGTCGCGGCCGGCGACCTCGGCAAAAAGTCAGGTAGAGGCTTTTACGACTACGACTGATAGATCCGCAGTGACAAATGCGGACAGTAGTGGACCGAGTACAATACCCGGCAACGGGCCGCGCGTTGGCCAACAGTAAAGACCCAACCAGCGTTAGAATTTGTCATGGACCTTAGCCCCACACAGGAACAACGCCAGATACAGGACATGGTCGCGGACTTCGTCGACGAGGAAGTCAAGCCGCGGGCAGCGGAGATCGACGAAACCGATGAGTTCCCGTGGGATCTCGTCGACGAGATGGCCGACCTCGGCCTGATGGGAATGCCGATTCCGGAGGAGTACGGCGGGGCCGAACTGGACTACCACAGCTACGCCATGGCTCTCGAAGAGATTTCGCGGGGGAGCGGCGGACTCGGCACAATCGTCGCCGCGCACATCTCGCTGGCCTGCAATATGATCTACGAGTTCGGGAACGAGGCCCAGAAAGAGACCTACCTCACGCCGCTGGCAGCGGGCGAGGAAATCGGCGCGTTCGCCCTCTCCGAAGCGGGCGCGGGCAGTGACGTGCCGTCGATGGACACCACCGCCGAACCGGTCGACGGCGGTGACGCCTATCTGGTCAACGGTGGCAAACTCTGGATTTCCAACGGGTCCGTCGCCGACACCGTCGTTCTGTTTGCGAAGACCGACCCCGATGCCGGCAACAAAGGTATCTCCTCGTTCATCGTCCGTCCCGAGGAGGACGACGGTTTCATCGTCGAAGGGACGGAGCACAAACTCGGCGACAAGGGCTGTCCGACCGCAGAACTCCGCTTCGACGACATGCGTCTCCCCGCTGACCGCCGACTCGGCGAGGAGGGCCGCGGGTTCGTCCACGCGCTCAAGACGCTCAACGGCGGCCGCATCACCATCGCGGCCCGCGGCGTCGGCATCGCACAGGCCGCGCTGGACGAGGCGCTGAAATACGCCCAGGACCGCGAGCAGTTCGACCAGCCGATCAGCGACTTCCAGGCCATCCAGCACAAGCTCGCAGACATGGACACGAAGACGCAAGCGGCCCGCCTGTTGATGCACCAGGCCGCCGATAAGAAGATGGCCGGCGAGTCGTTCGTCAAGGAGGCCGCACAGGCCAAACTGTACGCCTCAGAGGTGTCCCGGGAAGTGGCCAACGAGGGCATTCAGGTCCACGGCGGCTACGGCTACACGAAGGACTTCCCGGCCGAGCGGTTCTACCGCGACGCCAAACTCAACGAGATCTACGAGGGAACCAGCGAGGTCCTCCGCAATACGATTGCCAGCGAGCTTCTCGATTAGGGAATCGAGAGGAGTCCCTCGACGACGACCGCCCGCGTGAAGTAGAACGATTTTCCGTCCGCCCGATACCGATTTGCGCTGATGGTCCCCAGCGCGAGGAGTACCGCGACGCCGACCGTTGCGGCGAGCATCCCGACAACTACTGACGGACGGATCGCTGTGCGTGCGAAGACATACGTTGCGATGCTGGCGAGTGCCGCAAACGGGAGGGCGTCCAGACCTGCCAGGAGGAGTGAGCGGGACAGGGACATATCTGTGTGCTGTGGGACCGCTCACAAAAGGATATCCCATCCATCAGTGCCGGCGTAGCGAAACTCGGTGGGAGCCGACGAGCAGCGGCATCAGCTGCCATCGCCGAGCGCCGCCCGCATCCATTCGAACTGGTCTCGAAGCCGCTGCTCCCCGGCGTCGGTCAGTGAGTACTTGTCAGCGATGCCGTCCTCGCGGTGGTCGACGAACCCGGCCGACTCCAGCGCGTCGAGCGCGCCGTAGAAGCTCTTTGGTTCGATTCGCGTGTCGTAGCGGCGTTCGAGCCGCGTCTTCAGCCGCTGGCCGGAGAGTTCCCCGTCCGTCGCGGCGGCCAGCAGGACACACATATCGCGTCGGCGACCACTCTGGAGCCACTTCGCCATAGGCGTCGGTGTCGGTCCATCCGCTTCGCGTTTGTGGTTTCGAACCGACCGTCAGGTTCGCATGCCCCCGGTCCATACGTCCGTCGATGACCGACTCCGAACTCCCTGTCGAAGTGTCGGCTGACGGAATCACGGCCACCTACAGAGAGACTGACGAGGAACGGCTGCTGCTATTCGAGAACAATGGCGAGAGCGCCGCAGTCGCCCAGAACATCGAGGGGTACGCGATGCTGAAGGTCCGACCGACCGCCGAGGGCGACGAACTGGAACGCTACTACGGCTTCGACATGGCACTTGACCACGCGGCGGAACTGCTCGGTGTGTCGCCGAACGCACTGCCGATTCCCGACCCGGCCGCCGACATGGGGATGTAGCCGCTGGCTACGGCGACTCCCCTGCTCGATTTCTGTCCCGACCGGAGGCTGTTCCACCCCGTCAGCGACCCGTTCGCCGACTGGTAAGTAGCTGCGTACGAACCGGCTCGTGAGGGAACGTTCTCGGAGTCATACAGTACGTATCCCGAAAAAACAGTCCTATTTATAATATGTTCGCCGGGTTAGACGTATGTGCAGAACAGGGGGAACCGAAACGCTCCCAAACCTATCATACAAATATTATAAAGCTGCTTTAATAATCACTGCTACTCCCCACTCGCATGGTCGATTTCACTCGACGGCAGGTACTTTCACAATCGGTGGCTGCTGCGCTTGGGGCCAGCGTCATCGGCGTGGCAAGCGGGGAAGAGGTCGAAGAGACAGACACACCGGGCGCGCCGAGCGTCGCCGGGAGTCTCAAACGGTTCTCGACGACGGCGTTCGGTGCGGAGGTGACGGGACCGTTCGTCTTCGAGGACGGATCACTGCTGTACAGCCTCCAGCACCCGGAAGGGGAGAATCCCGAACCGTTCGGACGGGCCGCGGTGGGCTATTTCAGCGGCTTCCAGTTTGAGTTCGACGGGAGCAACGACGACTTCCCGGAGGTGGGAATTCCGGACACCGAAGAGAAACAGCGACAGGTCCGGTCCGCGGCCGGCGACTACGAAATTCTCGTCCAGGGCCGTGAACCGATCAACGGCGGCGAGGCACGCCTCGGCGTGGTTCAGACGCCCGACGGGACGGACATCACCCAGGAGAACTTCGCGGGCACACAGTACGGCGGCGCGGCGACGAACCCCGACTGCAACCAGTTCGTCCCGAGCAACGACGAGGGGACCGAGGGCTACCTGTTCACGAACTGGGAGAACAGCCCCGGATGCGTCTCGCGGGTTCCGCTCAGCCAGGACGAGAACGGCGAGTGGAGCGCGGACACCGAGAACGCGATGAACCTCACGAACACCGAGTCGCTCCGCGAACACGGCGGGACGCGGATCAACTGCTACGGCGACCTCAGTCCGTGGGGAACGATGATTTCTGCCGAGGAGAACTACGCACATCCCCGCGTTAGTCTGACGGCGACGGTGAGCGACATCGTCGAGGCGGAGTCGGGCGAGGGACTCATCGGCGGGTGTCAGTTCTGGAACCGACCGAACCCCAGCGATATCTCGGGCGCTATCGAGACCTACGCGGAGAACGGCGACCTCGAATCGAACTTCTATGCCCAGGGCTCTTGGGCGCTCACCGGCGTCGAGTTCCTCGCGTACTACCTCGGCGCGGAGCGCGACGACCAGGGCGACGGCGAGAACCTCGCGACGACGCTGCTTGACGACGTGTACCCGAACCCGTACCGGTACGGCTACTTCGTCGACTTCCGGGAGCCGACCGCCGACGAGCCGGAAGCGGTCAAGTACTACGTGATGGGGCGGGCCTCGTGGGAGGCCCCCGACATCGAAGGCGACCAGCGGACCCTCTACGGCTGTTCCGACGGCGACAGCAAGGGCATCTACAAGTTCGTCGCCGACGAGCCGATCCCGGAGTACGAGGACCCCATGGATGTCGCCGGGACGCTGTACGCACCGAAGATTACCAACGACGCGGCCAACGCCGCAGAGGCCGGCCAGCGCAACTCCCCGGCACAGACCCCGCTGGAAATCGAGTGGATCGAACTGGGCCACGCCACAAACGCCGAGGTCGAGTCCTGGATCTCCGAGTACGACGACGTGACCCAGGCCGACTACCTCAGCGCCCACGCCGACTGGGCGGCGGGCGACGAAGTGACCGAGGAGACGATCAAGCAGGCCGACCTCGAAGTCATCGAGAACGGGAACCAGAACTACATTTCGAACGAGGAAATCATCGAGTGGGCCGAGCAGTACGAGGCGAACGGCCCCGACGGTGTCGACGAGGAACTCCGCCGCATCCCGTTTCTGGAGACCCGCGCGGCCGCCAAGGAAATCGGCGCGTCAATCGAGTTCAACAAGGCCGAGGGCGTCGACAGCGTCGACGACTCCCAGCCCGGCGATTTCATCTACTTCGGCATTTCAGAGTTCAACGACGCGCTCGCGGACGACGAGGGCGACATCCAGATGGACCGCGTCGACGGCGGCGTCGTCTACCGCGGTGTGCTGGAATCAGACTACAACGTCTCGACGCTCGAACCGGTCATCACTGGCCCCGACTTCACCGACTCCCCGGAAGACGCAAACGATGCGCTCCGAAACATCGACAACGTCTACACGATGCGTGACGGTCGCGTACTCTGCTGTGAGGACGGCTTCGGCGGCCCCGCTCGCTCGTACCCCAACGACGGCCTCTACGTCTATCAGCCCAACGTCGTCGTCAACGCCAACTCCGCCGCGGTCGGCAGCGGGTCGACAGGCACCGTCTCGCTGACCGCCTCGTCGCTCCCCGCTGGCTTCTCCGGCGCTCGACTCACCGTCAGCGTATCGAACCCGGAAATCGCGTCTATCACCGGCGTCTCCTTCCCCGACGCGCTCGGACTCACCGAGAGTTCCATCAGCGACGACGGCTCGTCGGCGACGATCCGTGTCGCCGATGTCAATACAAACGTCCAGTCCGGCGCGATGGACGTGGAACTCGCGGCGCTCGACGTCCGCGCCAACGGCGGTGGCACGACCGATCTAACCGTCTCAATCGAGCAGATGGACGACGAGAACGGCAACGCCATCGAGGCAGAAGCTCGGAACGGTATCGTCGTGGGCGGCCCGCAAACGATCGTCGGCGACGACGCGCCGACTGATCCAGACGGCGACGGCCATTTCGAGGACCTCAACGGCAACGGCCGCCTCGACTACGAGGACGTGCAGGTGCTGTTCTCGAACATGGACTCCGACAGCGTCCAGCTGAACACCGGCGCGTACGACTTCAACGAGAACGGCAAACTCGACTTCGCGGACGTGACGGCGCTCTACGAAGAGGTCAACTAACGGCCGCAACCGAGATTCCGCCATCTTTCGATACAGCAATACAATGACCGACGACACCACTTGTTCCATACGCGGTTGCGTCCGAGCCGCTGGCATCCTGCTCGCGCTCGTCGCGCTCGTCTGCCTCGCAGGGACGGTCCCCGCGCTCACTGCAGGGCAGAGTACGCCGACAATCAGCATCGAGACCGACTCCGTCGCCGCCGGTGAAACGATGGCCGTCCCGGTCGTCCTCACCAGCGCGCCGGACGGACTGGCGGGCTACCAGCTCGAACTCACAGTTGACGACCCCGCTGTCGCCCGATTCGAAAACGCGAGTTACCCAGACAGCCTCAGTCTCACGACTGACCCCGTCATTAGCGCAGACGGCGGGACAATCACGCTTGAGGCGGCTGATCTCGACGGGCAGATCGAACCCGGTGCCAGCGACGTGACGCTCGCGACGATCCAGCTCGCTGGCGTCGACGGCGGCGAGACGCAGGTGACCGTTGCGTCGAGCCAAATCGATGCCGACGGCGGCGGCGCAGTCGAGCCGGCGACCGAGCCGACGGCGCTCGCTGTATCACCGGGCGCGATGACTGAGCCAGCGGCGGCCGCGACCGAAGCATCGTCACCGGCCAGCGAGCCCACAGCCGAGTCAGCGGGTACCGCGAATGCCGCAGGACCCACAGTGGACAACTCCACGGGCGGCGAGCAGTCGACGACCGGCGCGAACGGGGCACTCCCGATAGCGCTGGTCCTCGCTTCACTCGCCACGGTGGCAGCGCTCGCGGCCAGAACAAGCCGGCAACCGTAGCACCAAACCGACCAATTCATGCCAGAATCAGACACCGCTGCTGCATCGACTGACAGTTCCGCCTACCGCGAGTACATCCTCGACGTGCGCATCGTCGAGCGAACGACAGTCGAGGGTGACACGCGGTATCGGTTCGAGGCCCCGGACCACGAAGGGATCACGTTTGCTGACCCCGAGATGGCGACGCTATACGCCGACGTGTACTTCGACGTGAACGGCTTTCAGGAAGCCGGAACCGGCGACCGCGGCGTACCTCCAACGGTCATACAGGCGGGCCGTGACACGCTCGTCGCTTACTTCCTCACTCAGGAGGGCGTCGACGTCCACTGGGCTGCGTCGTTCTACGGCGAGAAACCGGAGAAAATCGAGCGGTACGTCTCACGGGTCCGAAAGCGGGCACAGAAGATCCGCGAGGGGGCAAGAGAACACGGCCACGCCTAACTCGTCAGTTCAGCGTCGCCGGCAGTTCCAGCGGCAAAGTAACATCGGACGACGATACTACATACGATTCGATACGCTGTCAGGACGGAACAGGAACCCGCCGAAGCGACGCTGAAAACGAGGAGCGGCACCGGAAACAGCGCTGTTAGAACGCGGGGCTTTTTGATAGCGGGTGTGTGAGCGTCAGGTAATGGTCGGTGTTCAGTGATGTCGATTCGTGTCGACTGGCGACAGAGTATCGCCTTGACCGGCACTGTGATTAAATATCTCGCCGTCGCAATGCTGGTCCCGCTCGGGATTGCTTTGCTGTACGGAGACGATACCGCTGCCTTCCTGATTTCTATCGCGGTCGCCATCACGGTCGGCGTGGCGCTGGAGCAAGTCAGCGACAGTCACGAACTCGGACCACGCGAAGCGCTGCTGTTCGTCGGCCTCTCTTGGGGTGCTGTCGCGGTTATCGGCGCTATCCCCTACGTTATCGCCGGGTATGGGACCGAATCAGCGCTCGGTGAGCCCGTGAACGCGCTGTTCGAGTCGATGTCCGGATTTACGACCACTGGCGCGACCGCAACTGCGGAGATATCGTTCGCTCAGCACTCCCACGCGCTGTTGATGTGGCGACAGCTCACGCAGTGGCTCGGCGGGATGGGTATCATCGTCCTGATGGTTGCCATTCTTCCGGAGGCAGCCGTCAACGGGGCGCAGTTGATCGAATCGGAAGCACCCGGCCCCGAACTCCAGAAGCTGACGCCGAAGATAGCCGAGACCGCCCGACTGCTCTGGCTGTTCTATCTGGGCTTTACTGTCCTGCTCGTCCTCATCCTGTTTGGCCTCAGCCAGACATCGATGGCTCCGAACATGAACGCGTACAACGCCGTTGCCCACGGGTTCACGACGCTGCCGACTGGCGGCTTCTCCCCACAGGCTGAGAGTATCGCCTACTTCTCGCCGGCCGTCCAGTGGGTCGTCGTTCCGTTCATGCTCATTGCCGGGATGAACTTCGCGCTGTTTTACCTCCTGTTGCAGGATGACTACGCCGCCTTCCTCAAGGACCGCGAGCTGCAGGCGTACCTCGGTGCGAACGCCGGCGTGGCCGTCATCCTCTGGGGGCTGCTGTTCACCGGGTCTGCGCCGCCGCTTGAAATCGGTGGTATCACGCAGGGGGCGCTTGAAAACTCGCTCCGGCAGGCCACGTTTCAGGTCGCTTCGCTGCTGAACTCGACCGGGTATGCGACGAGCAACTTTGCCGAGTGGGGCAGCACAGCACAGGGTGTCCTGTTGTTCGCGATGTTTATTGGCGGCTCCGCAGGGTCGACCGGTGGCGGTATCAAGATCGTCCGATGGCTCGTCGTGTTCAAGAGTATCCGACGCCAACTGTTCACGACAGCCCATCCCAGCGCCGTCAAACCAGTCCGGCTCGGCGGGCAGGTCATCGACGAAGGCGTTATCAACGCGATATACGGATTCACGCTGTTGTACCTGCTCACGCTCGGTATCGCGACGGTGTTCCTCCTCCTCGATGCGGGCCGTGTCGGGCTCGAACTAACTGTGCTTGAAGCCTTCAGCGCAAGCTTAGCGACTATCGGAAATATCGGTCCCGGGTTCGGGTTTCTGGGGCCGTTCGGGACCTACGAACGCTTCCCGGAGACCAGCAAACTGCTGATGATATTCCTGATGTGGATCGGTCGGTTAGAGATAATTCCGGTGTTCGTGCTATTTACCGGTGCGTTCTGGAACGAGTGAGTCCGAGAGACTCTTTCTACCTGTAGCTGGCAGTTCGGTTATATGCCTACCAGACAGAGATGGCGGTATGTCCAGTCATGAAAACGAACCGACACCCCCTGAGGGAGTTCCGGATCCGGTGGCGGCGGAACTGCCACAGTTGACGCCCGACGAACTCCGCAATACAATTATCTACGCGCAGGAACTCCTGCGGTTCCACGACGAGACGCAATCGCCGGTGGAGCCGGGTCCCAACGAGGAGATCCTTCGAGCCACCAAACGCGATGGTTACACCGAGGTGGTGAAGCGGACGACCTGTGCTGAAGACTGCGAAGACTGCCCACACGGCCCGTATCTGTACCATGTCAAGGAGGAGACCAGACCCGAAGGCGGCACGAAAGTCCGCTGGATGTTTCTCGGCGAGGTGTATCCTGACGAAGAGTAAGGGACGGCTGGAGGGATAGCCGACAGCTTACGGGTCTAGCCCGTACAGTCCAGCGCGGATGAACACGAGTATCGGGATGATCTCCAGGCGGCCGACCCACATGTTCAGCACGAACATCCCCTCTGCGAGCGGGGACATCGACGGGCCGGTGATACCTGTCGAAAGGCCGACGTTCCCCTGCGCGCTGGCCACTTCGAACAGGGCATCAGCGTAGCCAAACGCGGGGCCTGCGACGTTGGTGAGAACGACACTGCTGGTGACGAGAACGATGAGCCACAGCAGCGTCACGATGGCCGCTTCGCTGAACTCCCGCTCCATCGACTCGCGGTCAAGTGTTCGGTCGCCGATGCGGGCCGTAACCACTGCATTTGTCGGGAGAAACACCCGCGAGAACTGCCAGACGATGCCGCGAACGATGGTGTACCCCCGGATGAGTTTGATGCCTCCGACAGTGGACCCTGCAGCACCGCCAAGCACCATCGCGCCGGCTACGAGCACTTTGCCGCCGGCCAGCCAGCGACCGATTGGAGCCGATTGGTAGCCGGTACAGCTGAGGGCGCTGACCCACTGAAACGTCGAGTCCCGAACCGCATCGAGCTGTGCGGCGTCGAGCATCGGCACGGAAAACGGGAGAAACGACTGTGTGGCGAACGCGCCGGTTGTCTCGGAGACTGACCACACGTTTTGTGCTGAGAGAGCGACGACGCCGATTACAAGCAGGATGAACAGCCAGCGGGTCTGCAGGTCCGACACGAGTTCGCGAACCTCCCTGTCGTGTAAGACGACGTAGTGGACGGGAAACGCAATCGCGCCGAGAATCATAATCGGCAACAGAACGGTCTCGACGAGCGGTGAGTTGTACGTCGCAATCGAATTGTCGGTGACCGAGAATCCGCCAGTCGTGAGCCCGGTCATGGCATGATTGAGCGCCTGCCACGCGACCTCCCACAGCGGCAGCGACTCGGCGTACTCGCTGTCACTGGCGAGAATCGCACCGAACAGCAATGCGAAGGAAAGCACTGTGTAGCCGGCGACGAGTTTCCAGACCGTTCGGACGGTGGAGACGACGCTTGGATGGATCTTTTCTTCGCGGGCCTCGCTCTGATAGAGCGCGTAACTGCCGCTACCGGGCCGTGAAAGGATAGACACGGTCAGGACGATGACGCCGACGCCGCCGACGTACTGGATGAACGACCGCCACCACTGGACTGCGCGGGGCAGCGAGGGCTCGTGAATCGCCATCGTCAGGCCGCTCCCTGTCCACCCGCTCATGCTCTCGAAGAAGGCGTGGAGCGGGTTTCGGAAGTATGCGAGACTGGAGAGCGTTGTCGTCCCTCCGACTCTGATCGGCTCCCACGTACTCGTGTCCATCCCGACCGGAACGAACGTGTCCATGACGGCGGGGGGCGTGAACCACGCGGTCAACAGGAGCGGGAGTGCCCCGAACGCAGCGACCAGCAGCCACCCGCCGGCAGCGATGACCATCCCATGTTTCATCTTCGGGGCCGGGGCATCGGCGAACCCACGAGTCGCGAGGCCGCCGACAGCGGCGGTCATTCCGGCCGCAGTGACGAACCCAAAAGCGGCGTAGAACTCCCGAAAGCCCAGCGCAACCACGGCCGTGATCGTCATCAGCCCAGCCTCCATCAGCAGAAGCGAGCCGATATCCCGGGCAATTGTCTGCAGGTCCGCCGGAAACAGCCCGCCGTTCCGTCGCGACATATCAGCTGTGGTCCTCGGAGTGACCGAAGATGTCGGTCACCTCCGGCGTCGCACCGTCTCCCGAGTAGACCGTGAGGAGGTCGCCCGCTTCGATACGTGTATCGCCGCGGGGCGTTATCGGGTCGTTGTCGCCGTTGCGCTCGATTGCCACGATCAGCGTCTGCCCACCGATGAGACCCGCTGTGTTGGCTTCCTGCAGTGTCTTGCCCGCAATCGGCGCATTCGGCTGGACTGTTATCTCGAACACTTCCGCCTGCTCACCAATGCGCATGAAATCGACGATAGACGGTCGTTTGACGGCTCGATAGAGATACTCGGCGATGAGCCGCTGTGGGTTCTGCATCGTGTTGACGCCGATCTGGCGGAACACGCTCATGTGTTCGGGGTTGTGGACGACTGAGACGATGTCCGGCACCTCAAGTTCCTGTGCCAGCAGACAGACCATGATGTTGGTCGCGTCCTGATCGGTTGTCGAGATGAGTGCGTCAGCACGGTCAGCACCGGCGTCCTCCAGCGTATCCTTCGAGGTTGCATCGTCGTTAATCACGAGACAATCGTACTGTCTCGACGCGCGTTCCGCTCGCTCCTCGTTGCGTTCGATGACGACAACCTCGTTGCCGCCTGCTGTCGCAATTTCAAGCAACGGCGACCCGATATCACCGGCACCGACGATGACGATATACATTTTTGCCAGTGTACTGAACCGATAGTTGAAAGCCTACCGTTCGCAGGCACGGGGAGGACAGTGCTGTCGCTCGGTTACATCCCGCTCCCAAACCACTATACTGTCCCCGACTGAATCCCACGGTATGGCACATCTCCCCGAGCAGTTCGACCATCCGGCATGGCTGACAGCCGCCGGGACGCTCGCCGGCTATGGCATCATCCTCCTGTTCATGTTCCTGTTGCTGTTTATTCTGCCGTACCTTCTGTTCCCGGCCTGAGCCAAACCCGTCCCGCTCACGTTCACTCGTATCTCGAATCGATGAGAAATCCGAGCGAGATGAGGCCACAGACCATCGACAGGAACCCGGCAATAGCGAGGCCAAACGGCGGGTCGTCGCCCGGATACGTTATGAGTCCGCCGAAGGACCCGACACTGATGGCCCATAGCCCGACTGTCAGCACCAGGTCCGCATACGCGTTCCAGGCGTCTTCCACAGCGGGTTCGAGACGAGCGAGCCACCATTCAGGCGTGTCCGCCTGAGATGACGGCCCACGACCCAGAAGCTGGCGAACTGCGGGTCGTCCGCCTGCGACAGCAAGTGCAGCAGTAGCGAGTACCGCAATCCCCGCCAGCGCCGACACCGGGGTCGTACGGATCTGCAACAACAGAAACAGGGAGACATAGCCCAAGACAGCGATGCCTGCTGTGAGTCCGCGGAGTGCATTCTCGATGCTCATTCCTCGTTGCTATTTTTTTCGAACTGGTCGGTATAGTGTTACCTGTCGTACTGCGATACGGTTGCTGGGGCCACCGTGCCCGATACAGGGGTATCGCAGTTAGTAAATAGGTCCGCGCGGGAGTACAGGTCGATGGAAGGGAAGGCAGCAGCGCCCGCAGCGGGGACGGTGCTTAACGCGCTCGCGACCGGCCGCGGCGCGGCGTTTGCTATCGACGAGTACACGACAGCGGCCGTCACGCTCACGACCGAGACCGACGGCGTCACCGGCGAGGTCGACGGTGCGCCGGACGCCGACACGCGGCTTATCGAACGCTGTGTCGAGTACGTCATCGACGCCCACGGCGGCCCACAGAACGTGGGCGTCCCGGCGGTCTCCGGCGGGACTGTCCGCACAGAGAGCGAGGTCCCGATGGCCTCGGGGCTCAAAAGCTCCAGCGCGGCCGCGAACGCGACCATCATGGCGACGCTCGACGCACTCGACGCAACTGAGCGGATGAGCCGCGAGGACATGGCCCGCCTCGGTGTCATGGCTGCCCGCGACGTGGGCGTCACCGTCACCGGGGCCTTCGACGACGCGTCGGCGTCGATGCTCGGCGGCGTTACCGTCACCGACAACGAGGACGACGCGCTCCTCGCCCGCGAGGAAATCGACTGGGACGTGCTCGTCTGGACGCCGCCCGAGCAGTCTTTCAGTGCCGACGCGGACGTGGAGCGGTGCCGTCAGATAGCGCCGATGGCCCGCCTCGTCGAGGACCTCGCGCTCGACGGCGACTACCAGCGAGCGATGACGGTCAACGGCCTCGCGTTCTCGGCCGCGCTGGATTTCGAGACGGACCCGGTTCTCGATGCGCTCCAGCACGTCGAAGGCGTCTCCCTGTCTGGGACGGGGCCGTCATTCACCGCCGTCGGCGAGCGGACGGCACTCGAAGCCGTACAGGAGGCCTGGGACGAGCGACCCGGACAGACCTGGCTGACGACGACACAAACAGAAGGGACACACACAGTATGAGCACGAATCCGAACCCAGAGGACATGTCGCTAGACGAACTGCGCGACGAAATACGGACGATCGACCGCGAAATCGTCGAGAAGATCGCACAGCGAACCTACGTGGCCGACACCATCGCACAGGTCAAAGACGAGAAGGGACTCCCGACGACCGACGAGCAACAGGAGCAGGCCGTGATGGACCGAGCCGGCGACAACGCGGAGCAGTTCGACGTCGACGAGAACCTCGTGAAAGCGATCTTCAGGCTCCTGATTGAGTTGAACAAGGTCGAGCAGCGAGAGAGTCGGTAGCGGGACTAGTACTCCCAGAGGCGGTTGATCCGTGAGGCGATGTCGGGATTGGCCGCCCGCAGCGCGTCGACATCGGTTTCCCCGTCAATATTGATAACGTGGACTTCTCCGCGTTGGCCGCCGTACACGTCCTGGAAATCGTAGACGACGCCGAACACGTCGACGGCGTCCGGTACGTCGTCGCTACTGCGGAGGAACTCGACCTGCCTGTCGACGTTGTACTCGACGAGCCGGTTGACGGCCGCCGCCCGCTCGATGTCCGTGGGGAGGTGCTCTAAGGCCGGTTCGAGGTGTGGCTTGAGTACGCTGAGACAGTGTTCGATACCCGCCGGTTCGTCCAGCCCGTCGGTCAGGTCGTCGTACGTCGCCGTCACCGCGCCGCAACCGGTGTGCCCGACGACGATAGCTGTTTCAGTCAGCGTATGTTCAATCGGGTACAACACGTCGCCGGACACCGCCTCCCCGGACGCGGTCCGCTGGATGACCCGGTTCCCGATGTTGCTACACGTAAAGAGATATCCCGGCTCGCTGTTGCCCCACATATGGTCCTGCAGCACTCGCGAGTCCGAACAACAGACCGTGACAGCATGGGGCGTCTGGGAGTTCTGGACCTGATCGAACCGGTCCCGGAACTCCGACGCATGGTCGGCGTTTCCGGCAAGTAAATCGCGTAATAACTGGCTCATGCGTGGGCAGATAGCCGCCACCAAGTAAACTCATTGGACTCGGACAGTGAAACGACACGCCGCGTATTGAACCGGCTCAATTGGCATCTGGGCCCCAATATCCCTGATTCTCAAGGCTCCGGCACACTTTTGATATAGATTACCGTAACTGCTGTATGGAGCCCCGTGGTGTTTCTTCCGTCATTGCGACGATTCTCCTCGTCGGTGTCGTTGTCATTCTGGGGACTGTCATCAGCATCTTTGCGTTGGGGACCGCTGAAGATCTGGCTGCCCCCGCACCACAGGCGAGTTTCGACTTCGATTGGGAGAAATCGACGCGAACGCTGACAATCAGGCACTCGGCTGGGGACGTGTTCGACAAATCGAACACCGAACGACTTGAAGTCGTCATCCGAGACGAAGATGAAACGGGACAGAACGACTTCCTCATTGCCAGGGGAGACTGGGCGAGCCAGTCCGAAGGAGGATTGCCAGTCAGGTCCGGAGATACGTTCGTTATCACGGGAGAACGCGGCGGTGGCGATATCGACGTTGAACGGGATGGAACAGATGTCGATGACGACAGTGAAACTCACGAGCCTGAGATAGACGATCCGGTTCAGATCATCTGGTACGGAACGGACGGCACCAGTTTCGTCGTTGCGGAATACGTCATCAAATCCGGCGAAGACCCCTGAAAATCCGATTTAAGAGACAGACCGGCGCTTGGACACCTGCCCCCTCAAACACTCTGAGAGGCCCATGCGCTCACCTGCCGAATTCATGTCTCGGCGAAATCTTCAGCGTGAGTTTCGGTGTCATATGTGACACCCCGGCTGTCGTCGGGTAGAGCATGACTGGTCGCTGTCCCCGATGACCCGAACATAGACCTCACGGACGGCCCTGTGGCGGGCGGCGGTCGAGACTCGCGCGGCTCACACGTTAGTGACGCCGGAGATACTGCTCGCTTTGGAATAGTGAAAGGAAAGCATCGAGATACACTGCTTTATTTTTATACGGAATGGGGTCGGAGGGATTTGAACCCCCGATCGGCTGATATCTCCGTCCTGCGCCTCGGAACTCCAGAGGGTCATCGTCGCGAACCGGTGATCAGCCGGCCGCTCAGTATATCAGCCCTCGAAGTGTCGTCCCAGGCGCGTGGCCTCTGGAGTCAGCCGCCTTCCCGGACTAGGCCACGACCCCGCACTCCGGCGTAAGCCGACTCGCATTAAAGGGATTTCGATTGGCAGACGGCGATCAGTCGCGGTCGGTGTCGGACCAGTCGCATTCCTGGCACTTGAACCCTGTTACGAATTCCAGCGCAGAGGGCATGTATCCGACAGAAATGACGTTTTCACCGCATTCCGGACAGTCGTCATCGGCATCTTCGATCGGTTCTGCGTCCATGACGTCCTCGCCTTCGATGAGTTCGGCCAGGCTCTCAGGAGTCTGCATCCGTCCCTGGACCACGCGGTTGTCGCTCATACCGGACAGCCGGGCCTGACGGGCCTAAAAGTTCTCCCTCGTCACAGCCACGGGGCGCGTTCCTGCTCGGGTTCGTACTCGACCGCGGCTCCTTCATCGGTCTGCTCGTCGGCGGCGACGCCCTGGGACGCGCCGCCGTCGGCGAAGGCGGCGGTGAGGTCCACGGCATCAGGTCGGTATTCCGTGTGACGCGTGCGGGCGTTTTCCGGGTCGAACGACAGCAGTGCCGTGACGGCAAGCACAGCCAGTGCCACTGGCGCGTCGGTCGGCATCACGCCGAGGACAGAGAGGGCGAGGACGCCGAGCGCGACAGCGCTACCGAAGCGGAACCGGTCGATGTCGACGGCGTTACGGAGCCACGGACTCGCCAGTGCGACGGCGAGGGCAAAGCCGATACCGACGCCGGTGGTAGCGGCCGCGCGGAGCAGGACGCCTGGCTCGATGGCGGTGACCAGCTTTGCGCCCGCGGGGTCGAGGCTGGCTAGCAGGCCGAGCACGACGATAACGGCCGGCCGCGGGAGGTACTCCCCGATGCGGGCGCTTGCGGTCTGTGCGGCGATTGCGAGGATGACGAGGCCGGCGAAGCGTTCGAGGGTCCCCAGTTTGACGATCCCCGCGATCGTCGGCGCAAGGGCTGCTTCGATGAGCGCAATCGGCATCAGGACAGCGCCGATGATGAGAACCGAGCGCGCCTGTTGCCGGGGGCCGCCTTCGAGTTCGGCTAACACGACGGCAACAGTGGCCGAGCCGCCGAAGACGAGCAAGCCCACTTCGAGGACGCCCATCCAGGTCGAAAGTGCCCCTGCGAGGACGAGCACCGGGAAGATACCGTCGACAAGGGGGAGACCCATGACAGTTGCCAGCAGTCGACCACCGCGGCCGACCTGCTGCTCGATGTCGAGCGCAATCGGGTGTCTGGAGATACTCATGTCGTGTTACGGTCGAGCGTAACCCAACTCTCGTCGGGAAGTTCTCACTCGGTCCTGACGAACACGACAGACTTGCCAGAACTTGGTACCGAACCACGTGAACGTTGTGTTGCCCGACGCTGTGGACGTCATCTGACGGGCAGTACCGTTCCGTGCGGGTTCGGTGAGTCGCATGTTTTTAATTATCCTTCATTCGCACATAATCGTTGCGTGAGAACTGCGCACATACGCCACCGTTTTTCCGGAATACCTCGGCGTTTGTGGACGAATGTCCCACCTTCAACAGCAGGGTGTGACAAATGAGTGGTCAGGAGCGGATTTCTGGAAGTGCTATCGGGGACAGGTGTGGCATCGAGCCCCACGTAGCGCCGAGTCTCGCAACGTTTTTGCCGGGCCGTCGTGGACGATTTACATGGCGAACGATTCCGAGCCTTTCTCAGAGAAGCTCCGAGTGCCGGAGGCGCTGACGTTCGACGACGTACTCCTCAGACCCAAGGAGTCCCGCGTCGAACCAGACGAGGCAGACACGACGACGCGAGTCTCGAAGTCGGTCGAACTGACCGTCCCTGTCCTCTCCGCGGCGATGGACACCGTCACCGAGAGTGACATGGCGATCGCGATGGCGCGGCAGGGCGGTATCGGTGTCCTCCACCGCAACATGAACGCCGACCAGATGGCGACCGAAATCGAGCGGGTCAAACGCGCCGACGAACTCATTATCCGCGACGTTGTGACGGCCAGTCCGAACCAGACCGTGCGCGAGGTCGACGAGATGATGGAACGGGAGGGCGTCTCTGGCGCGCCGGTCGTCGACGACGACAACGGCGAAGTGCTTGGCATCATCTCCGGGACGGATATCCGCCCGTACCTCGAAGTCGGCGAGGACGACGCCGTCACGGACGCGATGACCGACGAAGTCGTCACCGCCCCCGAAGACGTGACGCCCCGCGAAGCGCTGGAGCTAATGTACGACCACAAGATTGAGCGCGTCCCCATCGTCGACGGCGAGAACCGACTCGTCGGGCTGGTCACGATGCAGGGCATCCTCCAGCGTCGCGAGTACGACCAGGCCGCCCGCGACCACGACGGCTCGCTCCGCTGTGGCGCGGCCGTCGGCCCCTTCGAGATGGACCGCGCGCAGGTTGCGGACGAGGCCGGCGCTGACATCCTGTTCATCGACTGCGCGCACGCCCACAACGCGAATGTCATCGAGAGCGCCCGCGAAATAAAGGCCGAAGTCGACGCCGACGTGGTCGTCGGCAACATCGGGACCCGGGAGGCCGCTGAGGCCGTCGTCGACTTCGCCGACGGTGTCAAGGTCGGTATCGGTCCCGGCTCTATCTGTACGACTCGCGTGGTCACGGGCTCGGGAATGCCTCAGATCACCGCCGTCGCGCAGGTCGCCGACGTGGCGAGCCAGCACGACGTGCCGGTCATCGCCGACGGCGGCATCCGGTACTCCGGCGACGCAATCAAAGCTATCGCTGCCGGAGCGGACGCGGTGATGCTCGGCTCGTACTTCGCCGGAACCGACGAGGCTCCCGGCCGCGTCATCACGATGAACGGCAAGAAGTACAAGCAGTACCGCGGCATGGGCAGCGTCGGCGCGATGAACGAGGGCGGCGGCGAACGATACCTCAAGGACGACGAGGAGGGCGAAGAGTTCGTCCCCGAGGGTGTCGAGGCCGCAACGCCGTACAAAGGCTCGCTGGCCTCCGAACTCCACCAGCTCGTCGGCGGGATGCAGTCCGGTATGGGCTATGTCGGGGCCGAGACGATTCCCGAGTTCAAGCAGCGCGCCGAGTTCGTGCGAGTCTCTGCTGCGGGACAGCAAGAGAGCCACCCACACGACGTGATGATTACGGACGAAGCGCCTAACTACAGCCCCGACAGCTAAAGAAAAGCCCGCAGTCGACTATGACGCGGTTTCGCAGGCTGGACTACACGCTTCTTTCTGTGCCGCATTCGCGTCGGGGTACGCTTTGAACGACTCACCACAACTCGAACACTCGAACGTATCGAAGTCGGACATAGCGACCCGCTGTACTCGCGCCGCAGAAAAAATTATTGCGGCTTCGTCAGTCGTAGTAGTCTTCGTCCAGCGGTAGCTCCGTCCCGGACGACGTGACTTTGTCGACGGTCGTCTCCAGACGGAGTGTCTCGCTGCACTCGGGGCAGATGACCGCCACGTCGACCTGTAGAGTATCATCGGCGTCATAGATTCCCAGGACCTCCGCGTCAGAGGCATACAGATACTCCGCCGACAGTTCGTGCTCGTGGTCACGAGCGTAGTCGTACGTCATGTGTGCCCGCTACACCCGGGTCTGTGTTGATGGTTTCGGCGGTTCTCAGTAACAGCACATACAGGGGACCCGCTCGAAGCTGCGGCCATGAGTGACTTCGACGTCGATGTCGGCACCTGGGAGGCGTTCGCAGATGCAGCAACTGCCGTTCGAAAGGCGGTGTTCGTCGAGGAACAGGGCGTTTCTGAAGCGGAAGAACTCGACGGGAACGACTCGGACGCCGTTCAGTTTCTGGCCCGTGACGGCGAGTATCCAGTCGGCACCGCCCGGCTCCGGTTTCCTGACCCCTCGGTCGGCAAGGTCGAGCGGGTCGCAGTCCGCGAGCCCTATCGGGGCGATGGCGTCGGGACAGCACTGATACGAGCCGTCGAAGACGCCGCGCGTGACGACGGCGCAACAGCGCTCAAACTTCACGCACAGACTCACGTCGAGCCGTTTTATGAACAGCTCGGCTACGAAACAGTCAGTGACGAATTCGAGGAAGCAGGCATCCCACACGTCAAGATGCGAAAGCGACTGAACGGTTGACTTGCCCGTCTGACAGGCCGAACGGGATATGAACCACCTGCACGCCGCTCGGGACACTCGCTCGTGCCATCGTGCAACCCCCTTCCTGTCGGATTCGCGTCGCTCACGGTTTTCGTTTGCGGCGCAAGAATACGGGCCGGAAGGGATTTGAACCCTCGACCGACGGCTTAAGAGGCCGTCGCTCTGCCAGACTGAGCTACCGGCCCAGTGCACTCATTGCTCTGGACGGCCTGGTAAAATAGGTTTTCATTCGGACGCCTCGTGTCGGTCGGTCTCACGCTGCTTGCACACAACACTCGGCTAGCGGCGATTAACTGTGGGAAGAGCCGGGCACTCCTGTGACGGTTCTGAACGGCGGTTGACGGCCCCTCAGGCCAGTCTGTCTGACGGACGTTCCCAGTTATTGGGGAAATAGCTGGCATTAAAGAGGCTTGACGCCAAGCGATACAGACACTAATGAGCACAGCCAGCGGCATCACGATGGCCTCTATGTCGACCTACGCCATCCTCGGGTGTGGGAGTGTTGGCCACGCCGTGGCGGAAGAACTCGTCGAGGAGGGGAAAGACGTACTCATCCTCGACGCGGACGAGGGGCGAGTCGAGGCGCTCCGTGATCAGGACCTCAATGCACAGCAAGCCGACATTTGCGAGACTGACGTCGCTCAGACGGTTGCCGACCGCGACGTGGTTCTCATCATGTCCCCGGACGTGAACGCTAACGCCGAAGCAGTGCAAAACATCCGCGAGTCCGGCGGTGAACAGTTCATTGTCGCTCGTGCCGACGACCCCGTGTCGGCCGACGACCTTACTGAACTTGGCGCAGACATAGTCATCAACCCCTCCGCGGTCATCGCGGACTCTGCGCTCCGGGCGCTCGAAACGGGCGAACTGGAGTACAAAGCATCACAGCTGGGCGATGTAATCGACGGGACCGAAGAGCGTATGGCGATTCTGATTCACCGGTCGCCGGACCCGGACTCAATCGCATCGGCCGCCGCGTTGCGGGCCATCGCCGCGAGCCGCGACGTCGAGGCCGATATCATCTACGAGGGCGAAATCGGCCATCAGGAGAACCGCGCGTTCGTCAACCTCCTCGGTATCGAACTGACCTCGAACGAGGATGTCGACCTCGACGAGTACGACACGTTCGCGCTCGTAGACGTTGCCAAGGGTGGCGAACCGGCTATCGACACGGTAGACATCGTCATCGACCACTACGAGCACGAACACGAACTGGAACACGACGCTGCCTTCTCGGACATCCGACCGAACATCTCGGCCACGTCGACGATTCTGACGAAGTATATCCAGGAACTGGACCTCAATCTCGACCAGAGCGTCGCCACGGCGCTGTTGTACGGTATCCGCGCCGAGACGCTGGATTTCAAGCGGGATACGACGCCGGCGGACCTGACCGCCGCGGCGTACCTGTACCCGTTCGCCGACCACGACACCCTCGAACAGGTCGAATCGCCGTCGATGAGTCCGGAAACGCTGGACGTACTCGCCGAAGCGATCCGGAACCGCGAGGTCCAGGGGAGCCACCTTGTTTCCAATGCCGGGTTCATCCGGGATCGCGACGCGCTAGCACAGGCAGCACAGCACCTTCTCAATCTGGAAGGCATCACGACCACAGCGGTGTTCGCCATCGCCGATGACACCATCTACCTCGCCGCGCGCTCGAAGGATATCCGGATGAATATCGGGAAGGTGCTGTCGGACGCGTTCGGCGGGATGGGCGAGACAGCGGGCCACTCCACCGATGCCAGTGTCGAGATTCCGCTGGGCATCTTCACCGGCCTGGATACGAGCGACGACAACAGAGATACACTGCTGGAACTCACCGAAGAAGCGGTCAAACGGAAACTGTTCGAAGCGATGGGTGTCGACAGTTCCAGTAGCGAGAGTTCGAACGGCAACTAGGCGGGGACTTCTTCTTCTTCGTCGCCGGCTTCGGGCTGACGGAGCCGTTCGACGATATCGCTAACGATGACGACATCGCCGACGGCCTGGACCCACCGGTACGGAATAATGACGCCGCGTGCCGCGTTCACTTCTTCGTCAAACAGCTCCGTGTTAAGCTGGTGGAGTGCCAGCCCTGTCACTTCCTTGCGGTCGAGTTCCAGCCGGAGGTCTTCGACTTCGCCGACGAACACACCGTTTTTCGAATACACCTCGCGACCAACGAGGGCTGTAATCTCCTGTGGCAGATTCTCCATTCCCATACGACGGTGGTTGGTCGGACGGGTTATAAAGCTTCTTTGCGACTGAAACATCCGTCATGCGGGGCGTCACTCTCACGCAGTCCGTTCGAAACCCGACTGTCGGGCTGCTCTCGTCGCGCCGGCAGCGCTGTCTCCACACGGGGAGCGGTCGCTTGGTCGGGCCACGGAGCTTTTGTCCCGCACTCCCGTTCGCTCAGTATGCTCTCTCCCGGTGACCCCGCCCCCGATTTCGGTCTGCAAGGGACCGCGTACGGGGATGTCGGTGCCTATCGACTGTCGGCTGCGACGAACCGCGCGCCGGCGGTTGTGGCGTTCGTGCCCAGTGACGACCCCGATTCACGAAGCCTTCTCACCGAGTTCGCCCAGACAGACTGGGCGAGCATATCAGATGCCGTGGCTGTCTTCGGCGTTCTCGCGGCAGGCATCGACGACTGCCGGTCGCTCGCGGCATCGCTATCGCTGCCTTACCCGTTGCTGGCCGACACCCACGGTGTCGCTGCTCAGTTCGGCGTCCGAATACAGGACGGCCACGGCCAGCGAGCGGTGTTCGTTGTCGACCAGCGATGTCGTGTTCGGGCGGCGACTCTGGTCGACGACGCTGACGGGACCGCGTCGGCTCTCGACACGGTTCTGCGTGGCCTCGCCGAGCTGTAGCTATACACCGCGGTTCAGTTCGCCTTCTAACAGGCCGTAGAGGCACACGTCTTCGTAACGGCCGTCGCGGAACCAGTGGTCCCGCATCGTCCCCTCTCGCTGGAACCCGGTCTTCTCGAGCACGCGCTGGGAGCCTTCGTTGCCGGCGAAGACCTTCGCGTACACCCGATGGAATCGACGCTCCTGAAAGGCGTACTCGGTGATCGTCCGGGCGGCGTCGGTCGCGTAGCCGTTGCCCCACGCGTCCGGCGTGAGCCAGTAGCCGAGTTCGGCCATTCCGATCCGGTCTGTGACATCGTTCAGCCCGATGATGCCGACCGCCTCGCCGTCGACACAGACGAGCAGATGCACGTCGTCGGTCTCGCCGCTGGCGACGGATTCGACCCATTCGCGTTCTGCCTGTTCGGAGATCGGCTCTGTGGCAGAGAGGCCGTGTCTCACATCCGGGTCGTTGACCGTCTCTTGCAGGAACTCGACATCTTCGTCTTCGACCGTTCGGAGCGCTACCGTTTCGCCCCGGAGGAATGTTGGTCCGGGCATACACGAACCGACGAGGGGGAACTGAAAGAAGCTTCGGTAGGTGTGTGAGTGGATTTCAAGCTGTCCACTCGTCAGCGAGCAGGCCATACTCCAGCAAGTCGACGTACTCGCCGTCGACGAAGGCGTGGTCGCGCCGTCGGCCCTCCTGCTGGAACCCTACTTTTTCGAGTACACGTGCGGAGGCCGGGTTGGTGGCATAGCAGTCCGCACCGAGTTTGTTCAGTCGCAGTTCCTGAAACGCATGTTGGGCGAGACAGTCGACAGCATCGGTGGCGTAGCCGTTGCCCCAGTGGTCCGGACAGATCGAGTACCCGAGTACACCAAACCCCCACTGATGTCGGTCTTCGTGAAGCAGACACGACCCGACCGGCTCATCGTCCACACAGACAACAAAGTGCGTATCGGCATCGCGACGATCGAAATCTTCGGCGGCAGGCTCAGAGAGTGGCTCGCAGAATCCGATGTTCTGCCGGACCTGCGGCTCGTTGAACAGGCGCTGGAGCAGGTCGCTATCGGTTGCGTGCTGTGGATGAAGCGTCACCCGGTCGCCGTGGATAAACACTGGACCTGGCATGTGTGGCCCCACTCGCAACTGACACAAGGGTGTTACCGTCGTCTGTGAGGTGACACCAAGCAAATACCGACCATCGGAAAGCGACACGGAAAAGGGAGCCCAGCACTGCCCTGCGATATGGGAACACCGCTGGAGTCACGCGAGGAACAGGCAACGGAAGTCGTCGACCGTCTCCATGAAGAATACCCCGATTCGGCTATCTCGCTGAACTACAGCAACCGTCTGGAACTGCTGATTGCCGTCGTCCTCTCGGCGCAGTGTACTGACGAGCGAGTCAACGAAGTCACAGCGGACCTGTTCGAGAAGTACCAGAGCCCCGAGGACTACGCCGCGGCCTCCGAGGAGCAACTTGCCGAGGACATCTACGGCATCACGTTCCACAACAACAAGGGCGGCTATCTTCAGGGAATCGGAGAAATTCTGACAGACGAACACGACGGCGAGGTCCCGGACACGATGTCCGCCCTCACTGACCTCCCGGGCGTCGGCCGCAAGACGGCCAATGTCGTTCTCCAGCACGGCCACGACATCGTTGAGGGAATCGTCGTCGACACGCACGTCCAGCGCCTGTCACGACGGCTGGGGCTCACGGAGCAGGAGCGCCCGGAAGCTATCGAGCAGGATCTGCTCGACGTGGTACCCGAAGACGAGTGGCAACAGTTCACACACCTGCTCATCGACCACGGGCGAGCGGTGTGTGGGGCGCGTTCGGCGGACTGCGGTGCGTGCGTACTCGCGGATATCTGTCCCTCGGAAAAGGGCGACAGCGAGGTCGACCTTGCCACCGGCGAGGCGTGGTAGCCGCGTGCCGAACGGCTCAGTTTTCGTCGTCACCGAGGCGTGCAGTGAGCACAGGCACGTCGGACGTCCGAACGACCTTTTCAGCGACGCTGCCGAGCAGATACCGCTCGATACCCGTCCGACCGTGGGTCCCCATAACGATGAGGTCGATGTCGTTCTCGGTGGCGTAGTCGAGGATCGCGCTGTGCGGGGGGCCGCGTTCAACAGCGGTAACGGTATCGACGCTGTCAACCTCGTCCGCCGCAGCCTCGACGATTGCCTGCGCTCGCTCCTGTAGTGACGATTCGATGTTGTGCTCTTCGCCGACCATCCCCGGCTCCGACGCGTCGTGTTCCTCCGCAACCATGCCGGTCGTCGCTCCCTCCGGTCCGGCGGCGGTCATCCCGATGTGTGGCGACGACGTATCGAGGACGGTCATGATGTGCAACGTCGCGTTGTGCGTCTCGGCGAGATTCCGTGCGTGTGCCAGCGCGGCTGCTGCTCCGTCACTCCCGTCTGTCGGAAAGAGAATGTGTTCGTACATTGGAACCACAGCTAGCGATGGACATGCAATGCTAATGAAACATCTAGCCTGTTCGCAGACGCCGAGAATGAGTCCCGCTGGCAGCGGCACTTACGCGACGTACCGGAGAGCGTAGCGGGCGATGCCGACCAGATACGCCAGCAGCCAGAAGATGACGTAGCCGAACACGCCGATACGGAGCCGTGAGCGCCAGTGGCTGAACGTCTCGTCACCGATTTCGTCAAGCAACAGGTCTTCATCGTACTCGTTATAGAGGTCATGTTCCCGCTTTGCACGGAAGATGCGAACGATTCCCGTTCCGCCGAAGGCCAGCAGCGCGTAGGCCTGCAGGCCGAGCATCGCGTGGACGGCGGACAGACCGCCGAGCTGGTCCGGGAGGCGCGGGATCATCCAGAATACCATCGGGACGGTGGTCAGCACCAGCCCCGTCGTGACGAACTTCAGATGATGCACGAGCACGTCCCAGGTGACCGGCTCCGTCTCGATGATGTAGTACGCGCCGTACAGGAAACAGGGGAGACTGAGGCTCACCGACAGTAACACGACTGTGGCCACGAGGCCGTCCGACACCATAGGCCGACCTAGGGACAGTGCTCGCTAAAGACTGCCGGATGCAGAAGGTCAGAACTTGTAAGCCGTCGCGGTCCGTACACCCGAGCAATGGCCGACCCGGACTCGACGTCTCCCACGGAGGACGAGCGCGGGAACACCCCTGCGGACGCGGTAACTGCCGAACCCGAACCCGGCAAGCCCGGAGCCACGGGCGACAGCGCTGAGGCGGACGATGACGGCGAGTCGGGCGAGGAACTCGATACGGAGGCGCTCCGAAAGCAGGTCGAAAAAAAGTACGACTTCGACAACTTCGGCCCGGCGGATATGGCCGAGATGACCGCCGAGGAGTGGGACGTTGCCTTTGACGAGGACTCCTGGATCACCGGCGACGAACTCCTCGACCGGGTCGCTCGGGACCTGCGAAACCGCGTCGCAAACCGCGACGTGTTCGCCCGTATCGAACGCCACCGGGACCCACCGCGAGTGCTTGCGTACTCTGATGAGGGCTACGCGGTCGTCTATCCCGACGGAAGCCTCGAAGGTGAGGGAACCGTCATGCGTGACGTAAAGCCCACGGTCGCGCTGTGTTCCATGGATTCCTACGACGCACCTGAGAACGTCCCCGACCGGCCCCTTCCCCAGCCGGAAGAGGTCCCCGAGGGTGGCGGCGAACTCGGGAACTGGATGCTGCAGGCGATTGCCGGGGCACAGTTTTTGGCTGGGATTGCACTGCTGGGGGGCGCAGTACTTGCGACCGCTGGCGTCATCGGCAACAGAGGAACCAGTATTGCACTGTTGGTCGTGGCTGGCGTCGCTTTCATCGGCGTGTCGCTCGTCCTCTTTTTCACCGTCGCAAACGCACGACTCTCCGATACCTTCCGCTCCGAAGAGTACAGAGACAGACTGCGCGCCATCGGGCTTGAGGACGGCGAACGACCGGAGTTCGTCCCGGAGCTTGACCCGCAGAATTCGGGGTCTGAAGCGGGGGCTAGCGAAACTGACGAAGCCGGGCAATGACGGTTCCTGCGGGTGGTATTCGGTGGGTTTATACAAACTCAGTCCTGATTCAAGAGTGTATATGAATAGACGGGAGTTCGTCCGGACAGCAGGGGGGGCCGCCGGCGCTGCGGCGACCCTCAGTGCCACCGGCGCCGCCGCCGCACAGGAGGAAGGCGGTGACGGTGCGAAAACCGTCCCGGACTACGGCGGTTTCCTGGATTCGGTCGGTAACTTCGACGGGTCGACCGTCGATGCGACCGGGCAGGACACAGTAACTGTCGAGGTCGGCGTGCAGGCCAACGGCGGCGCGTACGGGTTCGGTCCGCCAGCCGTCCACGTCGACAACGGCGCGACCGTCCAGTTCGAGTGGACGGGCGAAGGCGGCGGCCACAACGTCGTCTCCGACGGTGACGGGCCGCTAGATTCCGGCAGCACGGTATCGCAGGCCGGCGTCAACTACGAGCATACCTTTGAGGAGGACGGTATCTACCCGTACCTCTGTGTCCCCCACGAGGGACTCAACATGAAGGGCGCTATCGTCGTCGGCGAGGAGTACCCGACAATGACGATCGGCGGCGGCGGCCCGGTCGAAGTTGACCCCCACTATGCTGGCGTCCCAATCCAGCCCCACTTCGTCGGGTTCGGCGCTGGGCTTGCAGTCATCATCCCGCTGATATTCACTTTCTTCCAGCTGAAGTACGGCGAATCGCCCCACACTAGCGGAGGGAACAACTAATGGCATCCGAAGGCTCCACCTACGGCGACATCCACCGCTACGAACCGCCACGAGAGAGTACGGCGGCGGCTGTCGGCATCGTGCTCCTGACGATTATTCAGGTCGGTCTCGTCGGGCTGTTCACCTACGGTATGATAGCCGGCTGGGCGTCCGGTATCGGGACAACGTTGACCGTCCGCCTCATCGAGGCCAATATGTTCATGGGCGGCGTGCTGACGGCGATCTTCATCGATCTGGCGTTCATCATGCTGCTGTACCGCAAGGAGTTCCTTCCCGACGTGATGATCGTCAAGAAGCGCCGTCGCAAGTGGGAAGACCTCTACATCCGTCAGGAAGACGTCGACGGAACAACGATGGCGGACGGCGACAAGCTTGCAGAGACATTCAAACGCGCAGTGTACCCATACTACAAGAAATAATATGCCACTTGATGAAGACAAATATCCGGCTGAAACAGGCCGTCGTCGCTTCGTAAAGGGCGTCGTCGGGAGTGCAGCACTCTCCAGCGTCGGTGTCGGTGGCGCCGCAGCCGTCGACGCGACGACAGACGCCGCCGGTGAAGGTGGCGGGACGACCCCGTTTGTCGCCGTCGAGAACACCGCCGGACCGGCTCCGCGAGGGATGCCGATCATCCCGATCGAGATTAACGGTGGCGAGATCAGTGGTCTCTGGCCGGAGTACGACGAGAACGCCGGTGCAGCCGTCGCCCCGGACTTCGGCGGGAGCGGTATCGACTACTCCTCGCAGTGGTTCCAGTACTGCGGTATCCAGAGTACGGCAGCTATCTACCCGCAATCGGACCGAAACAACACGTTCCTCAACGACACTGGTACGTTCACCTGGCAGGGTGAGTACGAGTCCGGCAAACCGCTCACGGTCGACATGTTCGAGGACTACCAGGACTGGGGCAATGGCATCGGCGACCCCGGCGTCGGGAAGCCCGCAAGCGTCGTCTGGCGGACCAACAGCGACGGAAAGAACGGCGCTCCGGTGCAGATAATCAGGTCAGTCGAAGTCGAAAAGATGGCCAACGGCGAAGGGGAGTACGCGGACCTTCCCAGCAGCGTCCAGTCGTTCGTCTCCGAGGCGACTGACCAGGGCTTCATCGCCTGGCTGAACAAGTGTACGCACTTCTGCTGTGTGCCTGGGTTCAAGACTCAGGAAGGGAGTGCGAACTTCGGCGGCGCAAACGCTATTTACTGTCAGTGCCACCAGTCAGTGTACGACCCGTTCAGTCCCGTGCAATCGACGTTCGTGGCGCTGCCACGCCCACCACAGACGGAGTAACCAATGAGTCTCGAACGCAAAGACGAACACGATCACAAAGGCTGGATGGAATCGCGCGAGCTGACGCCGGTAGAATCGGTGTACCTGACCGTGCTTATCTGGCTCGACCGACGGCTGCGCGTCGTTGACTACCTTGAGATCCTCGAAGATCTCTACTACAAAGTCAACATGCAGATGCCGAAGAGCCACACGGAACAGTACAATCTCGACAACAAGTTCTGGTACTGGTACCCGCTGTACGCACTCGGGTCGTTCTCGACGGTCGCATACATCGTCGCCGCGATATCCGGCGCGTTGCTCGGGTTCTATTACGCACCGGCCGCCGCGGCTGCCGACGGATCACCGACGGTCGCGTACGACTCGGTGATGCTCATCATGGGCCAGCTCAACCTCGGCTACTTCCTGCGCTCGGTCCACCGCTGGGCCGCCCAGATTATGGTCGCTGCCGTGTTCCTTCACATGCTTCGTGTGTACTTCACTGGGGCGTACAAGGAACCGCGCGAGCTGAACTGGCTCATCGGGATCGTCCTGATCTCACTGACGCTGGTGTTCGGATACACCGGCTACCTGCTGCCGTGGAGCCAGCTCTCCTTCTGGGCCGGCCAGATCGGCGTCGAGATGTCACTCTCCATCCCGCTCATCGGTGAGTGGGTCGCACAGCTGATGTTCGGCGGGTTCACGCTCTCGCAGGCCACGCTACAGCGGATGTACATCCTGCACGTGTTCTTCCTGCCGTTCATCACGACTGCCATCATCGCGGTCCACATCGGCATCGTCTGGATGCAGGGGATCGCTGAGCCACACTAATACTATGAGCGACAACGACACAGACGACGTTCGCACGGACGGTTCCGGTACCGGTATCGTCTCGCCGGACGACGAGACCCCCGCGTGGTCCGAACGCAAGGAGCGGACCCAGGGGCTCTCCCGGCTGACCTACGAGTACTTCGAGCGGGCGCGCCGCGAGGACCAGGACCTTCGCCAGCAGTCGGATTACGTCGAGCGCGACGTACTCGCGTTCCCGGCCTGGCCTCACGAGATGATGCGCAACATCGCGCTGACATCCTTCTTCGTGGGCATGATCCTGTTCGTCTCGGCGACGCTGCCCCCGGAGATGCCAAACCCTGCTAACTCCAGTGTGACGCCGGCAATTATCCTGCCGGACTGGTATCTCTACTGGTCCTTTGGCCTGCTCAAGCTCGGCCCGCTGAACCCTGACCTGAGCATCCTCGGCGGCTCGAAGCTCATGGCCGACCGGACCTACGGTGTGTTGGCGAACGTCGTGGTCGTCGGCTTCGTCGCCATCGTCCCCTTCCTGAACAAGGGGTCCGCGCGGCGTCCCGTCGAGCAGCCGTTCTGGGCCGCGGTCGGGATGTCCGGCGTCATCTTCAGCCTGACCATCGCCGCACTGTCCATCAAGAACCTCGTCCCGATGGACTCCCACCTGCTGTTTGACCTGACGTTCCTCGTCCCCATCGTCAGCGCGACGATCACCTACGCGGTGCTCAAGACGATGCGCGAGGGCTACATGTTCGACCTCAACCGGCGGTACTACCGGCTGCGACCGCCGAAGTAGTCCGGGCCGGCGCTTTTATTCTCGCCGTTTCCACTCGTCGCACTGCCGGGCGTCTCGCCCGCGTCTCGCCGCAGTAAAGTGGCTCCCGTCCCTAGTAGTGACGATGACAGAGGACCAGCCAGCGGGGACTGAAGGCGGTTCGGACCGGCGGGATGTCGTGGTCCCGCTGCGCGTGTACAAGGCCGTGACAGTGTTCTCGACGCTGTTTGCGGTGGTAAGCGTCGTCGCCGGATTCATCCTCGTCGACGTGGCGACACAGCGTGCGTCAGCCCCGGCCTCGGAGATCGACGTGCCAGTCGGCATCGCCGGCATCGCGTGCATCCTCGCTGGCACAGTCGTGTACGCGTTCTCGACGCGGTTCCGTACCGAGGAAATGGGAAAGTCTAAAGACGACGCTACCTAACGTTCGAATAATGGCTGACGAGTTCATGAAGGGGTTCGCGTGCCTCATGGTCGGCGGACTGGGTTGGATGACCATCAAGGGATGGTACAACACGCCGAGTTTCGAAGGGGCACAGCTCACTGGCGAACTTACTATCGAGGAACCGACCACGTTCGACCAGATCGCCCTGTTCATGGGCGACGCGTTCTTCTGGTTCGCGGTGCTGGGCGCACTGACCTTCTGGGTCGTGCTGCCGCTGATCAGTGAATTCCAGGCGTACCTTGACGAGCGGTCGGCGTAACAGGACGCAGTCGCCGTGTCTTTCTAACCGGGACCGACGCCGCTCTCAGTTCGCAGTCCGATCGACCGGCGTGTGGTCTTCGTCGCGTACCTGAATCCCGCGGGACCGAAGCGCCGTAGCGAACTTGCTCGGAGACACCCCGCTGTACGTCGCTGCTTCTTCGAGTGTGAATGTTTCCCCGCGATACAGTGTCAGTGCCGTTGTGAGGGACCTGTGTGACATTTTCGTCTACATCGATACATTGTCGTGGCAGTATTAAGTTATTTCGCCCAAGTGCAGCTCATTCTGGCACTGTATTCGGATAGAATTAGATATTAATACAGCTTCTCGAACTAAAACTGTACATACGCGTTGAATGGCTGCGTGATGGTTGCCTGCCATACGCAAAGCGCTATCGATAGGCGCGGCTGGGAAGCGACACGTAGACGAAGTCGGTAAAACGAGAATCTGTCTTCAGACGATGGCGCTCCACGGGCCCTTGATGAGCCAGAACAGGCTCTGGTAGCCCGCATACATGAACACTACAAGGGCGGCGACGATGGCTCCTTTCGGCCGTTCCAGCGGAATGTCACGGCGGGCTTCGACCTTGCGGGACTCAAACTCGAAGAAGTCAGTGATGACTGCGCCGAGCACGAGTACGGACAGGACCATCCCACCGTGGTGGTGAAGCGTCATGTAGAAAAACGACAACACGACCAGTGCGATGTTGCTGAACGTGTGTGCCGGGTGACGGCTGATTGCGTCCGCGCCATCGTTTTTGTACTGCTTGACGTGGCTTCTATGGGCGAGCTGCCGCGTGAGGAAGTTGACAATTACCACTCCGAAGATGATGTATTCGATGAGGAGCGCACCGCCGACTGTGGGGCTCCCCAGAATGGTATCCAGTGGCCCAAAGAACGTTACGGATGGCTGCATATGCAAAGCTCTGTCCACCGTCCATTAGTGTCTTTCCAATCTCACTCGAATCTGGACCGACTCTCGTCAACGACAGCGGTTCGAACGGGGGACCCGAGCGAGATCGTGATACGCTCCTGATAGCTGACGGGCCGCGATATGTGGTCATCGACGAGTAATTTGACGGTCGCCTCATCGCGTTCAACCAAGGCGCTGAGGCCATCGGCCGGCAAGACCCAGTGATCCGGATCAGTCGCAAACGGCGCGATCGGTGCCACCACTGCCTGCTCCGACGGTGCCAGAATCGGGCCGCCGACGCGATGGGCGTAGCCCGGAGAACCAGCGGCCGTTGCGATCACGACGCCGTCGGCCCGGAACTGCCCGATGCGGTCGGCCGTCGACGCGACAGTGAACTCGGAGATGCGGGCGGCGTCTGCGGTGACGAGGGTCACGTCCCAGAAGGCTTGTTCGACCGTCCCGTCAGGCATCGTCACACGGAGAACTGGATGGCTTTCGACCCGTGCTTCAGCAAGTCCCGACACGGCGGCGACAGCGTCGTCTCTGGGTACTGACCGGACGCCGCGACCCGCCGCGACCGGCAGTACGAGCGGGTCACCCTCGGCCCGTGCCACGGCAGCGACGGCGTCCTCGCCGACGGCGACGACCCGGTCAGTATTCGGAACAGCGCCGTCACGACCCCGTTCAACAGCCACGCCGGCGTCTCGGAGCACGTCTGCTAGGCCGTCGTCACCGACCACACCAACGGGGGTTCCCATCACCTGAATCTCCGGGCCGGCGGAAAAAAACCTGCCGCACTTCGTCGTGTATTCGTGTTCAGATGTCGAACCGGCGGCGCGCGTAGTTCACGAGAATCGGCAAGTCGGAGAGATGGGTGAGCTTCGCAATCGCCCGACGGTCGCCGCCGTTGATTTGCCTGAGAGTGTCCTGTCCGGTACTCCGGAGGTCGTCCATCAGCTGATCGTACCGCTCGTTCGGGGCGAGATACAGCAGTTCCGTCATCATCAGGCGGGCGTTGTGTTTCGGAGCCACCTCGCTGTGCCAGAGCTGGTCATAGACAGAGAGGTTCTCCGCCGAGGTGTCGGGCTCGTCCGGCTTGAGCGCGGAATCAGCCGTCGCGGCGGCGGCACGGGCCGACTTCATCCCTTTGTGGATCCCTTCGCCCCACAGCGGGTCGACAGTCGGGACAGTATCACCGATAGCCATGAAGCTGTCCGTGCTCATTGAGTCCGGGGGCTGGATGTGGGCTGACCCCCGGTGGGCTTGCGTCCCCTCGATTCGCTCGGCGTCGTCGAACCGGGGGTCCGAATCGAGCCAGTATTCCAGATAGTCGTCGATGCCCATCCCGTCTTTCGCGTACTTATCGTGGGAGCCGTTCTGGATGTAACAGAGGCCGACTTTCGCCGTGTCTTCGCCGGTGTGGAAAATCCAGGAGTAGCCACCCGGGGCGAGATCGTGATCCAGACGGAGCATCATTGCGTCCCGGAGGTCGGCGTAGTCGTCGTGGTTGACTTCGACGCCCTCGAACTCGTACTCGACGCCGATCGCCTGATGGTTCCGCTTGAGGTCACACACGTCAAGTTCCTTCGCCAGCGGCGCGGCGGGGCCGGTGGCGTCGATGACGATGTCCGCGTACACCTCTTTGTCGCCGTCATAGCGGACGCCGGCGATCTCCCCGTCCTCCATGATTGGGGCCGAGACGCGGGAGTCAAAGCGGTAGGTCGCACCCTTGGTCCGTCCCTCCGAGACAAGCCACTGTTTGAACTCCGCAAACTCTAGGACGGCCCCCGTCTGATTGCGGACGTAGTGGTCGTTGGGGGACTCAAGCACGACGTTGTCCGTGTAGTTCATCACCACGTCATCTGGAATCGCAAAGCCCGTCATCGCCGACATGAACGTCCCGGCGGTGGACTTGTTGCTCTGACGCGGGAACCCGTCTTCTGACTCGGTTTCGAGAACGAGCACCTCGTAGTTTCGCTCCGCTAGATCACGGGCACACTGCGCCCCTGCAGGGCCGGCACCGGCTATCACCACGTCAAAGCGCTCGCGCATGGTTGTGCGTGTTGCCTGTCGGTAATCAGTCTTTCCGAATACACCGAGGGCGGTCTCGAAAGGGTAAAGACGGCCCCACTACCATGACGGGAACACCCGGGGCGACATACAATGGTTCTCAAGACAGGCGCGGGCGTGCTCGCGGACAGGCGGCGGCTGCCCACGGCGCTACGGGCGGTGCTGGGATACTATGCAGACACCGGCGTGTTCGACGCTGGCAGCCTCTCACTGAAATCCGAGATTGACGACCGCACCGAGGCGATGGTTGACGACGTGACCGACCGCATCGAGGCTGCCCTCGAAGACGAGTTCGGCTGTCCGGTCGAGTTCTCCTATGATACGAAGCTCATCCTCCCCGCACAGCTGACGCTGGGCTACGTCTACCGTAACGCCCGTCAGCAGGCCCCCGGCGACCCTGTCATCGATACAATCGCCGACGGCGTTCCGACCGTCGATGAGACAGCGCTGGAACGGGGGCCGGCGCAGGACCTTGCACCCCGTGAGATGGTCGTGCGCGCCGAGCAGATGACCCGCCTCTCCATCGAGGCGCTCATCGACGGTGACATGCGCGACGCCATCAACGACGACGAATTCGAGGACTTCGAGGTCGAGTTCAAAGAAAGCGAATCGGGGAGCGGGAGCGAAGCAGACCGCCGCCGCGTCGCCGAGGTCGCCCAATCGGCGCTGCAGTCCCACCTCGATGGCTTACTGGCGGATATGCCGCCTGTTGTCGAGAACGCCTACCAGTGGGCCGTCGACTACAGCGAGGCCCATCAGGACCGGGACGACCACTTCCGAGAACTGATGACTGCGGCAGAGGACGGTGACGCCGATGCTCTGACCGATATCCGCGAGGAGTACAAGTTCGCCGAGTACGACGAGGAGCCAGCGACGCTCACTGAGACGGAGCAAGAACTTCCCTACAGCAAAACCCAGTACGCCCGCGTCGGCGTCCTCTACGACGGGATGCTCGATCTCTACCGACTCGCTGGCCTCGACATCGACGACGAGTTCGCCAAGGCCATCGTTCTCGCCATTATCGGTGCACAGGTGTGGCTTGACGACGTGGACGACTACGAGGATGATCGAGCGGAGGGCCAACTGACGCCCGTCACCGCCGAGTACCTGCTCGCGCCCGACGATGAAGCCGCCTATCGGCGCGTCGTCGACGTAACCGAACAGTATCTCGATCTCGCGAAGTCGTACGCGACGGCCGCCGACTCGCCGCTGACTGGCGTCGCTGTCGAGTACATCTATCGCTCCGGCGATCCGGATGTCCTGCCCGGTAGGCCCGAGTAGGCCCACCAGCGACACCCAACCCAAGCGCCAGAGTTTATATCCCACCGCTCACACCGAAATCTGAATGCTTCATTCGCGGGTGGGCAGGGTCGCAGCGATCTGTGGACTGCTGACCATCTTGTTCGCACTCATGATCGGATTCGGTATGACCACGCCGGCTCCCGAACTGGGCGACTATCCCGATGGAAATGCGCTGGCCCAGCATCCTGACAACCACGTCGGTGAGTACGTTCAGGTGACCGGCAGTGTCACCGGAACCGAACCAGTCGAAATCGCCGTCGAATACGAGTACACTGCCAGCGGCGAGTACCACAGCGGCACGCTCACGGTTACGGTCCGGGACGTCGACATAGCTGTCGACGAGGGTGAGTCGCTGCAGGTGTACGGGACAGTCGGTCCAGACCGAACCATCACTGCGGAGAACAGCGTGCGCGTGCCGGCGGTGAACTACACGGCGATGTATCTCGTTTCTGCCATCGCCGGCCTGTGGACGCTGTGGCGACTGGTCTGTGGGTGGCGGCTGAACTGGCAGACGGGGGCACTGTGCCGGCGTGAGGACCCACTCCGGCCGATACAGGCGCTTCGCAAGAGGGTACAGGCGGTGCGTGCCTGATGCCGGATCTGCTCTCGCACGCCTTCATCGCGTTCACCATCTGTACCCTCCTGTCGCTACGGTACAACTGGCTCACTGGCGAGTATGTCACTGTGGGGATGGCCGGCGCCTTCATCCCGGACATGGCGAAAATTAAGCTTCTCGTGGACGCTGCAGCCGTCGAAGCGGCGCTGGGCATCCCGTTCAACTGGCTGGGCGTCCACACGCTCGGCGGCGCGTTCGTCGCCGTCCTCGTAGGGACGGTCGTCGTGAACCGCGCCGACCGACGGCGCGTGTTCATGCTGCTGTCGCTCGGGGCGGCCAGTCACCTGTTCGCCGATTCGCTTCTGTTGAAGGCCTCTGGGCGATCGTACGAAGTGCTGTGGCCACTGACACAGTACCACCCGCCCACGCCGGGGCTGTATCTGAGCACGGACATCTGGCTCACAGGCGTCACCGGTTCTGTTGCAGTGGCGACTTACCTCTTCGTGCAGTACAGAGCGTAGCGTCGCCCGGACTCGACCGCCTCAGCGCTTCCCTAGTGCCGTCTCGAACACGCGCTGTGCTCGCTCGTAGGCGGCGTTTCGGTCGACGATTGGGTGGTAGTAGTCCGGAGCCAGTTCCTCGCGTTCGCCGTCCGAGAGCGTCGGCCAGTCGACGATCTTGTTCGCCGGAACATCACGAAGCTCCGGCACGTACTCCGTGACGTAATCCGCCCCGCTGTCGTACTTGCTCATCTGTGCGACCGGGTCGAAGATACGCACATCCACGGAATCGGTCCCAGTAGACGCCGTCCACTGCCAGCTTGCGGCGTTATTAGCGGGGTCGTGGTCGACCAATCGCTTCCGGAAGTGCCGCGCGCCTTCGCGCCAGTCGACAAGGAGGTGTTTCGTGAGGAAGGACGCGACGTTCTGGCGTGGCCGGTTGTGGATGTACCCCTCCCGTTCGAGCTGGCGCATACCTGCGTCGACGAACGGATACCCCGTCTCGCCGCGCTTCCAGGCTTCGAAGTTATCCTCGTCGTTCTCCCACTCGATTGGGTTCGGGAACGTCTTGTAGTTCTCCGACAGCAGCGTGGGGGTGTGGTACAGCAGGTGGTAGCTCTGTTCGCGCCACGAGAGTTCGTAGCGGTACTTCTGGACGTTGCGCTGGGCGTCACCGGTGGCTTCGGTGTGGCGGTCGGACGCATCCTGCCACATCTCGCGGATGCCGATCATCCCCGCGGCGAGGTACGGCGACATGCGCGAGACGGCGCTCGTCGGCCGCTCGACAGCGGCCTGCATGTCGTCACGGGTGTCGCTGTACGTCTCGATGCCGCCGGTGAGGAAGTCGTCGTACCGCTGCCGTGCGCCCTCGTAGCCGGGTGTGGGCAAGTCGATATCCGTCTCGATGCTCGGGGTCGTCGTCGGGTCCGACACATCGACAAGCGAGTCCCCGTCCGGCCGGCCCACCGGCGGGAGCTTGTGGTGGGCTTGCCAGTCATCGTAGAAGCGACTGTGGTTCTCGTACCGAGTATCGAGTCCCGCCGGGTCGACGAGTACGAGGTCGGTCAGCGATTTCGTCGGGAGCGCCTCGTCCACGCGGCGCTGTCGGTTCCGCCGTGCGGGCCGATAGTGTTCGTTGTAGTACACCCGGTCAGCATCGTACTCCTCGACGACAGTCGAGAGCACATCGGTGGCGGTCCCCTTCCTGACGAGCAGATCCCCGCCGTGGTCCCGATACGCCGCTTTCAGCGCCCTGACACCGGCCAACAGGAACGCTCGCTGCCGCTTCCCGACCTTCGACAGCAGGTCCGTATCGAGAACGTACACCGGCAGTACCTCGTCGTCCGCGGCGGCGGCAGTCAGTCCCCGGTTGTCCGGTATCCGGAGGTCCCGCTGATGCCAGAAGACGTGCATATCATTCTTTAGGGATACCGGCATATGGGTCCGAACCCGATTCTATTGTGTAAGCGTCAGTCCCAAAGCCAATGTGCTGTCGCCAAGTGGTCAGCGAGTGAAGAAGCCACCGCGGTACGCATACGGCGGCCGCAGGCCGCCGTTTCACCGGAATCGAGGCAGAGCCTCGATTCCGGCCTTTTTAGCGTAGATTTTTGCGCCGAGAGGTGCGCGAAGCGCACCCGAGGCGGAAAAAGGTACTAGTAGAACTCGCGGACGAGGTCCATCGCGCCTTCGGGCGCGCCGTCGGGAATCTCGGCCATCGAGCCCTCAACGCCCTCGCGTTCCTCGAAGGGAACGGAGTCTTCGTCCTGATACAGGACGCCCATGTACTCCTTTTCGCTTTCGAGAATCTTGTCCTTGGCTTGGTCGCGGTCCGACGGGTCGTGGTCGGTCTCGTCGAGGTCGACGATGGCGTCGCGGAAGTAGTCGTACGTGTCCACGTCGTTGAACGTGACACACGGCGAGTAGACGTTGACGAAGCCGAATCCGTCGTGTTCGACGGCCTGCTGGACGATTTCGGCGTGGCGCTGTGCGTTCGATGAGAACGACTGCGCGATGAACGTCGCGCCGGAGGCCAGCGCCAGTGCTTTCGGGTTGACCGGCGGCTGGTTCGGCCCGTCAGGCGAGGTGGAGGTTTCGAAGTCCTCGCGCGAGGTTGGCGAGGCCTGGCCCTTCGTCAGCCCGTAAATGCGGTTGTCCATCACGACGTAGCTCATGTCGACGTTCCGGCGGACGGCGTGGATGAAGTGGCCGGCACCGATGGAGTAGCCGTCGCCGTCGCCGCCAGAGACCATCACTTCGAGGTCCGGGTTGGCCATCTTCACGCCGATGCCCACGGGCAGTGCGCGGCCGTGGACACCGTGGAGCGCGTAGCTGTGCATGTAGGTTCCGATTTTACCGGAACAGCCGATACCAGCGACGATGAAGGTGTTATCGGGATCGTTGCCCGTCTCCGCGAGCGCCTTCATCATGCCGTTCATCGTCCCGAAGTCACCGCAGCCGGGACACCAGGTCGGTTGCTTGTCGGATTTGAAGTCTGTGAAGCGAACGTCGGAACTCATTGTGTTGCCTCCGCGGGTGTGTCAAGCGTCTGCTTGATCTCTGTCGCCAGTTCGTCTGCCTTGAACCGAACGCCGTTGTACTTGTTGATGCGCTGGACCCGTTCGAGGACGTCGTGTTCGATGACATCCGCGAACTGGCCGGTGGCGTTACACTCGACGACGATGACATCCTCGGCCGCCTCGATCTCCTCGGAGAGGTCCGGTCGCGGGAAGATGTACGGGACCGAGAGGAACCGCACGTCGTAGCCGTCCTCCTCCAGCAGCGTCAGTCCCTCACGCAGGGCACCCTCGTTGGAACCCCAGGAGATGACCAGCGTGTCCGCGTCGGGGTCGCCGAACTCGCGGTAGTCGAAGTCCTCCTGTTCGCGGGCGGTCTCGACTTTCCGCTGGCGCTTGTCGACCTGCTCGATACGCACGTCCGTATCTTCGGTCCGCCGACCGAGTTCATCGTGTTCGAGGCCGGTCGTCATGTGTGCGCCGTCGGTCGTCCCGGGGAAGGCCCGCGGCGAGATGCCGTCGGCGGCCGCGAAGTGGGCCTGGAAGCGCCCCTTCTCGTCGAGCCAGGCGTCGATGTCGTTCTCGTCGACGACCTTGCCACGGTCGATTTCGACCTCGTCCATGTCGAAGGTCTCGGGGGAGAACGTCTGTTCGGTCACGGCCATCGCGAGGTCCGAAACGAGGAACACGGGCGTCTGGTACTTTTCGGCGAGGTTGAACGCCTCGACGGTCTTCCAGAAGCACTCCGAAACCGTGGTCGGCGCGACGACGAACCGCGGAATCTCGCCGTGCCCGCCGTACAGCGTCATGTTGAGGTCGCCCTGCTCCTGCTTGGTCGGCATCCCGGTCGAGGGACCGGAGCGCATCACGTCACAGATGACCAGCGGGGTCTCGCTGGTGGCGACCAGCCCGAACGTCTCGGTCATCAGGTCGATACCCGGCCCGGACGTGGCGGTCATGGCTCGGGCACCGGCACGGGCCGCACCCAGCGCCATGTTGATCGCGGAGAGTTCGTCTTCCGCCTGAACGACCTTCCCGCCGAACTGGTCGACGCGGCCGGTCATGTACTCCATTACGTCCGTCGCTGGCGTGATGGGGTAGCCGGCGTAGAAGCGACAGCCGGCGGCGATAGCGCCCATGCCGATGGCTTCGTCGCCGTTCAGCAGGACGTAGTCCTCGTCGGTGGTCTCCATGTCGTAGTCGAACTCGCCGTACTCCTCCTGGACGTAGTGCTGTCCCTTCCGGGCGGCTTCCTTGTTGTTCTCGACGATGGCCTCGCCCTTGTCGCCGAACCGCTTTTCGAGGCTTTCGTCGAGGTTCTCGATGGGGAAACCAGTGACCTCACATGCCGCGCCCAGCGCGACGACGTTGAGCATAATAGCCCCGCCCGCGTCCTCAGCGAGTCGTTTCAGCGGTACTTCGAGTGCCGTCGCGTCGCCGGGGACTTCCACGTCCTGCATCGTCGAGCGCTCACCGTCGTAGATGATGACTGAACCCTCGTGGAGTTCGTCCTCATTTTCGTGGATGGTGCGCTCGGTGAGTGCAATCAGGATGTCGAGGCGGTCGACGACACTCTCAACCCGGTCGACTGACGTCCGTACCTTGTAGGCAGTGTACCCGCCGCGGATGCGGGAGGCGAAGTCCTTTGAGGTGAAGACGTGTCGACCAGCCCGGGAGAGTGCCTGCGCGAAAATCTTCCCGGTGGAGTCGATTCCATCGCCGGCTTCGCCGCCGATGGCCCAGTTCAGGTCCTCTGGCATTATATCCCTCGGGTAGCCAGCGTGGTAGGAAAAGCCTTCCGTAAGCGCCCGCGCGCGTACTACTCGCTTTTGAGTGAATTTTGGCATAGTTTCGAGCGAAAACCGGCACAATCACCCGTATGTAGGAAAAAACCGGCAATACGAGCCGGCTAGACTGAAACTCCGCGACCGTAACCCCCTTGGACAGTCACGGTAACTCTGGGGTATGGATGAACGAGTCCTCGACGTGGTTGCCGTCCGAGATGTCGGACCGGGCACCGTGGCGATCGACTTTGAGACACCGGATGCCTTCGACGCACAGCCGGGTCAGTTCGTCAAACTGACATTGACCGTCGACGGAGAGGATATCTCCCGGTTCTACACGATCTCCTCGCCGACGGTGGACAAGGCTTTCGAGATTACCGTCGGTATCGACCCCGACGGCGAACTGGCACCGCAGCTCGGCGCGCTCGAAGCGGGCGACGGCGTCCGTATCGCTGGGCCGTTCGGGTCGGATTACTACGAGGGTGAGAGCCGCGTCGTCGTGCTGGCCGGCGGCCCTGGCGTCGGTCCAGCGGTCGGTATTGCCGAGCGTGCATTGGACGACGGCAACGAGGCCGCAGTCGTGTATCAGGACGACGCGCCGGTCCACGAGGATCGACTGGACGCGCTCGCCGAGGCCGGGGCGCTCGTCTCGGTCATCGATGGCGAGGCGTCCCTGACCGAGCCGGTCGCCGACGCCGTTGAGGACGGTGGGCAAGTGTTCATTTACGGCTTCGCGGACTTCCTCGATGCCGCCACGGAAGCGCTCGAAGCCGCCGGCGTCAGCACTGACGACGCAAAGGTCGAGAACTTCGGATAGCTCGGCCCAGCGCCGTTCGAGCGTCGTCCCGCCTGCTAACTCACCGATTGACCGGTGGTAACGGTGTTAGCTCTCGCCACCGGCGTCTGGTGCTCGAACAGTCATCACCGGTACCGGCGACGTTCGGACCAGCTTTTCCGCGACGCTACCAAGGAGGTAGCGGTCGACACCGGTGCGGCCGTGAGTCCCGATGACGACGAGGTCGGCATCAGTATCCTCGATAGCGTCGAGGATGGCCCGATACGGGACGCCGTGAGTGATAGCTGTCTCGACAGTCTCGACTCCCAGCCCGGAGAGTCGGTCGGACGCGTCCCCGACAGCATCCGTCGCAACCGACTCTAGTTCGTCGACGATGACAGTCGATCCGACATCGATACCGAGCGACCGCGTGTCCACGACCGAAACAAGATTGACAGTGGCATCGGTTGCGCTTGCGAGCGCGCCAGCCGGTTCAATAGCTGCCTCTGCGCCGCTACTGCCGTCGGTCGGGAGAAGAATGTCGTCAAACGAGACGGTCCCCGGCTCAGCGTCGGCCTTGACCGAGAGGACCGGCACATCGGCGAGGCGGACGACCTTTTCGGTGACACTGCCCAGAAGGAACCGTCGGACGCCGGTCCGACCGTGGGTTCCCATGACGATGAGGTCGATATCGTTCTCGTCGGTGTAGTCGAGAACCGCGTCGTGGACGACTCCCTCGCGGACGGCAGGAGTGACGGACAGGCCCTCGGTGTCGACGTGATCGGCCTGCGATTCGATGAAGGCCTCTGCCGGGGTGCCACCGTCGTAGTCCCAGTCGTCGTCTGTGGGGCCGTGCTCGTCGACGACCGAGAGGACGTGGACCGCTGCATCGTGAGTGCTGGCAAGCGTCGCAGCGACCTCGAAGGCGCGCTCGGACCCGGGGCTGCCGTCGGTCGGAACGAGGATTCTATCGAACATTGGGTGTCGCTATTCACCGCCGTCGGTGATAAAGTATCGTGGCCGAGACAGGAACACTGAGAGAGCGCTACTGCGGCGCTCCGAGAACAGAACAAAGCCTATAACAGGCGGATGCGAACTGTTCCCATGCGCGAGGCAAGTCGGACGACGCGCCAGCGCATCGCTGACCAACTACGCGACGAAGCGATGGCTGCAGGGACAATCGCAAACGAGTTCGAAATACAGACCAGCGACGCGCTCACGCACGTAGAGCATATCGCAAAGTCGCTGGAATCGACCGACGAACAGCTCCTCGTCGCGCCGCCGGAGTGCGAGGAGTGCGGCTTCACGGACTTCGACGACCTGACAAACCGACCGAGTCGGTGTCCGGAGTGTAAATGCGAGGCCGTCTCGGAGCCGGCATACCGGATCAGTTGATACAGGTATGATGCCCGACCGCACTGATTCTGTCCGTTCAGTTCCCTGAGAAGCCAATCCGGCCGCGCGAGGAGAGGTCGTGGTCGCCTGACGGCCCCTGGTTTTCGAACTCGTAGCGTTCGTCGGTCAGGTAGACGACGCCGTTCTCGGTGGTGACCGAGACCTCTTCCAGAACAGCCCCTTCGCAGGGGCCGTAGTTGCACAGCCCCGAATCGGATTCGAACGTCGCCCCGTGTTTCTCACATACGAGTTGCCCATTCCGAACCGTCGCCCCGCTGCCTTTGTCAAGTCGGACATCTGTCCAGTGTGGACAGTAGTTTTCGAACGCGACGACCGCGTCCGACAATTCGACGATAATCGCTTCCTTCGTGTCGAACCCGTCGCGAACAGTGAACAGAAACGTTCCGTCATCGGGCACTTCCTCCAGCGCGACGATACGGCTGTCCTCGTCCATACTACACGCCTGTTAGGAAGTAAGGCGTTTCAAACCGCCGGTCCCGGCTCTATTCTCGTATTGAAGGGATGAACGCCAGAACTGAATCGGTCTCAGTAATGTCGCTCCTCGATTCGCTCGTCGAACAGCCGCTGAAGGAGTTTCGTCATCGGCCCGCTCCCAACGGAGATGCCGTCGACGGTCGCAATGGGGCGGATCTCCCACGTCGAGTTCGTGAGAAACGCCTCGTCGGCGTCGCGCAGCGCATCGAGCGAGTAGTGGCCGGTCTCGACTGGGAAGTCCTCGCCGCGGGCGATGTCCAGCACCACGTCGCGGGTGACCCCCGGCAACAGGTCGAGATCCGTACTCGGGGTCCGGAGGCCGTTGTCCGTGACGAAAAAGAGGTTGCTCGTCGCCCCTTCGGCCAGATTGCCGTCGGTGTCCCGGATGAGACACTCGTCGGCGGGTTCGCCGCCAGCGGCGGCTTTCCGGAGTTCGAGTCTGCCGAGAATCCCGTTGAGGTAGTTATGCGTCTTCGCGTCCGCCGGGACGGCCGCGCCGGGAATCCGCCGGGTCCGGACCGTCTGGACCGACGCCGGTCCGTCCCAGACGCGCTTGCCGTTGAGTCCGCCACGCTGCAGTCCCTTGCAGATGACGATGACAGTGGGGTCGACATCCTGTCCCGGAGTAAGCTTTCCGGGCTGGACACCCCGCGTGACAGACAGTCGGACGTAGGCCTCGTCGAGGTCGTTGGCCGCGAGCGTCTCGTCCACACGCTCTCGGAGGTCATCAGGCACGGCGTCGGCGAAGCCCAGCGTCTCAGCCGTCCGCTGGAGGCGCTCGCGGTGGGCGTTCCACTGGAACGGCTCGCCGCCGTAGGCCCGGAGCGTTTCGAACGCCGCGTCGCCGTACATGAACCCGCGGTCGCGCACTGACACCGTTGCCTCGTCTTCGGGGACGAGCGCCCCGTTTACGTGGTATTGCATAGCAGGCAGAAGTTCTCGATCATGGTCTTGCCGTGGTCGGTCAGGATGCTTTCGGGATGGAACTGGACGCCGATGTGCGGGCGGTCACTGTGGCGGACGCCCATGACGACCTGCGACTCGTCCGTGCCGTCGACGGTAGCAGTGGCGACTGAATCGGGGGCCACAGTGGTCCCAGCGTCGTCGCTGACGGTGTACGCTGTCTCAGTCAGCGCATCAGGGAGGGCCTCGCGGTCGACCGCAAGCGAGTGGTACCGGCCGACGTCGAACGGGTCCGGGATGTCTTCGAACACCCCTGTGCTGTCGTGGGTAACCGACGAAGACTTGCCGTGGACGACCGCTTCGGCGTGGCCGACGGGCGCGCCGTTGGCCGCACACAGCGCCTGGTGTCCGAGACAGACCCCCAGTGTGGGGTATTCCAGCTCCTCGAATATCGGCATCGAGACGCCCGCCTCTTCGGGCGTCCCCGGCCCCGGCGAGACGACGATACCGTCGGGGTCCATCTCTCGGATGTCTTCGATGTCGATGGCGTCGTTGCGCCGGACGATGACGTCACCTTCACTCCCGCCGAGGCGGAGGACCACTTCGCCGACGTACTGGACGAGGTTGTACGCGAAGGAATCGTAGTTGTCGACGACCAACACGGTCGGCGCCAGCGAGTCAGCCGTCGAGTCACTGCCGCCACGATGGCCGCTCATTGCTCGTCCTCCATCGCTAGGTCGACGCGCTTCCCGAGCGCCTCGTCGACGGCGTTGACGAGCGCGCGGCCCTTGTCCAGCGTCTCCTGATACTCGCTGTCCGGGTCTGAATCGTGAACCACGCCGGCACCGACACGAAGGTGGTACTCCTCGGCGTAGCGGACTAAAGTCCGGATGACGATGTTCAGCGTCGCCCGACCGTCGAAGCCGAATAGACCGATAGAACCCGTGTAGGGTCCCCGCCGCGTGGCCTCGACCTCGTCGATTATCTCCATCGTCCGTGGCTTGGGCGCGCCGGTGATAGTGCCACCGGGGAACACCGCCGCGATGGCGTCCTGCAGAGTCGCGCCGTCGCGGAGTCGCCCCTCGACGACCGAGACGAGGTGCATCACTTCGGAGTAGCGGTCGACGCGGCGGTAGTCCGACACCTCGACGCTGCCGAATTTGCTTACTTTTCCGAGGTCGTTGCGCTCCAGATCGACGAGCATCGCGTGTTCGGCCCGTTCCTTCTCGTCGTCCAGCAGGTCCGTCTCCAGGCGGTCGTCGGCCTCGCGCGTCTCGCCCCGTGGCCGGGTGCCAGCAATCGGTTCGGTCTCGATTCGGTCGCCATCGCGGTGCAAGAGCAGTTCCGGACTGGCGCTGACGAGGTCGACGCCGGGGAACTCGAGCAGGGCCGAGTACGGGGCGGGGTTCCCGCTCCGAAGCGCGTCGAAGGCCTCGACCGGATGGACCGCAGCGGGGGCACGGAGGCGCTGGGAGACATTCGCCTGAAACGTGTCGCCGTCGCGGATGTACTGCTTGACCGTTCGGACCCGGTCAGCAAATGACTCGCGCGTGCAGTCGCTCTCGAAGGTCGCTTCGTCGGTCTCGACCGGCGGCTCCCCGACAGCAGGGTCGCCCTGTGCGGCCGCCCGAGCCAGGTCCAGCGCGTGCTGTTTGCCGAACTCGTAGGCCAGTGCTGGCGTCTCGAAGTCACCGACCCGCGGACAGGCCGTCACGCGCAACGTCACCGGCTCACCGCGAGGTTCCTCCCAGGCGGCGAAGCGGTCGTAGCGAGCTACCTGTAGGTTCGGGAGCGCGCGGTCGGCGTCGGCGCTGTCGGGCAGTGACTCCAGTTCCCGCGCCACATCGTAGGAGAGCCAGCCAACGGCTCCACAGGGATACGGCACGTCACAGTCACCGCGGACCAGTTCCTCGCCATCGAGGAACTCGGTCAGTGCAGCGAAGGCCCCACCCGCTCTGGGGTCGACCTCGCGGAAGTCCGCCGGAGCGGTCCCGAAGTAGCCCCATCCCGACTGGCCCCCAGTCGTCGCCAGATACACGCCACCAGTTTCGTCGCGCGCCCGGCGATAGGCGAGAAACGGGTCAGCAACGTCCACTCGAACCTCGACAGGGACGCGCGCCTCTGCGGGCGCGTCGGCTGCGAGATCGGTGACCGTAGTCCGGTCGGTTTCGACCGTTGGCATTACCGAACGAAAACAGTGCAGCGACTAATTCCCTTGCGGTTCGGCACAAAAAGCTGGAACGCCACTGTCTCAGAAGTCTTCGGCCCGCTCGATCCAGCCCGAAACGCGGCTCTCTGAGAGGTCGGTGTCCGCGGCGATTGCCGCTGCGTCAGCAGTGGCCAGTTCGCCGACAGTCTCGATGCCGATACCGGCGAGCCGATCAGCGTAGGCGGGACCGATACCTTTGATCTCCGTCACCGGGGCGGTACTTTCCCCGTCATCGGTCTCAGCCGCGTCCCCATCAGCAGCCTCGGCTGGTTCCTCATCATCGGTGGGTGCCGAGTCGCCAGCGTCGTCGTCGACCGCTGTTTCTGGCTCGGACTCCGTGGTAGAATCATCGGTCACTGATTCTGATTCGCCGTCGACGGTGGTCGGTGACGCTGCAGTCTCCGACTCGTCTGCCTGCGTGGCTGTTCCACTCCCATCCCCTGATTCGGTCCCGGCCCCGTCCGCAGTATCGGATGTGTGGGTCTCGGTAGTTGCGGCGGTGTTCGTCCCCTTCACAGCGTCTTCGTCTTCAGTAGAGGGCTCTCGCTCGACGGTCACGTCCACGTCGCGGTTCGTTCCCGACGTGGCTGACCCAGTCCCGTCAAGCCCGAGGGCGGATTTCAATTTCTGAAGCAGACCCATACATGAACCTATTTATCCCCTACACAAATCTCTTGCTGGTGACCGGTCCGCTACAGGCGTTCGCGCAACTGGCTGTTCATCCTATCCACGGGCGCGTCCTCGCCAGTCCAGCGTTCGAACGCTTCGACCCCCTGATACAGGAGCATCCACGCGCCGTCAACGGTCGTTGCACCTACGGCTGCCGCGTCCCGTAGCAGGCGGGTCTCAATCGGCGTGTACACCGCATCGAGCACCGCGAGTTCGCCGTGCAACGCGTCAGCGGGGACCGGCGTCGCATCTTCATCCATGCCGACGCTGGTGCAGTTGACGAGGATGTCGGCGTCCGCAAGCAGGTCGGGAAGCGAGTCGAGCCCATGGCCGGAGGCGTTCGGGACCTCGTCTGCGAGTGCGTCGGCTTTCGATTCGGTACGGTTCGCAATCCGCACCGACAGCCCCTCGTCGGCGAGGCCGAACGCGACCGCTCGGCCCGCGCCACCGGCCCCGACGACGACAGCTGTGCCCGACAGCGACACGCCGTGGTGCTCCAGCGCCCGGACCGCGCCGACGGCGTCGGTGTTGTAGCCCGTCGGCGTCCCGCCGTCGAAGTCGACAGTGTTGACCGCGCCGATGCGCTCTGCGAGCGGCGCGGGGTCGACGGCGTCTAGCACGTCCTGTTTGAACGGAATCGTGACGTTCAGGCCGTCGATTCCGAGCGTCTTCGCCGCTTCGATGGCGTCGGCACCAGAGTCGGCCGCTGGTTCGAACGTGACGTAGCGTGCATCCAGTCCCAGTGCTTCGTAGCCCGCCTCGTGCATCGGCGGCGACAGCGAGTGCCCGACCGGGTTTCCGATGAGTCCGTAAACGTCCATACCAACGTCAGCGCGCCCCGGTCGTATCAACGCCACGCTCTGTGGGACACAGCCCCGGCCGACACTTTCGCAAGCTTTTCAGCCGGACCTAGCCACATTTCCGACAGTGAGTCGTCTACGTCATCCACTGCTGCAGGTTGCCGTCGCGCTGGCCCTGACCGTCGGCTGGATTTACCTCTTTATCTCCGGCATTGAAGTCGGGAACCTGACTACCGTCGCGGTCAGTGGGTTCGCCGTTCTCGGGGCGTCGTTCCTGCTGGCCTGGGGCGCTGAAACCGCCGAAAAAGACGTGCCGAGGGCCTTTGCTATCGCCGTCCTCGCTATTCTTGCCGTGGCTCCCGAGTACGCCGTCGACGCGCTGTACGCATGGAACGCCGGGGCAGGCGGTGCGACGACAGAAGCCTGTCGGCAGTTCACGGCGGCAGAAATCGAGTCGGCGAGCGGGGGGCTCGCTCGCGCCTGTCACGACGCGAACCTCGCCATCGCGAACATGACCGGCGCGAACCGTATCCTCATCGGCATCGGCTGGGCGGGCATCGCCGTGTTTACCGTCTGGCGCGCGGCGAAAACCCGGGACCCGGCGGTCCAGAAACGCGACGGCTTCCTGACCGATGCCGTCCAGCTGGACACCGACATCGCGACCGAGATTTCCTTCCTCTTTCTGGCGACAATGTGGGCGTTTCTCGTCCCCCTCGGCGGCGGTATCGGTATCCTCGATACGCTGTTTCTGGTCGGTCTCTACGTCGCGTACATCGGTCTCGTGCTCAAGTCCGACATCGAACACAGCGAGCACACCGTCGGCGTGCCCAAGTACTTCCAGGAGTGGTCGCTGCCGTGGCGGCCGCTCGTCGTTCTGGCGTTATTTGGCTATTCCGGCGCAATGATTTTCACTGCGGTCGAGCCGTTCGCCCACGGGCTGGAAGAAATCGGTGTCGCGAACGGCATCCCCGAGTTCTTCATGATCCAGTGGGTCGCCCCGCTGGCCAGCGAGTCGCCCGAACTCATCGTCGTCGCCGTGCTGGTCAACAAGGCCCGGTCGACGGCGGGGTTCAACGCCCTCATCTCCTCGAAACTCAATCAGTGGACACTGCTCATCGGGACCATCGCGGTGGTGTACTCCATCGCGCTCGGCGGGTACAGCGTGCTGCCGTTCGACGCCAGACAGGGCGCAGAGATCTGGATTACGGCGGCCCAGTCCTTCTTTGCGCTCGCCATTCTGGTCAACTTCGAGATCAGCATCCGCGAAGCAATCGGGCTGTTCGTGCTGTTCATCTCGCAGGTGGGTCTGGAGTTCGCTATCATCAGGGACCTCGTCGCTGTGCCCATATCGAGTCACGACCTCCTGCTGGCGTACACGGGGCTGTATGTCGTCATCGGGGCCGGACTGTTCGTCCAGCGGCGCGAGGCGCTGAAACACCTGTTCGGGCTGGCCGGAGACGCCGTCCGGACCGCAATGGGTCGTGAACCCGCCAATCTGGAGAACGCGGACTGATGCTCGGCATCGTTGTGTCACACGCTGACGCGGCGTCGACTCACATTGGGGAGCACCTGCGCTCGCTGCGAGACTGGGACACTCACGTCGACAACACGCGGCCCGATACCGAGGGCGGCGGCACGGTGTACCGGACTGACAGCGTCGAACTCCGCGAGTTCGAGCCGCTTCATCTGGACATCGAAAACGTCGCGGCGGCGTTCGACGACCCCGACCTGCTGGTGTTCGCATCGAAACACGCCGGCGAGACGGACGAACTCCTGACGGCACACCACACCGGGAACTTCGGCGTCGCGGAGTACGGCGGTGAGGACGGGCAGTTCGCCCGCGCCTGTCCCGGTGCACACACGGCCGTGGTTTCGGCGCTCCAGCGCCACGCCCCACCGGACTACGAGGTCGGCATGGAGTGTACACACCACGGCCCGACAGACGTCGGCGTCCCGTCGATGTTCGTCGAGGTCGGCAGTGCGGAGCCACAGTGGGAGGACCCTGACGCCGCCGAAGCCGCCGCCAGAGCGATACTGGACCTTGCGGACGAACCGGCCGACAAACCGCGGGAGAACGGGACGCGCCGCCACCTCCTCGGTGTCGGTGGCGGCCACTACGCTCCGCGGTTCGAACGGGTCGTCCGCGAGACGGACTGGGCAGTCGGCCATATTGCCGCCAACTGGTCGCTGGACGCGCTGGCAGAGTGGGCCGACAGCGAGGAGGAGCGTGACGCAGTTCTCGAACGCGCCTTCCGGGCCAGTGCGGCCGACTACGCCCTCATGGAGGGCGAGCGTCCGGACCTACAGGCGGCTATCGAATCGCTTGGCTACCGCGTCGTCAGCGAGACGTTCGTTCAGGAGACGACCGGTGTCGACCTGAGCCTTGTCGAGGCACTCGAAGCCGCTGTCGGGCCGGTAGACGACGGTCTCAGGTTCGGAGCGCTTTCATCCGGACACGACGGCGAGTGGACCGTGCTCGACCTCCCCGACGAACTAATCGCAGACGTACGCGGAGTCGATAGCGAAGCGCTGCGTGAGACCATCGAAGGTCAGTCTATCGCGTACGTAACCGAGCAAAACGGGACGGTGTTCACCGGGCCGGTTGTCTGTCCGGCCGGGACGGACCTGCAAGCGGTCGTCGACCCGCTCGTCGCAATCCTCGAACGACGCTTCGACAGCGTCGAGTGGGCCGCGGACGAACTCGTTGCCCGCGAGACAGCGTTCGATCCGGACCTCGCGCGAACTGCTGGCATCCCTGAAGGACCGAAATTCGGGAAGCTCGCCTCGGGCGAGTCAGTCGAGATCGACGGGGAAGAGATCGAGCCGGAGCGCTTCCAGCGCGAGCGTATACGTCGATATACGCTGTGAACACTGGCGCGTTAGCCGCCGAAACTGGGACTCAACACGTCAGACGAGCGTCAGACAGAGGGGGAAAACTAATAACTATTCGTCTGCAAGGACGCTTTAAATTATGGATTCGATAATTGACGACGCTATCGACGAGGCAGAACAAGACGGGGAGGACGCGGACGGAGGGAATGTAAACGAAACTACATCCTCGCCGTCACAGGACATGTCCACGTCGGGGACGATGTCCGACGAGGAACTGGCAAGCGTCGTCAAAGACCTAGAGACGAAGATCACCGTCGTTGGCTGTGGCGGTGCCGGCGGGAACACGGTCACCCGGATGATGGAGGAAGGCATCCACGGGGCCAAGCTCGTCGCCGCAAACACCGACGCACAGCACCTCGCCGATGAGGTCGCTGCTGACACGAAGATTCTCATCGGCCGCAAGCGCACCGGCGGCCGCGGGGCCGGTTCGGTCCCGAAGATCGGCGAGGAGGCCGCACAGGAGGACATCGAGGACATCCAGCAGTCTATCGACGGCTCGGATATGGTGTTCGTCACCGCGGGTCTCGGCGGCGGCACCGGTACCGGCGCGGCCCCGGTCGTCGCACAGGCCGCCCAGGAAGCCGGCGCGCTCACCATCTCTATCGTGACGATTCCCTTTACTGCGGAGGGGGAGCGACGGCGCGCCAACGCCGACGCTGGCCTCGAACGCCTCCGCTCCGTCTCTGACACGGTCATCGTCGTCCCGAACGACCGCCTGCTCGACTACGCACCCAGCATGCCACTGCAGGACGCGTTCAAAATCTGCGACCGCGTGCTCATGCGCTCGGTCAAGGGCATGACTGAACTCATCACCAAGCCCGGCCTCGTCAACGTGGACTTCGCCGACGTTCGGACCATCATGGAGAACGGCGGCGTCGCGATGATTGGTCTCGGCGAATCCGACTCGGAGAACAAGGCCCAGGACTCTATCCGCTCGGCGCTCCGCTCGCCGCTGCTTGACGTGGAGTTCGACGGCGCGAACTCTGCGCTCGTCAACGTGGTCGGTGGTCCAGACATGAGCATCGAGGAAGCCGAGGGCGTCGTCGAGGAAATCTACGACCGCATCGACCCCGACGCTCGCATCATCTGGGGCGCGTCGGTCAACAACGAGTTCGAGGGCAAGATGGAGACGATGATTGTCGTCACCGGCGTCGAGAGCCCACAGATCTACGGTCAGAGTGAGGCCGAACAGGAGAAGGCCGCCCAGCAACTCGGCGAAGACATCGACTACGTCGACTAATCTGCCTCGTCGCCCCGGTTTTTACTTCCCTCTAATCACCGTTACGTACATCTCTATCTACATTTTGCTATCATAAATGATACTCTCGCCGAAAAGCGTTTATCCGGAAATTCAGATTCTTTGCTCATGTACTCAGACTCGAGGCGTGGTGTACTCAAAAAATGTCTGGCAGCCGGAGGTTTGGGCATCTCATCTGGCTGCCTTGGTTCCCTGAACGGGAGCGGTGGCACTGTGCAGTTTGGTGCGCTCCTTCCGCTCAGTGGTGCGCTCGCCCCACTCGGGCAACACGGCAAGCGCATGGTCGAGCAGGCAGCGAGCGATGTCAACGCGGCCGGTGGTATCCGCGGGAACGATGTCGAAGTGACTATCCTTGATACTGAAGCGAACGCAGAAACCGCTGTCGAGCAGTACCGGACGCTCGTCGATCGTGGTGTCATTGGCTTCGTCGGTGGCCTCGTCAGTGACGCGTCGCTCGCTCTCGCACCGGAGGCGGCCAGCGACGAGATTATGGAGGTCAGCCCGGCCAGTACTGCTCCGCAGCTATCGACTGCCGGTCGAGCCAACGGGCGGAAATACTTCGGCCGAACGGTGCCAAGCGACGGGACGCAAGCGGTAGTAATGGCGAAGGTCGTCGACGACTCGCTGTACATCGACGCTGATTCCGTCGCATTACTGAGCATCGACAACTCATTCGGTGCTGGACTGGCAGCGGCACAGCGTGAGGCGCTGGACGCCGAGGTTGTCGCCGATGTTCGGTACGACCCGTCGTCAGAATCGTTCGACGACACGCTTGCGGAGGTGTTCCAGAACGACCCCGATGCCGTCACCTTCACCAGCGTCTCCGGGCAGGAGCGGGGCATCCTTGATGCATACAGCCAGTCGGAGTACGACGTTCCGTGGGTGTTGTCCGCTGGGATGTTCGGCGGTGACCTCCCGTCGTACTACGACGGGTTCTACAGCGCGTCGCTGTCCTCTGCGCGGACCCAGGCGTACTTCGAACTCGTTCGGCGGCTCTCGGATATCGACCAGCCAAGAGCGTACTCGGTCAATGCCTATGACGCGCTGTTTTTGATGGCGTGTGCCGCCGAGCAGGCCGGTGAAGCCAGCGGTCCGGCAATCGCCGAGACTATTCAGTCGGTCTCCGGCGGGTCCGGGCACACTGTTTCAGTCGGCGACTTCGGTCGTGTTCGGTCACTCACTGAGGCCGGTCGAGCGGTGAACTATCAGGGCGCGTCCGGAAGCGTTGATCTGACAGCGAATCTCGAACCGCTGAGTTCGTATCTGATCGAACGGGTCACGGACGGGTCGGTCGAGTCGCTGGAGCTACTCCAGTCACGGTTCTTCAAATCAGGAGGCAATCAATGAGTTCACTCCCCAGCCGGATGGTGCAGGCGACGGAACGTGCGCTCCCTGACGTTATTCGGCGGCGATACGCCGCGAAGTTCGGCGTCCTGTTGCTCGGTGTTGTCGTCATCCTCGCGCTCGGCGGCGCAGCGATCCACCTCGACACGGGGTCGCTGGTCGAGTCACAGACTGAGGAGCAGATCCTCGGCGTTGCGGAGTCGCAGTCGAGTTCTGTGTCGAGCTGGGTCTCGAACAAGCAATCTACGGCGGCGTTCCTCGCGGCGTCTATCGGTGACCGATCCGAGTCAACCTCGGACACAGAACACCAGCGGTGGCTCGAACAGAAGCTCATCGGGCTTCCGGGAGACGTCCGTGCGCTGCATTACGTCGACGCTGCTGACGGTACAGTCACCGCCAGCACCGACGACGACCTGAACGGCGTCGCACTGAGCGACGTTGACGATCCGTGGACCGACGCGAGTGGGGCAGTTGTCTCGTCGGGACCGACGGGCACGTCCGAAGCGTACCAGAGCGGTAACGAATCGGTTATCGCCTTCGTCCAGCCCGTCTCCGGCAGTGACGAATACGTCGTACTGACGGCGTCGCTCGAGGCTCGCTCCCACGAGTTCACGTCACCGTTTGCGACCGGCGACGTGAAAGTCGTCGGATCGGACGGCCAGATCATCCTCGACAACCGAAAGAGTTCGATTCTCGAAGAGTACGCGGCAACCGGGGACGCGACCGATACGAGTGTCGAAGCGGCACTGAACGGCGAAACCGGCTACAAATCTGTCTCCGCCAGAACGGGGATGGAAGACGGGCAGTACGTGATGGCGTACACGCCAGTGACTGGCACTGAGTGGGCGTTGCTGTATCACGTGCCCCAGGACCGCGCGTTCGCACTGCAGTCGGCTGTCTCCCAGAACATCGCGCTCCTGCTTGCGCTTGCCGTCGGGGCGCTGTTTGTCGTCGGGGTGACAATCGGGCGCGGAACCGCGAACGCACTCGCCCGTGTCGCTGAAAGCGCCGAGGACATCGCCGCAGGTGAGATCAACAGCACCCTTCCAGAGACCACTCGCGTCGACGAGATGGGACAGCTGTACGACTCCTTCGCATCGATGCAGGCGTACCTGACGACCGCCGCAGACCAGGCCGACGCACTCGCTGCAAAGCGGTTCGACGACCCGGCGCTCGAAGAGAGCATCCCCGGCGAATTCGGTGCGGCGCTGGAGGAGATGGGCGAGGACATCCAGACGTTGATCACCGATGTCGAGGCCGCCAGAGACGAGGCGGAGGCGGCGAAGGAAGACGCCGAGTCGATGGCGGCTGCCCTCGAAGCCAAGGCGGCCGAGTTCAGCAAAGTGATGGACAAGTCGGCAGACGGGGACCTCACCCAGCGGATGGCGACCGATAGCGACTACGACGCGATGGTCGACATCGCGGAGAGTTTCAACGAGATGATCGCGGAACTCGAACGAACGGTCAACCGCATCGAAGGGTTCGCCGGCACTGTCGACAGTTCGACGGAGACGATCTCCGCGAGCGCACAGGAAGTGCGGTCGGCCAGCGAGTCGGTGAGCGAGTCGGTGCAACAGATCGCCGAAGGCGCTGACGAGCAAAACCGGAACATCCAGCAGGTGAGCGACGAGATGACCGACCTGTCGGCGACCGTCGAGGAAATCACCTCGTCGACCGACGAAGTCGCGTCGAAGTCCCAGCAGGCCGTCAACGACGGCGAGTCCGGCCGCGAATACGCCGAGCAGGCCGCCGCTGAAATCGAGGCGCTCGAACGGAAGTCCACCGAGGCTATCGAACAGGTGGAGTCCCTCGCAGAGGAGATGGAGCGCATCGGCGAGGTCACGACGCTCATCGACGAAATCGCGGAACAGACGAATATGCTCGCGCTCAACGCGAACATCGAAGCTGCGCGGGCCGGTGAGGCGGGCGAAGGGTTCGCTGTCGTGGCCCGCGAGATCAAGACGCTCGCCGAGGAAACGCAGGAAGCGACGACTGATATCGAGTCGATGATCGACGACATTCGGTCCCGGACGGACACCACCGTCGAGGACATGCAGGAAATGGGTGAGAGCGTCGACACCGGGAAAGAGACGGTCGAAAACGCGACCGACGCGCTGACCAGTATCGTCCAGCAGGTCAACGAGGCCAATGACGGCGTGCAGGCTATCAGCGACGCGACCGACGAACAGGCCGCCTCGATGGAAGAGGTCGTCTCGATGGCCGAGGAAGTCGGCTCGATCAGCGAGGAGACATCTGCCGAGGCAGAAAACGTCGCCGCGTCCGCCGAGGAACAGACGGCGTCGATCACAGAGGTCACCGAGAAGATACAGTCGCTCTCCAGTCAGGCGACTGACCTCAAGGAGCTTATCGACCAGTTCGAAACCAGCGATGCCGGTGACGGTAGCGATCTGGGGACGCACGGAGCGGGCGGAACTGCGCTGACTGACGACTGATCGAACGGGTTCGGAACGCCCGTTCCGGGTATCGCTCTCTCTGTCGACTACGTTTTTTGATGACGCGATACACTGTGAGCGGTTCGAGTCGTCGCCGCGCACCACAATATAGAAAAGCCACCAGTGGGTACGACCCGCTATGGACGTTCCATACGATCTCACCTCCTACATCCGCGTACTCAAACTTGCGAGTACGCCGTCGTGGGAGGAGTTCTCCCAGATCGCGAAAATCGCCGGCGCGGGCATCGCGCTGGTCGGACTGCTCGGGTTCATCATCTTCGCCGTGATGACCTTCGTACCTGGCAGCAAGCCGGTGTAAACCGATGGGGATCTACGCAGTCAAAACCACGGCCAGCCAGGAACGCACCGTCGCGGACATGATCATCTCCCGCGAGGAAGACGAGATTCACGCCGCGCTCGCGCCGGACTCGCTGACGAGTTACGTGATGGTGGAAGCCGACGACGCTGCGGTGTTCGACCGTATCCTCGACGAGATTCCCCACGCCAACGGCGTCGTGCAGGGGGAGTCCTCGATGGCGGAAGTCGAGCACTTCCTCTCCCCGAAACCCGACGTGGAAGGGATCGCAGAGGGCGACATCGTCGAACTCATCGCCGGCCCGTTCAAGGGCGAGAAGGCACAGGTCCAGCGCATCGACGAGGGCAAGGACCAGGTCACCGTCGAACTGTACGAGGCGACGGTCCCGATTCCGGTGACCGTGCGTGGTGACCAGATCCGGGTTCTTGACTCAGAAGAGCGATAGCTCTCCGTTCACCTCGAATCATAGCGGAGTAAGCCGGCAAAAAGCGATTACATTGCGTTTTCAAACTAGTTTCCAGTGACCACTATCTGGTCAGGCGGCGCGGTAAAACAAACGGCGGTCGCTACGCTTCGCCGCCTTCCAGTCGATCGATGACTTCGCTCATGTTGGCGGCGGCCTCGACGGACTCCTTGATCTGTTCGCGGCGGCGGACCTCAGCGGCAGAGGCGTCGTAGGCGCGAACGTACTCCGCGCGGGAGTGTTCGTCGAACGCGTGCTTGATAGCGAAGTAGCCGTCGGGGACGACGGCACCACAGACCTTGCACTCGATGCGGTCGTGTTCGACCGACTGGTGGATGATGAGTTCCTCGACGCGGTCGAACTGTCTGTCGTCCCCTTCGATGTCGCACTCCCAGCGTGGCATTTGCTCAGTGGCAGGCGACGCGGGGTTAAAAACGTTGGCTGCCACCTGTCAGCCGTCTGTCTCGCAGACTGCCGAAACGGAAACCCCTAATGGCAGTACGGAGTTAGCGTCGACCGTGCAACCCGAGGGGTACGCCGTTGATCTCCACGTGAAAGTGCTCGACGACGGGGTCGTCGAGCGCGCGAAGGCACGTGGCCTCGACGCGCTGGTGTACGCGCCGCATTTCACGCGGCTCCCGGAGATACGGCGGCAAGCAGAGGCGTTTTCCGACGAAGAGCTGACTGTGTTCCCGGCCAGAGAGATCTTTACTGGCACCTGGCAACAGCGCCGGCACGTACTGGCCATCGGTCTCGAAGCGCCGATTCCAGATTTCATTACCTTCGACGGCGCGATGCGAGAACTGGACCGCCAAGACGCGGCCGTCCTCGTCCCCCATCCCGGCTTTCTCAATGTCAGTCTCGGACTGGATGACATCGAAGCGTACGAGGACAGTATCGACGCGCTGGAAGTGTACAACCCCAAACAGCTGTCCCACCACCGGGACCGCGCGCAGTCGTTCACGTCGGCAACCGGTCACGAGCCGTTCGTCTCGTCGTATGCCCACGTCCGTGGGACCGTCGGTGAGGCGTACGTGACCTTCGCCGAGGCGTTCGACGACGTGGCGGCGCTCAGTACGGCACTGAAAAACGACGTGGAGCGGTCGCTGTTCCATCGCGACGGGCTCTCACACGACCTCCGGCGGGCGGTCGAGTGGGCACATCTGGGGCTGGAAAACACGTGGGGCAAGTTCGACCGGCTGATGCTGCAGGGGACCGAGCCGACGCACCCCGACCACGTCGCGTACGACGGTCGGTTCAACGACGTGAAGGTGTACTAAACCAGAAATGCGCTGTTGTCGACGACGAAGGTTCTGACCACCGGCGGCAGATACTGCGGGAGGACGTGGACAAGCAGGGCGACCGCGAGCAGTTCGAAGGCGGTAATCACGACGGTAACGGCTTCGGCGCGGTCGCTGGACGTTGTAACGCCCGTCGGCGAGCCGTACTCCGTGTCCGAGAACGGGTAGAACAGGGCAATGCCCCGGCGGGAGCCGAAGTAGTCCAGCACGTAATGCGTGAGGACGCCGAGCCACACCCACTGGAGATTACCGCCGTGATACAGTGGGTGGGCCAGGAATATGATGAGGACAGGGATGTTGTGCAGCGTCTTGCGGTGCTTGCCGAAGGCCGTGTCGACATCGGGGAACAGTGCGCCCAGGACGACGGGGAGAAACACCTCCGCGATTGTCGCGAAAGTCGTCACGTCGCCCGATGGGTCGAGAACGTACCCCAGTCCGATGCTCAGGAGGACGGCGTTCAGGACGTGCCCACGTTTGTTCATCTACCTGACCGTCTGTGTCCCGACTGAAATGGCTTACTACTCCTGTAAGGCGGTTTCCAGGTCCCGGAGCGCCTGTGTCGCGATGGCCGCTTTGATTTCGCGACGGGTGCCGTCAAACTCGTAGCGAGATACCGTCACGCCGGACTCGTTGGTTCCCCATGGGGCCGCCTCGGCGACGGCGATGTACACCGTCCCGACAGGCGTCTCCGGCGAACCGCCGCTCGGCCCAGCAACGCCGGTTGTGGCGACGCCCCAGTCGGTCCGGGCGGTGTCGCGAACGCCCTGAGCCATCTCCGCGGCGACCGGCTCCGACACTGCACCGTGGGCATCCAGCGATTCACGCGAGACGGCCAGCAGTTCCCGCTTGGCTTCGTAGGAGTAGGTGACCAGCGAGCGGTCGAAGTAATCGCTTGAGCCGGGGATATCTGTTATTTTCGAGCCGACGAGACCACCGGTACAGGACTCCGCGGTAGCGACTGTGGCATCGGCTTCCCGGAGACGCTTGCCGACGCGCTTCTCGACCAGGTCCGCTGTGTCGTCTGTCATTAGCGGTAATTGTCGTGACGGGCGAATAAGCGTTCATCCCAGGCCGGGGTATTTCAGTTTAGAGACATAAATGGGCGTATGAGCTATCAGACGACGCTTGGCTGGTCACTCGTTACGTCGGGCCTCGTGACGCTGTTCCTGTGGGTCTTGCCGGGGTCGGACCTCCTGTGGGGGCTACTGCTGCTGGTGCTTGGTGGACTGACGCTGTACGTCCGCCAGTAGACAGAAAAGCAGACGGAGCCGGCGGCCACAGAGCCCGTATGGACTACACGGAACCCCAGTTCTTCCGGGTCATGCAGTACGCGGCCCGGGCCGACCGGGACGTGGTGGACATGGTGTCGGGCAATCCCGACTGGGACCCGCCCGAGGGGCTTCGGGACGGGCTCAGGGACTACGCCGAGGCCCCGGCCGACGACTACCAGTATCCGCCATCCGTTGGGCTGACACCGCTCCGCGACGAAATCGCCGCTCGGCGCGGCGTGGACCGGACCCGCGTCCTCGTCACGAACGGCGCTGGCGAGGCGAACCACCTCGCGATGACCGGCGGGCTCCACCACTTCGATGGCAACGAGATTCTCCTGACTGACCCCGTTTACCCCTACTACGCCGGCCGAGCGAACTTCATCGGCGCAGACATCTCATTCGTTCCAGTCGACGAAGCAAATCGGCTGGACCCCGCGGACGTCCGGGCGGCCGCGAGCGACGAGACGGCCGTCATCGTCGTCAACTCCCCGAACAACCCCACCGGCGCGGTGTACGACGCCGACGCGATGGCCGAGTTCGCTGCCATCGCCGAGGAGTACGACGCGCTACTGCTCAGTGACGAAGTGTACGACCACTTCGACTACGCGGGCCGGTTCAGTTCGGCGCTGCACGCCGACTCAGACCACGTCGTCGCCACCAACTCCTTTTCGAAGACGATGGCAATAACGGGGTTCAGGGTCGGCTACGCTATCTTCCCACCAGAGGACGGTCCCACCGGCTCGCTCATAGAGCGCGCCCGGACCCAGCACATGCTCACGAACGTCACCGGAAGCCGACCGGCCCAGTACGCCGTTTTGCGGGCGCTGAAGACGACGAGTCCGGACTACTACGCCGCCTGCCGACGGCGGCTCGAAGAGCGCGTTGATGACTTCTGTACCGCACTGGCAGAGGCCGGGGCCGAGTACAACCGCCCGGACGGCGGCTTCTACGTGATGGCGCGGTTCCCCGACTTCCCCGGGTCGTTCGAGAACGTGTACGAACTCATCGACGAGGCCGGCGTCGCCGGGATGCCCGGCGAGGCGTTCGGCGAATCCCGGAGCGACTGGATACGGTTCGCGCTCGTGACGCCCCGGGTCGACGAGGCGGCCGCGCGGCTGGCGGCGTATTTCGAATAGCCGAAAAGAGGGTCGCTGTCTCAGCCGAAAATCAGGTCCACGTCGGTCGCCCGCGCCAGCAGGTCGCCGTCGTAGTACTCCGCAGTCTGGGCGGGGTGGGTCTCGTCGATGGCGCGCACTGTCTTGACCGTGTTCGCGAAGTTCTTGTAGGTCGCCTCGTCGACCATCTGGCCGTCGACGACGACCGCGCCGGTCCCTTCGCGTTTGGCCTCGTTGAACGACTCGATCTTGTGGAGGTCCCGCTCCAGTTCCTCGGTCGTGGGCATGTGGATGCGGTTGGCCTGCTCGGTCTGCTTGGGGTGTAGCGACCACGACCCGTCGATGCCGATGGTCGCCTCGTGTTCGACCTGGTCGGCGTAGCCCTCGGCGTTGTAGTAGGTCACGCCGGCCCGTTCGTGAAACAGCTGGTCGAAGGGGCCGCCGATGGCGACGATGTCGGCCGCGCTCGTCTCGTTCGACAGCGCTTCAAGCAGGCCGTCCCAGCGGGGCCGCTCGCCGTCGAGTGTGCGACCGCCGAGTTCCGCTGTGTAGTCGACCGGCCCGAACACGAGCCCGGAGAGCCGGGTATCTGTGGCGTACTGGCAAATCTCGCGCAGGTCCGAGCGGCCCGGCGCTGTCTCCAGAATGATTGCCATTTCCAGCGTCCCCTCGGGAAGCCCGGCGTCGCGCTCCGCGTCGGCGACGACCCCCGCAGCGTCACGCACGTCGTCGAGGCGACCGGTTTTCGGGAAGACGAAGCCGTCGAGTTCCTCGCCGACCTCAGCCGCGAGGCGGGTCACCTGCTCGATACCGCGCTCGCGGGCGTCGGCGTCGTCGTAGGCCCACTCCACGCGCGGAAGGATGTCCCCGGCGAAGTCGTCGGCGTGGTCCGGGACGTGCTCGATGATGTTATCGACGGCCTCGTCTTTCATCGACGGCGCGGTGCCGTCCTCAATGTCGGGGACGAGCCAGTCCGGGGCCTGGAACCCCTCGCTCGTCAGCCCCGAGACGAGGAACTTCGCGCTGTTGTCATTCGGAATCGCGGCCGGTGCGGTCTGGAAGGTGCGGCAGAGTCGTGTCATGTGTCTCGCTGGATGAGTGCGGTTCGCCGGCCAGAGTAGACCGGGGTCTGCTCTTGATTGAACGCGACGTGTTCAAACGTGACCGCGCCGGCCCGCTCCGGTCCGGCGTCGGGGTCACAATCGAGGACGCGGGTGAAGCCGTAGACGGTGTCGCCCAGCGTGACGAAGTCGTGGAACCGCTCGTCTGCGAACCGGTGCTCCCGGTAGGTCGCCTCGTCGGAGCGGGCGTGGGCAAGCGCAATCGAGCGGGTCACATCGCCATAGGCGACGATGTCGCCCGAGGGCGAGTCGGCCATCTCGTCGCGGTTGTGGTGCTGGCGCGCGGTGTTGAGCGTCGCCAGCGGCAGGCCGGCGACAAGCTGGTCGTCCATCGTCCGGCCGCGTTCGTGGCGGTAGGCGACGGCGGCCTGTTCCTCACGAGCGGTGTCGAGCGCCCGCTGGAAGTCCGCGAAGTGTTCGCCGTCGGGCGAGAGTAGCGTGTCGGGGAGCGTCGGACCGCCCGCGTCCTGCTCGCCGACCGCGCCGCCGTCGGTCGCCGCGGGCTCCCGGCGCGGAATCATGTTCGTCCGCCGGTAGGTCACCAGCGTCTCGCCCGTCTCGCGGTCGCGGCCCTCCGTCTCCCACGTCACGATGCCGTACTTCGGCCGTGACGAGGAGGTCCGCGTGTCGACGACGGTCGAGGTGACGGCCAGCAGCGTTCCCGGGGTCGCCGGGCGGTGGAACTGTACGTCGTCGCGCCCGAGGAAGTAGCCGCCCTTCTCCGAGAGGTCCTCGACGGTGATGCCCATGACGCAGGCGAGCAGGTAATCGGGGTGGACTGGCACGTCCTCGTAGTCGCGCTCGCGAGCCGCGTCGGCCCGCCAGTACGCCGGGTCGTGGTTGAGCGTCTGGCCCATCCACTGCTCGCTGCCGTGCTGGGAGAGGCGCAGGCCGGGGTCGTGGACGAGTTCGTCGCCCTCCGCGAAGAACTCGAAGAAGTGGCCCTTCTCCCTGGTCTCGGCGCGGTCGAGCAGGGCGTCGAACGTCTCGCCGTCCGAGAGGTCTACGGCGTCGGGGTCGGTCCAGTCAGTCATCGGCCGGCACCTCCCGTGTGGCCTCCCGGCGTGCAAGCGCCCGCCGCATCTCGTTCGTGACGACCATGAACCCCTCGTCGAAGCCCATGCCCGGTTTCGCAAGCACTTGTGCGGCGTCGGTCGCCAGCGCGACGTGGGCGCAGGCCCGCGCCGAAGTCACGGTCTCGTTGCAGGTTCCGCCGACGTAGGCGCGGGTGTCCGTGCCGTCGCAGTACAGGACCGCCTCGGCCGAGCGCTGGACGCCGCCGAGGTCAGGCGTCTTCACCTGGACCAGGTCGGCCGCGCCCGCGTCGACGAACGCCTGCACGTCCTCGAAGGTGTTACACCACTCGTCGGCGACGATGTCGACCTCGACGCCGGCGTCGGCCAGCCCCTCGCGGAGTTCGGCCATCTCGGCGATCTGGTCGGCGCGGCCGCCCGCGTCCATCGGTCCCTCCACCTGAAGGGGGTACGGCGCGGCGGCCTCCCGGAGCGTCTCGAAGTAGTCGGTCACCTCGGTCCGGTCGTACGGCGGGCCGAACACCTTCCCGAGGATGCCGTACACGTCGACGTGGAAGCGCGGCGAGTACGGCTCCGGCCCGAGCGCGGTCGCCCGGTCCGAGAGCCACGCGAGGTAGTCCCGCAAGCCCTCGCCGTTCTCCCCGACCTTCTCGACGCTGTTGAACAGGCCGTGGGGCAACACCGGCACGCCCTTGATGAGCATCTTCTCGGCGTTGATGCGCCGTTCGTCGCCGGACTGGCCGAACACGGGGACCGGCGAGGTCGCCGGCTCAGTGTCGTAGGCGTCGGCGAGTACGTCCGTCGGCGTCACACCTCGTGCCCGGGCGGCGGCGTTCAACAGCGCCTGCGAGACGCCGTAGCGGACCGCAGTATGGAGCTGGTCGCCGCCCGAGCGCTGGGCGCTCATTTCCTCCAGCATCGTCGCGTTCGCCCGGAACTCGGTCGCGTCCCGCCCGCGGAGGGCGTCGGCGACTGGCCCCTCGACGACCGGGCGGTATTTCTCGGCCCGGAACAGCGGGTCGCGGCCGCCGGCCCCGGAGTACTGGACTGCGGCGCAGTCGCCGGTCGCGACGGAGCCGTCGGCGAGTTCAAGTTCCACGATGAGCGCCTCGCCGGCCTCCCGTATCCGGTCGAACCCCTCGGTGACCGGCTGGCCGTCGTAGGCGAACCCGCTCTGGGTCGCCCCGTCCTTGATGGCCTGCTGGTCGTCGAAGAAAAAGCCCGACAGCCCGGGCACCGTTCGAACGGCCTCAATCCGCATCGCTCGCACCTCCCGCAGGGCCGTTGTCGCCGGTCGGTCTCCCGATGAGTTTCCCGTCGCTGATGGCGTCCACGTCGTCGGCGACCATCCGGAACGACTGGTCGCGGCCCTCGGTCTCGGCCCGCTCGCCCAGCCGCGCGGCGTGGATTTCCTTGATGTCGTCCGGGAGCTCGAGGTCCGCGAACTCGAAGATGCGAACTCGGCCGTCGTCGTCTCTGGCCGGCAGCACTGCGCCCTTCGCGGCGTCGCTCGGCGCGAACGGCACGTCCAGCGCGCCGCTGTCAAAGGCGTTGATGACCCCCTGTGCCACGTCGCCGTCGCCGGCCTCGTAGATAGCGTCCATCAGGTGGCGCGTCTCTCGCTCGATGAGCGCCTGTTCTTCGTCGATACCTCCAAGGTCGATGTCCTGTTCGATCATCATATCGATGAGCTGTCTCGTCGTTCGCAGTCCGGCCGCGTTGGCCTCCTTCGTCGGCACGCCCTGGAACTCCTGGGCGGATTTCGTGATGACTTTGTCCGGCTGTGCGACGGCCGCCGTCGCGCCGCCGAGACTGATGACGCCGTTTGCGCGGGCTTCGTCCGGCGGGAAGCCACCCATCCACTCGTGGAAAACGGTCGTGACCGTCACCTCGTCACGGAGGTACTCGTTACCGAGCTTCCGCAACGCGCGCAGTGCCGCCACGTCCTGCACGAGATTGCCGACCTGTCCGTAACCGAGCGTGAGCGAGCGAACGCCCTGCGTGGCGGCAAGCTCGCCCTCGACGAGCATCACCGCGATGGCGATGCTCGGCGGGACGAGCGTCCCGGTCAGCGGGCCGAAGGGCTCGCGGTTGATAGTCACGCCGCGCTCGGTGTAGGCCCCACAGAGTCGGTCGACGAACTGCCAGTGCTCGATGGTCGTCGCGAGGTCGTGCCGTTTCGTGTACGGGATGTTGTAGGAAATCGGTCCGCCCTCGAAGCTCTGGAAGCCGCCGGCAAGCGTGACCATCGCCAGCAATCTGGCGTCGGGCGTCCCGTGGCGCACCTCGACCGGTGCGTCCAGCGCCCGGATGAGCCGTCGGCAGTCCTCGACGCCGTGGTTGACCGCCGGGAAGCCGTTGAGTTCGTTCTCCTCGCTCCCGCGGGAGGCCGCCAGCCCCTCCTCGGCCTTCTCGTACTCGTTGTCCCGCGTGTAGGAGTCGATGGTCGTCGGCAGGAGGTCCGCGCCGCCCTCGTCCTGCAGATAGCGCAGGAGGTCGATCTGCTCTTCGAGGCAGGGAACGCCCGCCCGTGGCTGGAGGAGCGGCTGGTCGGCCGATTCCAGCACTTGGGCGAACTGTTTTGAGGCTGGCAGTGACTCGTGGAAGGCGATAGCCTCCTCAAAGTCGACTTCGCGACCTGTGTGCCAGTTGTCCCTGAGATCGTTTGCGATGCGCTGTAGCTGGTCGTCGCTGAGTCGCTCGTCAGTTGGCATAGTCACCCGTCAACCCTGATCTGCTCCGCCTCTGTTGTCGTCAGTTGCAGGTCTTCCCGGAGCATCTCGATAGCCTCCTCTGGGTCAGTCTCCGCGTCGAAGACGCGGTCGAAACCCATCTGTCGGAAGGTCGCCTGCGTCTCCTCGAAGTCGGACTGTCCGACGGCGAGGTTCCCGCCGACGTAGGTGAGCACGTCGAGCCCGGCGTCGTCGAGTTCGTCGTGCAGCCCCTCGCAGTCCTGGCGGGCGTGCCCGTACAGCGAGGATACCAGTACCGCCTCGGCGTCATGAGATTTCGCGGCGGAGACGAACTCGTCCTGTGCGGTCTGGACGCCGAGGTTGATGACCTCGAAGCCAGCGGCCGAGAGCGCCTGCTCTAGAATCGTGATGCCGACGACGTGTGCGTCGGAGCCAATCACGCCGAGGATAACGGTCCGGGGCATGTACTACGTCGTCGTCGTCGGGTAGTGATAAACCTAATGGTCTTTCATGATAATATGGCCTTAAGGAATTTATAACGGACGTTCAAGAAGGTTTATGCGGCCGCCCCGACGTGGTTTTCCCATGGGTGCGCTTGACGACTTGCGTGTGCTCGACCTGACACAGGTCCTCGCCGGACCGTACTGTACGATGTTGCTCGCGGACATGGGCGCGGATGTGGTAAAGGTCGAACGCCCCGGCGGCGACCTCATCAGGTCGAACCCACCGTTCGTGAACGACGGCGAGAAAGAGGCTTACGGCGGTTACTTCCAGAGCGTCAACCGTGGGAAACGCTCGCTCGAACTCGATCTTGGGACCGATGCAGACCGCGAGGCGTTCCTTTCCCTCGTCGAGCGCGCAGACGTGGTGGTCGAGAACTTCAAGGCCGGCACGATGGAGAAGTTCGACTGCGGCTACGAGACGCTACGAGAACACAACCCGGACCTCATCTACTCCTCGATTCGGGGCTTTGGCGACCCGCGGACGGGCGAAACTCACCGGCAGGGCCAGCCCTCGTTCGACCTCATTGCACAGGCGCTGGGCGGGGTCATGGAAATCACCGGCCAGTCGGATGGCCCCCCGACGAAGGTCGGCCCCGGCGTCGGCGACCTCTTCACCGCCGTGCTGAACGCCGTCGGTATCCTCGCGGCCGTCCATCACCGCGACCGAACTGGTGAAGGGCAATACGTCGATACAGCAATGTACGACTCGATGGTATCACTGTGTGAGCGGACGGTGTATCAGTACTCCTGTGACGGCGAGTCACCGACCCGGCAGGGGAACTCTCACCCGACGCTGTTCCCGTACGACTCCTTCGAGGCTGCCGATGGCCACGTCGTCATCGCGGCGTTCGCCGACGGCCACTGGGAAGCACTGTGTGAGGCGATGGAGCGCCCGGACCTCGCTGCGGACTACCCCGACGCCGGCAGTCGCATCGCGAACCGAGAGTCCCTTGGCAGCGAAATCGCCGACTGGACCGCCACCATCGACTCGGAAACGCTCCTGGACCTGCTCGAGGGACGTGTGCCGGCCGCGCCAGTCCAGAACACCGCCGACATCTTCGAAGACCCCCACATCCATGACCGGGAGATGCTCGCCGAGGTGGAGCAACCGGGCGCAGACAACCGGATGACTATCGCCGGCAGTCCGATAAAGATGACCGAAACGATGCCCTCGCCCGGTGGTCGCGCACCACTGCTAGACGAGCACAGAACGGAACTGCTCGATGAGGCTGGGGTCAGTACGGAGACCAATCGCGTCGAAGGCGACGACTAATCGGCAACTGCCGGCAATTTTCACCACATCCGGGCAGGACCATTATCTATCATGAGCCGTAGAATAGGCTATGGTCGAAGTTCCAGATGCGCTCAGTACATTGTTCAGTGCCCAGATAGAGACTGATGGAGACCGATATATTGTCGAAATTCCGAAAAGTGAAGTATCCCACGGCGCAGTTTCGCCGGGCGAGACCTACCGTGTCGGCCTGCTTTCGCAGGTCGACGCCGGCTCGTCGGCGACACCACCGACACAGACGCCCAAACAGGAGACCGACCCGGGCCGAGTTGACACTGACGTCCCCCAACCGCCAGTCGACGAGGGCGAAATCAGAAACGTTACCATCGAATCGCTCGGCGACCAGGGCGACGGTATCGCAAAAGTCGAACGCGGGTACGTCGTCATCGTCCCCGACGGCGAACCGGGCGACTCACCGACCGTCGAGATCGAGACCGTACAGGAAAACGTCGCGTTCGCGAGCGTCGTCGACAACGACGGTCGGACCGTATAGCGCTACAAGTTCGTTTTGAGCGGCCCAGTGACGGCCGGGCGGCAGCCTGAACGGCCGGAGTAAACGGCCAACGCAGGAGCGCTCAACCGACAGACCCCTACTTGAATGGAATCTGTCGGACGTGGTAGAAGTCGAAGAACGACTAGTAATCACAGCATCACAAACGTTTATATGATTTAAATCCGGTATTTAAAACACTATATGGTCGACCCAAAAGAGAGCATTGACATCGAAAATGTCGTTGCTTCGACCGGTATCGGACAAGAACTCGACCTTGAGAGCGTCGCGATGGACCTGGAAGGCGCCGACTACGACCCCGAGCAGTTCCCGGGGCTGGTCTATCGGACACAGGACCCGAAATCCGCCGCGCTCATCTTCCGGTCGGGCAAGATCGTCTGCACGGGTGCGAAATCCACGGACGATGTCCACCAGAGCCTGCGCATCGTCTTCGACAAGCTCCGCGACCTGAACATCCAGGTCGACGACGACCCGGAAATCGTCGTCCAGAACATCGTCAGTTCCGCGGACCTCGGAAGTTCGCTCAACCTCAACGCTATCGCTATCGGCCTCGGACTTGAGAACATCGAGTACGAGCCGGAGCAGTTCCCGGGCCTCGTCTACCGACTCGACGAGCCCGACGTGGTCGCGCTGCTGTTCGGTTCGGGGAAGCTCGTCGTCACCGGCGGGAAGCGAAAGGAGGACGCGGAGGAAGCCGTCGACACGATCGTCGAGCGGCTCAGCGACCTCGGTCTGCTGGACTAACGGCTCGGTGCCGGTGACTGGACGGCGGTCAGTCACAGCCCGTTTTTCGGTTCACTGCGGTTCTGACGCGATTCGCACTGAGCAACTGCGACAGCGAGGAACCCTGCGGTTCAAATACGAAGGCGACTAACCCCGGTCCAATGGCAGACTCTGCCTCGACGGGCACGGAGTCCTGGCGCACGTATTTTGGCTTCGACGAGCCGTACGAGAATCAGGCCGACGCCGTCGAGCGAGCCATCGAGGCGGGCAAGGCACGCGGCTTTCTCGCAATGGAAGGGCCATGCGGGACCGGCAAGACGATGGCCGCGCTCACCGCCGGCGCGACGCTGGTTCGCGATACGGACCTGTACGAGCGAATGGTCGTCGTCACGCCGGTCAAACAGCAACTCCAGCAGTTCGTCGACGACCTGCGAGCGCTCAACGCCGGTATCGAGGAGCCGTTCGACGGCATCTCGCTGGTCGGCAAGCGCGACCTCTGCCCGTACGGTCGCGAGGGCCAGTTCCCGGACGACGTAGGCACACACGACCGCTGTGAGGACCTCAGGGAGGCGACAGCGAGGTTAGTCGAGGACGATGGCGGCTCGGACGGCGCGGCTGTCGCAGACGCCGCAGTCGCCGGTGAGGCCGACGACGACCAGTGGTGGGACCCGCGGAAGGGCCAGGACCTCGCCGCGGCCGCGCGCCCCGACGCGGCCGAGCAGTCAACCCTCGGTGATGACACGCTCCGGACGGAGGGCGCGGCCTCGCCGTATCGACAGGCACAGCCGACGGCCCCGGAGTCGATGGCAGAGGGGTCGGACCCACCGCTGTACTGTCCGTTCGAGGCCGACTGGTACGCCCGCAACAAGGGTTCGCCCGTCGACTTTTCAGCCGGGGAGGGGCACGTGGTGACGATGGACGACTATCTCCCGGCGGCGACGGAACGCGGGACCTGCCCCCACCGGGTGATGAGCGTGCTGCTGAACGAGGCCGACGTTATCATCGGGAACTACAATCACCTGTTCGACCCGGGCTCTCGCCCGCTGCTCTCGGACGTGCTCGACGACCAGACGCTCGTCATCGTCGACGAGGCCCACCGGCTCGAAGAGCGCGTCCGGGACCTCCTGTCGGACCGCCTTGGCCGCCAGACCATCGTGCAGGCGCGAAACGACTGTACGACGCTTATCCAGCGCGCCCAGCAGAGCGCGGACCACAAGGCGCAGGTGCGTGAGGTACTGTCCGCCCGAGAAGTCCCGCTGGACGCGGTCGACCAGGCCAGGAAGTTCTACGACGACCTCGTCCGATGGCTCGACGACCGCATCGAGGCGTTCCTCGACGCCGAACACGAGGGGTGGCGCGCGGACCCGTCACTCCTCCCGGAACACGACCGCGAAATCCCGCTCCGGGACCCCGACACGGTCGAGCAGGACGAGCTGACGGAGTGGGCCGAGCGCAAGGGCTACGACGGCTCGCTCTGGCGTTCGTTGTCGAAGGTCGGAGCCGCCGTCGAGGACGCCATCGACCAGCTCGGGCTGACCCGGCAGCCGGTGTGTGCCGCCGTCGGCGTGCTGGCTGGCCAGTGGTGGGAGCGCGACCACGCCACCTTCCTCCGGGAAATCGAACTTGAACACTCGCCCAACCACGGACAGAGCCTCGACGCAGATTATCAGGCCGTCTACACGCCAGGCCTGCTGTGTTACAACTGCATGCCAGCGACGGCCCTGCGGAACGTCTTCGACGACCTCGGGGGCGGCATTCTGATGAGCGCGACCCTGGAACCGCTTGACGTGTTCACCCGCGTGTCCGGGCTGGACTCGATGGCCGAGACGGGTTCGACGGCCTCCGACGAGGAGGCCGGTGACGGACGACCGGTCCGGTCGACGACCTACGACCTGCCGTTCCCGCCCGAGAACCGCGCCTCGTACCTCGTCGACGCGACGCCGTTTACCGCGCGCAACCGCGGCGACCCCGAGTCGATGCGGCCGCTGGGCGAGAACTGGAACCCCACCCGCGACGAGTACGCACAGGCCCTGCGCGCGCTGGCCCGCTCGCCGGGCAACGTCATGGTGGCGATGCCGAACTACCGAGAGGCGCGCTGGGCCGGCGCGTACCTGCAGGACGCCGTGGAAAAACCGGTCCTCGTGGACGAATCATCGAGCAACGAGGAGACCGAACGGCTGAAACGCGAGTTCTTCAGCGGCGATGGAACAGTCATGGTCACGTCGACGCGCGGGACGCTGACCGAGGGCGTCGACTACGACGGCGAGAAGCTGTCGACATGTGCGGTCGTCGGCATCCCGCTGGTGAACATCGGATCACCCCGCGTCCGGGGCGTCCAGCGCGCCTACGGCGACGCCTTCGGAGAGGACAACGCCTTCGAGTACGCCCTGACAGTGCCGGCTGTACGGCGCGCGCGCCAGGCCATCGGCCGCGTCATCCGCGGCGTCGACGAAGTCGGGGTGCGGGCGCTGGTCGGCCGTCGGTACACACCGGACGCACGCCATTCGGTGTATCCGTACCTGCCAGCGGGGGAGCGAGAGGAGTTCACTCGGATGACGCCGGACTTCCTCGCGAGCCAACTGGATTCGTTCTGGGCCGACCACCGGTAACGCCACCTGCTGATCAACCGGAAGAAATCGTTGACAGCGGAAGGCATTTACATCGTGGAACGAGTGTACCTATAGATGCCCGAGTGTCAGAACTGCGGTGAGTTCGTAACCGAGCAGTACGTACGGGTTTTTACACCAGAAGCCGTCGAGGGTCACGGTCCTCGGGTCTGTCCGAACTGTGAGGACAAACTCCGTGACGGCGCGGACGTCCGGGAAGCGCGGTCTTCGAGACAGTAGGACAACTCCTTTTCGGGAAGTACTCAAGTCCGGACGAGTGTAGCTTCTGGCATGAGCGAACTCGACGTCGAAGCGGTCGACGACATCGACGCACCCGCGGGAATCGACGCGGCGGAGTACGTCCTCTACGGGGGGAAAGGCGGTGTCGGCAAGACGACGTGTGCCGCAGCCACGGCGCTGGCCTCCGCGCGAGATGCCACGGCGACACTCGTCGTCTCCACGGACCCTGCCCACTCCCTCTCGGACACGCTGGATGCGGATATCCCGGCGACACCGACGCGCATCCGCGAGGATATCCCGCTGTACGCCGCAGAGATCGATCCGGAGGCCGCCGTGGGCGAGGGGCCGCTGGGCGTCGATGAGGACGCACTGGGCGGTGTGGGCGAACTCCTCGGCGGCGATGGGATGTTCGGTGGGGGTGCAGGCGGTGCGGCAGGCGCGGGCCAGGCCGAGGACCCCATCGGCGGCGAGGACGGACTCCTCGGCGGCTCGATGCCCGGAGCCGACGAAGCCGCGGCGCTCCGGCTCCTGCTGGACTACGTCGACGACGACCGCTTCGACCGCGTCGTCATCGACACCGCGCCCACCGGTCACACGCTCCGGCTGCTGGAACTCCCCGAGACGATGGACTCGATGGTCGGGAAGATTCTGCAACTCCGCGAGCGATTTTCGGGGATGATGGACAACCTCACTGGGATGTTCGGCGGCGATGACGACGAGGTCGACGCCGAAGCCGGCATCGAGGACCTGCGGGAACTGTCGGACAGAATCGAGCATCTGCGGTCGATTCTACAGGATCCCCGGAAGACGGATTTCCGCATCGTGATGGTTCCCGAGGAACTGTCCGTCGTCGAATCCGAGCGCTTGCTCGCTCAACTCGACGAATTTAACATTCCGGTCAGCACCGTCGTCGTCAACCGAGTGATGCAGGACCCGAGTGAGGTGCTCGGCGAAGACGTGGACATCGCCGGTCCGAACCACGCCGACTGCGAGTTCTGCGCGCGGCGCTGGCAGGTCCAGCAGGACGCGCTGGCTCGGTCACAGGACATGTTCCGGGGCCACGATGTCCGCCGCGTGCCGCTGTTCGCCGAAGAAGTGCGCGGCGAGCGGCTGCTGTCGGTTGTCGCGGCCTGTCTGGACTGAGTGAGGCGACGGTCGCGGCTTAGCTAGTCAGCTTCCGGATAACGCCGAAGGCCGCGTCACGCCACCGAGCCGGCAGGTAATCAAGCATGAGCAGCAATTGCGCGCCCTGTCCGACCGGATACCGCGGTTCGGGATCGCTGGCGTTGGCGGCATCGCGGATGGTCAGCGCAACCGTCCCGGGCGTGACCGAGAGCGCGTCCTGAATGCCGATGAGACTCGAATCCTCGTGAGCCTGATACAGCCAGTCGTACGCGCCGGATTTTTCCAGGTTGTCGAGTTCCTCGTCAGCGCGGTCGTCAAAGTTGGTCTCGATCGGGCCAGGTTCGACCAGCACTACGTCGATGCCGAATTCCTCGACCTCCATCCGGAGGGCGTCGCTGAGTCCTTCCAGCGCGAACTTCGAAGCTGCGTAGCCGCCCTGATTCGGGAACGCGATACGGCCAGCGACGCTGGAGACGTTGACGATAGTCCCGTTCTCGCGAGCGCGCATGTGCGGGAGCGCTTCGCGGATGAGTCGGTGCGGCCCGTAAAGATTCACGTCGAACTGCTCGTGCAGCGCCGCCGTCGACACGTCCTCGACTGCGCCGAACTGCGGATACCCGGCGTTGTTTACGAGGCAGTCGAGTCGCCCCTCGGAATCGACGAGCGCCTCGACGACCCGCTCGCATTCACGGGGGTTCGTCACGTCGAGTTCGGCGGTTCGACAGCCGCTGTCGCCGAGGTCTTCGATGTCCGATTCGTCACGAGCGGTCGCCCAGACAGTCCAGTCGTCGGCCAGGAACGCCTCGGCACTCGCCCGCCCGATACCTGAGGACGCCCCCGTAATCAGCACCGTCTTCGCCATGTGTTGGCCGGGCAAACACACCCCGGGAAGTTATACTGTCGGTTATCGGACGGCTTATTCGACAGATTCCTTCGCCTCGTCGGCGTAGCTGTCGGCAAGCCGGGTTGGTTCGGGCAGCTTGTAGCCGTCAGCGGTGGCTTCGACGAGGGCCGCCGCGGACCCGGCGCTGACGCGATGGCCGGGACTGACGATGAGCGGGTTGATGTACCGGTTCGGCGAGTCGTACTGACGCGTCTGGAGCGCGTGACCGATAACCGTTCCATCGGGGCAGGTCTCAACGCTGTCGTCGGCAGTAATCGGAATCCGCGTCCCTTCCGGGTACGTCTCATCGAGGGACTGCTCCGGCGTGCCACAGAGGAGATTCTTGGCGACGCCGACGGCTGGTACGTCCAGTGTGACGCCGATATGTGTCGCCAGCCCAGCTTCCCGGAAATGAATGCGACCGCTGCCGTCGACCAGCACCACGTCGGGGTCGGTCTCCAGTTCCGCAAACGCGGCCAGAATTGCCCCGCCCTCGCGGAACGACAGCAGGCCGGGGATGTACGGGATTTCGGTCCGTTCGACGGCGCTGACCCGCTCGACGACCTCGCCGTTCTGTAGCACGACGATAGCCGAGACGGCCCTGTCGTCGACGAACGCCTGGTCGACGCCGGCGACGAGCGGCGGGTCCGCAGCCCCATCGCCAGTCCTCAGCGTCGTCTGCTTGCCGTCCGGAGCGTCTCCTGAGTGAGCGATACCTTGGGGAGAAAATCCCAGATCATCTTCGAACCGCGCAGCCTCGGCGATGTCCCGCTGTAGCGCTTCCATCGCAGCCTGTGAGAGCGACGGGTCGGGGACGAACTCAGGGCGAACCGGGTGCATCGTTACGGACGACGCCGGCCGGGACCACCCGGTCCACCCGGCCCGCCGGGGCCGCCGCCACCGCCGAACTGTATCTGGCCGGGGATCCGGGCCTGCCCCTTGATTTTCTGGCCGTACCAGAGCCCGATGACGAGACCGATGAGGTGGGCGAGGTGCGCGATGTTACCGCCGAGCAGGCCGGCCCCCATCGGATTGAGCGATCCGAAGATGCTCAACAGGAAATAAAATCCGGTGATAGCCCAGATCGGGACGGGAATCAGGAAGTACAGGTACACGCGGAGATCGGGTTTCAAAACAGTCAGAAACGCCATGATCGCCAGCGCCGCGCCGCTGGCTCCGAGGACGCCGGCGGAAGTGCCCTGTACCGTCTGAATTGCGATCTGTCCGAGGCCAGCCAGCACGCCGGAGGCGAGGAAGAATATGGCGAATTTCTTCGACCCGATCTGCTGCTCAACGATCCGGCCGAAGAAGTAGATGATAATCCCGTTGCCGAGGATGTGATAGAACCCGAAGGGAGCGTGTGAGAACACTGAGGTGACCCAGGTCCAGACGTACTCGGGATTGTTCGGATGGAGGACAAACAGCGTCTGAAAGGCGTCGCTGCCCAGAGAGAGAATGACAACGTGTTCGAGAATGAATACGATCCCCATAATCGCCAGGAACAGGTATGTGACGTTCCCCCGGAAGTACGCCAGTGGCCCGCCGGGCCCGGTGTCGATACCGAGCCGGTCGGCGACGCCACCGCCGGAGGTCTGGCCGGTGTTTACACTCTCGTCGAACCCGCTGTCGAACACGCCGCCCGGATCGCTCCAGTTGTCAAGTCCGGGGCAATCGTGGGCCTCGGGCAGTCTGTGTTCCGCACAGTAGGTCCCACCACAGTGCCCACACTGGTACGGCATGTTCTCCTGCTTCCCACAGGCATCGCACTCCGACATTATACTACGATAGGAGTGGCCCGTGGAAAGGGATTGTGCTTACACTGAGCCAGCCAGCGACACACTGCTATGACACTGCGGTGTCTGAATTGGTAACAGCAAAAGGCTGTACGCAACAGCCAAGCAGCGACTTACCCGTCAGTGTCGGGATTACTTTTTGCGTCTCGCAGCACGCCTATCCACGCCGGATTGCCGTCGTACTCAATCGACCCGCCGGATACTTCGATGGGGCGCGTTTCACCGTCGGCCTGTCGCCCTTCGAACTCCGAGTGGAACGTATCGAGTTCGTCTGACTCTGCCGCTCGGAGTGACTCAGGAAGTCTGTCGCCGTCGCCTTCCGCCGTGAGGAGGGCCGGAGACTCGTCGATAAGTTCACTCTGGTCATAGCCAAAAATGTCAGCCAGCTTTTGGTTCACGTAGACAAACGTCCCGTCCTGAATGATACAGACGCCCGCAAGCTCCTGTTCAACGAGCCGTTGATACCACGAGAGGGCGTTCCAGAACCGCTGTTCTGTGCGGTGTTGTTCAACGGCATTCTCGATTCGGTTGGCCAGGACATCGTACGTGTCTGATCTCCCTCCCTTCTGCATATAGTCCGTGACACCCGATGCAATTGCCTCGCTGGCGATCTCTTCACTGCCCTTGCCAGTAAACAGAATAAACGGGATGTCCTGATACTGCTCGCGGACGAGTTCCAGAAACTCCAGCCCATCGGTGTTTGGCATATCGTAATCGCTGACGATACAGTCGACCTGCTCGCTCCGGAGGACCTCAAGCGCGGCGACGGCGCTGGTCTTGGTCACGACGTTGAAGTCGTCGTTGATGCGTTCGAGATACATCTCGACCAGGTCACCGACCTGCGGGTCATCATCGACGTGCAGCACCGTACACTCCTGCGACTGCTCGACTTTCGCCAGTGGAACCGGTACCTCTGCCCGCGTCTCGTCACGCCGGTCCACTGATTCGGTCCGGAGAAGTGGTGCATGTCGCGTTGCCGCGCGCCGGCTGCCGCTGATGGCCGCACTGGACAGCTCTACCGTCTTATCTCCGAGCCGCCACTGCTCCTCAGAAGTCATCCGTCCTCCCGGTGGTGGCGACAAAGCCGCCAGCAAGCAGCCATTCTATCAAACTGATAGCGATTGCCGTACACATCGACCACCCTGCGTCCGACCCCCGGAGCGAACTAGCAGGAGATATACATCTCAGATAATCATCAGCTGTTTTCCATTCATACATCAATACTAGACCCTGATTATCAATTACATACCTGTCTACTAAACGCTACTGATGGGGGTGTCGCTGGTTATCTCTTACGTGTACGCACGACCTGTGCGTGTGCCTCTGCCCACTAAACACGCGCTTCTAGCCTTGTGCATGTTATTTTCTGGATTTAACTTTTAATTCTATACTTAATACAATATATAATATGTAGGTACTTTTCAAATAAATTTAATTATCTACCCGCCGTCATCGAAGTTGTATCATGTCAGATACCACCATGCGCGAATACCTCGCAGAGCACCCAAAAATGACCGGCGCACTGTTCACTCTCCTGTTGCTACTGTCGCAGGCAGGGACCGCAGCAGCTAATAATAGCGCGTACCCTGGGCCATAGACGGTAAAAATATTGAGTAGGTTGAACTATTCCTTTACTTAGGATGGAGTACTGGCCGATTAGCGCACTTAATCTATAGAATCCAAATCTATTGACCTGCTCCAATAGAGGTCCCCTTCGTTCCTAACTGGTATCTGCTGCATTTGTAGAAAGTCTTCCAATTCTCGCCTAGAAACATTGAATGTGTCAATTTCACCCGGTACTAAGTAATGATCCTCAGAGCGAGTAATGTGCGGAAATATAATAGCTCCTAACGCTTTGTCATCCGTAGAGTATACGTTCATTTCTATGTTATAGCCAGTTTCAGTTGCTTGTATCGCAAGCAGGTTTGGCATTCCCCCATTTGTCTGCGTCACAGTAACACCACCATCACCAACCACGATATACTGCCCACCGAGAACACTCTCACCGCGTGCAATGGTAAGTGCCGCGCGAAGGGGGAAGCCGCAGTTCAACAACCGTGCGACCGTCTCGCCGATACGAACCGCGCCGTCGTTCAGTACTTCGTTGAGTGTGACGATGCCAGCGATTGCACCCTTTTCGACGAGTGCTAATCCCTGATTGTAGGAGTTGCAGGCGTTCAGCAGGAACGTGTCGATGCCGACCGAGTCGACCGTCGTCACGTCCAGTTTGCCATCGCTACAGACGAAGCCGTCGTGTTCGGTGTGGCCGATATAGTGGAAGAACTCCGCGTCTGTCGTGAGCACGGTCCTGAGTTCCGCCGTCGTCAGGTCGTCGTGGACCGTGACATCGAACGGCAGGTCGTCGCGGGTCCCGTACACGTCGTCGACGAGCTGTCGTTCCTCGTCCATCCGGTCGTCGTTCTGGACGACGCGAATCGTGATATCCTCGGCGTTCGTGTCGCGGTCGAGTCGATGTTCGAACGCTGCTTTGGTCAGCTTGCTCGCGCCGATGGGGATGCTGTCGCCTATCCAGGCCTGTTCCAGTGAATCCTCAGCCTGCGGTTCGACGTAGTCCGTCCCGGCTGGGTTGGTGGCGGTGTCGGAACTCGCAGCACGGGTGATAACATCGTCCCGAGTAAATTCCGCCTCAACCTCGGCCGGAACGCTCGCCTGATCCAGTCCTTGCTGCTGGTGTGTCCGGACGATAGCGAGGTCGTCGACAACGTACGGGAGCTGTTCTGCGTTCGCCGGCACCGGGTCGATATGCGTCGTCAGCCGCCACTTCGGAATGTGGTCCTCGATAACGTCGTACGGGACCTGCAGGTAGGCGGCGACTTGCTCCGCGAGCGGCTGCTGATACAGCGACTCGAAGTCGAGGTCGACGTACGGCTCGATGGCTGCTCGCTCGTGTAAGTCGATCTGGTGGAATCCTTCTGTGCGTGTGACACAATCGAGGAAGAAGAGACGTTTGAGCGTGCGTCCAACCTCGGATTCGAAGCCCCGGGCGGTGTCGAGCGAGTACGTGAATCCGGTGTCGGTCGTGAGCCGCGGTTCGGATGCGGGGACGAGCGAGGCCCCGAGGTAGTACGAAAGCGGCGCGGCGACGAAGATCGACGCGAGGTCGGGCGGGAGTTCGAGCGTGACACCGGTGTCCGGACTGTCGATATCCGCCGGGATGTCCAGCGTCTCACCGATCTCAAGCGCTGGGGGGTGGCCGCGAAGCGTTGGATAGGAGCGTTCAGGGTCGTAGGCCTTGAGCGCCGACCCGAAGGTCTCGACGGCGGCCATCACGTCGGTCGGGTCCCCGGTCGTCGTGACCGTGGCCGCGGGCCGGTCGTGCTGGGAGCGAGCGCCGATGAGTACGTTCGTCGGGGAATCGAACTCGATCCGGGTCCGGTCCGAGTCGACGGTGACCTCAACCGCGGTGTCTTCGACCCGCATATATGTCTTTATCTGCGTCAGCGGGTCCAGCACGTAGTCGTCGGCCGGAAGCGTCTCCGACTCGAACTGCGCGACCTCAGCGGCTATCGCCCCGTCGTCGTCACGGACGTACACCATAACTACTGTTGGCAGTTCGATGGCCTGAGTCCGTATCTGGACAGCGTCCCCGACGGGATACTGAAATACGTCGGTCGCTGCCTCTCTGAGCGCGATGGGTGCCGGCGTATGTATCCGGTAGCGCTGACGTTCGATCTGATCAATGACCGCGAGCCCAGGACGGTCGTCAAGCGGTTCGAAGGTTAGAGTCATATAATAACCGAGAGGGACGGTGTTATTCTCGTATCATACGAACGATAGAGACGATGAAAAAGATATCGCCGACCTCGTCTGCCCCCAGTCGGGACCGCTCACAGCGTTCGCGTGGCACAGGCTACTAACCGGGCACACGCGGATGTAGCAAATAGACAACGCCGTGCTACCCTCGATAGGAAATGGGCGAAGCGGGTAAGGGCACCCCGGTCTAACAACCGGTAGTGAAAGAGTTCGAGCGCAAACAGTTGCTGGAGCGCATCGAACGCGACAGCGCGACCGTCGGTGCGGACATCCCCGACCGGATAACCGTCCAGGGCGAGGAGATAGAACTCCAGTCGTTCGTCTTCGAAATCAAGCGGCGGGAGACGGTGCCGCGGGGCGAGCGTGAGCGCGTCGAGCAGGCAAAGAAGAACCTGCGCCGCGAGCGCCTCCAGCGAAAGCAACGCATCGAGGACAACGAAGTGAGCTACGAGCGCGGGGAGGAACTCGCCACGGCTATCATCGGCATCGACCGGGCGCTCAACGCGCTCGAACAGCTCGGCGCGGCCGACATCGAGCAGGAGGCACGGGCACAGGAGGCCGCCGACAGAAAGCGCTGGATGAAGTTCCTCCAGAAAGCGCTGGGACACGAGGACGCGGACTCCGGCACGGGTCGTGCCGGGCGGAGCTACTAACATGAGCCGGAACGACGAAATCGCGACGCTGCTCGAAGAGTTCGCCGACCTGCTGGACGCGAAAGGCGTGGAGTACAAGCCCCGGGCCTACCGGCGGGCGGCCGAGAACATCAGGGACTACCCCGGAGCCATCGAGGGGCTGGCTGCGGAGGGCGAGGACAGCGTCGGCGAAATCGACGGCGTGGGCGACGCCATCTCCGCGAAGGTCGTCGAGTATTTCGAGACCGGCGACATCGAGGAGCTGACCGAACTCCGCGAGGAACTGCCCGTCGAGATGGACGCTCTCACGGCGGTCGAGGGCGTGGGACCGAAATCCGTCGGCTCGCTGTACGAGGCGCTGGGCATCACCACCCTCGACGAACTGGAGGCGGCGGCCGAGGCCGGCGAGATACAGGAGGTGTCGGGCTTTGGCGCGAAGACGGAGCAGAACATCCTCGACAACATCGACTTCGCCCGCGAAGCCCACGAGCGGTCGCTGCTGGGCGAGGCCCGACCCCACGGCGACCGGATTCGAGAGTACATGGCCGCCGGCGACGCCGTGGCCGAGTGCGCGCTCGGCGGCTCGATTCGGCGCTGGCGACCGACCATCGGCGACGTGGACGTACTCGCCGGGAGCGCCGACCCCGACGCCGTCGTCGAGCGGTTCGCCGACTGGGACGGGCTCGACCGCGTCATCGAAGCCGGCGAGACGAAGGCCAGCGCCTACGCGGACGACGTACGGGTCGACCTGCGAGTCGTCGACCCCGCGGAGTTCGGCGCGGCGCTGCAGTACTTCACCGGCAGCAAAGACCACAATGTTGCGGTCCGAAACCGCGCTATCGAGCGGGACCTGAAGGTCAACGAGTACGGGGTTTTTGATGTCGAAGGCGTCGAAGACGACGACCAGCGGGCCGGCGAACTGGTCGCCAGCGAGAGCGAGGACGCGGTGTACGACGCGCTGGGGATGGACTGGGTCCCGCCGGAACTCCGCGAGAACCGCGGCGAGGTCGAGGCCGCCGCCGACGGGTCGCTCCCGGACCTGCTGGCCGAGGGCGAGGTCCGCGGCGACGTCCACACCCACACGAACTGGTCAGACGGCGGCAACACCATCGCGGAGATGGCCGCTGGCGCGGCCGAGTTCGGCCACGACTACCTCGCCGTCACGGACCACGCGACCGGGCCGGGGATGGTCGGCGGCGTCGGCGTCTCCGACGAGAGGCTCCGTGAGCAGATAGCCGAGGTCGAATCCGTCGCGGCCGACGCCGATATCGACGTGTTCACCGGCGTCGAGGCCAACATCGGCGCGGACGGCAGCGTCTCGGTCGCCGACGACCTCCTCGCCGAACTGGACGTGGTCGTCGCCTCGCCACACGCCGCGCTCGACGGGGACGGCACGGACCGCCTCGTCGCGGCCGCACGGCACCCCGAGGTGAACGTCATCGGCCATCCGACGGGCCGCTATCTCAACCGCCGGGAGGGCCTGGACGTCGACGTCGAGCGGCTCGCGACGGTCGCCGCCGACAACGACACGGCGCTCGAAATAAACGCCAACCCGGCCCGACTGGACCTCGGTGGCGGTGCGGTCAAGCAGGCCATCGAGGCCGGCGCGACGATTGTCATCAACACGGACGCACACAGCCCGGGTGATTTTGACCTCCTGCGCTACGGTGTGCACACGGCGCGGCGGGGGTGGGCCGAGACAGCGGACGTGCTGAACACCCGTGACGCCGACGGAATCCGTGAGTTCCTCGATGCCTGAGAACACCGCAAGCGACCGACTCGTGCTTGATGCGATGCTCGGCAAGCTCGCCACCTACCTGCGGATGTGTGGCTACGACACGGCGTACGCGCTGGACCGGGACGCCGAGGCCGACGACGACCTCCTCGCTATAGCGGCACGTGAGGACCGCCGAGTAGTAACTCGGGATAGCGACCTCGCCGCCCGCGCATCCGAGAGCGTGCTCCTCACCGAGCGAGAGATTGATGAGCAGTTGCGGGAGCTCGCCGACGCCGGCTTCCGCCTCTCGCTCGCTCCGGAGCCGGCCCACTGTGGCGTCTGTAACGGGCCGGTCGAGCAGGTCGACCCGGTGGAACCGACGCCGGAGTACGCACCGACTGCGGACGACGAGCAGGTCTGGCGCTGTACGGACTGCGGGCAACATTTCTGGAAAGGGAGCCACTGGGCAGCAGTCAAGGCGACGCTGGAAGACCTATAGAATACAGACAGCGGGCGTCGCTACAGTGCTTCAGCGACGGCGACGGCCTCGTCAGTCGTCCCCTCGACGACCACGCCGGTCGTGACCTCGCTTTCAGTCCAGTAGACGACAGCCCTGTCATCGCGCTCGATTGCGGTCGCGTTCTGGCCGTTCACCTGTACTGCCGTCCCGTTTTCCGCATCGTCCAGATAGCTTGACGCGCCGGTCGCGGTCAGAATCGTCACGTTCTCCCCGTCAGCGTCGTACTGCTGGGCCACGGCTGTACTCTCGGGCCGGCTGATATACCGGGCTTCCTCGAAGGTCCCGTTCTCGTACTCCGGCAGGTCCATATCTGTCGCGGACTGAGCCGCGTCGTAGGTGTCGTACGTTTCGACGCTCGTGACGGCGACTCGGTCAGCCGGCGGGGCGAACTGGCTGTCGTCGATGCTGACGTTGAAATTCGTCTCCTCGACGGTGAGTTCCGTCCGGTTCGTTCCATCGTCAGTGGTCATCTTGTGGACACGGTAGTCGTCGGTATCGACCCACAGCGTCGTGTTCGGCGCGTCGAGGCTCTCGTTGGTCGGTTCGAGGTCGAGGACGTACGTCGATTCGCCGTTGACCTCCGCAGTCCCGCGGAGCGTCGCTGTGACGTTCTCCTCGGGAACCGGGTCAGTGGAGTCGTTCATCGCCGCCGCGTCGGGTAGTTCACGGCCGTAGGACTCGTTCTCGCCGACCGCCCAGACGACGGTCCCGTTCGTCCCCATCTCGTACGACCGGTTCTCGCTCGTGACGGCGGCCCACTTTTTGTTCGGCTCGGCGGCGGCATATTCGACCGTTGCAGTCTTCGACGCAGAGTCGTTTGTGACGGTCACAGTCGCGGTTCCAGTGATTGTCTCGGCTGCGTCGTAGCGCTGCTCGGTCTGGTCCAGCACCTCGTCGCCGGACGGTTGCCCCATTTCGCTGAGGCCGGACACGCCGGCGACCGCCCCAGCGGCCAGCAGTCCGATAGTGACAAACACAGCGACGATAGCCAGTCTCCGTCCGGTATCGGCTGTCATTGGTCTGCCTTAGGACTGGAGTAGTAAGTGGGTTGCTCCTGTCAGCGCGCGGACCGCTCTCGCCGACCTGCTGCGGGCGAACCCCTCATTGCTGTCCAGTCCGTACGCAGGGCCGTGAGCGAGTCAGCGAACACGACTGTCCGCGTCGAGAGCGTCAGCAAGCAGTACGACCTCGGCGGGACGGTGACGGCGCTGGACGACGTGGACCTGACCCTGTCGGCCGGGTCGTACACGGCGGTGATGGGACCAAGCGGCTCTGGAAAGAGTACCCTGCTGAACCTCATCGGCGGCCTCGACACGCCGTCGTCGGGGCGGGTCGTGGTCAACGGACAGGACGTCTCGGCGGCCAGCGAGGGCGAGCGGGCCGACATCCGCGGGACTGAGGTGGGCTTTGTCTTCCAGACGTTCAACCTCATGCCGCGACTGTCCGCGGTCGAAAACGTCGCCCTGCCGCTCGTCTTCGACGGCTGGGACCGGGCACGCCGCCGCAAGCGGGCGACGTCGCTGCTCTCGGAGGTGGGCCTCGCCGACCGCACCGACCACGTTCCCGCAGAACTCAGCGGCGGCCAGCGCCAGCGGGTCGCCATCGCCCGCGCGCTGTCGACCGACCCGGCGCTGATTCTCGCCGACGAGCCCACCGGCAACGTCGACACCGACACCGGCGCGCGAATCTTGGACCTGTTCGACGACTTCCACGGGGCCGGCAACACGTTCCTGCTCGTGACCCACGAGCGACACGTCGCCGAGCGGGCGGAGCGCATCGTCCACGTCGAGGACGGCCACATCCAGTCCGTCGAGGACGTTTCCGGAGGCGAACGCTGATGGACGCCGGCGAGAGCGTTCGCATCACGCTCCGGTCCATCAGGGCCCACAAGCTCCGGTCGGCGCTGACGGTCGTCGGCGTCGTCATCGGCATCGCGTCGGTCATCACCTTCGCCACGTTCGGGGCCAGCGTCGAGGCCGAGATCGTCGGCGACATCGAGACCTCGAACGCGGGCAACATCTACGTGTTCGGGACGCCGTCGGGCGACGATGACTTCGACCGGACGCTCCAGCCGGTGTTTACCGAGTACGACCTACAGCAACTGGAGAGCATTCCGGGCGTGCAGGCGGTGCTCCCGCGGGGAATCGTCCAGACGCAGTCGATACGACACGGGAACCGGACGCTGGCCAGACAGCAGGTCACGGCGGTGCAGCCGGCCAGCATCGACGACGGCGTCCTCGTCGAGGGCCGGTCCTTCGAGGCCGACGAGACGGCCGTCGTCGTCAACGAGCGCATGGCCGGGTCGTTCTCGGAGAACCTCACCGCCGGCGAGCGGCTCACGATGACGATGCCGGACGGCGGCGAACGGAACGTCACCGTGGTCGGCGTCGTCAACGGGACCCGCGGCGAGGTCCCGGTCAGCGACTTCGCCCGCCAGCCGCGGGTGTACGTCCCAATCGACCCGTTCTACGACTCGGTCGTCGAGAGCCCGTCGGCGGGCGTGCGACAGCGCGCGTACCCGCAGGTGACGCTGGTCGTCGACCCGCGGGCGATTCCGGAGACGCAGTCGGCGATTCAGACGTATCTCTCCGGTGACTCCGACGCGCGGTCGCTGTCGGCCGCCGACACGGAACTGGTCGCCCGCTCCGGGAACGACTTCGTCGAGGAGATCAGCGACGTTATCGAGCGCATCACGCGCTTCGTCACCGGCATCGCCGTCATCGCGCTCGTCGTCGGCGCTATCGGTATCGCCAACGTGATGCTCGTCAGCGTCACCGAGCGGACCCGCGAAATCGGCATCATGAAAGCTGTCGGGGCGCGCAACGGGGACGTGATGCAGGTGTTCCTCGTCGAGGCCGCCCTGCTCGGGGCGGTCGGGTCGCTGCTTGGCGTCCCGCTGGGGCTGATCGTCGGCTACGGCGCGACCCGGTACGCCGAGGTCACGTTTTCGCTCGCGCCGCTGTGGATGGCGCTTGCGGTCGGTGTCGGCGTCCTAGTCGGCGTCGTCGCCGGCCTCTACCCGGCGTGGCGGGCGGCGCGGGTCGACCCCATCGACGCGCTCAGGCACGAGTGAGCCCTAGCCGGATTCAGAACACCGAAATACGTGGTCGTCGTACCGACGGGCCATGACCCTCTCGGAGGAGGCCCGCGAGCGACTCGCCGACATCGTCGAACTCCAGCCGACGAAAAACGGCGAGTTACAGGAGCGCTGGGGGATGGACAGCGGGAGCGAGGTCCACCAGTACCTCGAATCCGAACTCAAGGAGTACTACTACCGCAACGACAACAGCCTCATCTGTGCGACGCCGGAGGCGACGACGCTTATCGACGGGGAAGACTCCGAACGGATTCAGACGGTGACGGTCACCCCGCTCCAGCAGGCTATCGTGGATGTGATCGCCGGTCCGGACGAGGAGAGCCAGAGCGTCGTGTCGGTGCTGCACGCCTTGCGCGACGCCGGTGAAGACCGTGACACCGACGACGTTCGCTCCGCGCTCCGGAGCCTCGCAGACAAGGGTATCGTGGAGACAGTCGAGAAGACCGTACCGACGTTCAGACTGGCTGTTCCGCGCGACGAACTGGACATCGAGCTGTCCGAGGAGTGAGGTCTGACCGCGGTGTCGGTCGGCTATTCTGACAGTCCCGGCCGCTGGCGGCGTCGCCGCCGCGCTAACAGCCGCTTTATTTCCTTGCCTGGCCCGCCGTCGAGCGGCCAGCCCATCGACCGCCAGACCGGCGGCTCGGGTTCGTACGACGGGCACGCACCGCGACACTCCGCGGCCGTCGGAACGCACTCTTTCGCCGCGCAATATGGATAGGCCCCCGTCTCGTCCGCGCGGAGCTGGAAGTGCCGGCAGTCGGGCCGCATCGTGTCGGCGTAGGCGCGCCAGCCGCGCTCGTAGGCCCGCTCGGCGAGGGCGAGGCGGCGCTCGCGCTTCCAGTCTTGCTCGACGTACTCGAAGCGGGCCGCGCTGTGGTCGTCGTCGGGGCGGTCGAGGATTCGCGTTCCGGGGTCGTCAACCGACAGGGACCGCGGCTGCCAGAGGGCCTCGGCCGTGCCGGACTCGGGGTCGACGGTCAGCACGCCGGCGGCCGCGGGCAGGTCCGCCAGCAGAATCGGCTCCACGCGCTCATCGGTCGCCGCTGTCGCGACCCACACCTCGTCGGCCAGCGACAGCGCGACGTCGCGCTCCAGTTGCGGGGCGAGGTCACGGGCCGCGCTTGCCGTCAGGTCCGGCTTGTTCTCAATGGCGACGATCCGTCGAAGCCAGTCCGGATACGGGCGCTTCCGACGGATTTCGATGCGATTGCTGCGCTTGCGCGTGTCCAGTGCGTCGCGGTCGGCGGCCTCGTGGATCGACTCGCGGACGTACCGCCACGGATAGCCGGGGTCGGGCAACGCATCGCGGTAGTACGTCCAGTCGGATGGCGCGTGCTGCAGGACGTGCAACAGATCCGAATCGAACGCTTCTGCGCCGAATTCCGCTCGCTCGCGGAGCCCGTCCGGGTCGCACTCGATGATGACGGTGTCCCAGCGGCGGTATTTCGTCCCGAGCTGTCGGGCGACCAGCACCGTCGACTCGTCGGTCGGTTCCCAAGCTCGCTCCGCCCACTGGCAGACGCGCAACTCGAACGCGAACTCGGAGGTGACCGACACGGCTGTTGGTTCGTCCGTCGATAGCAAAACGTTTTATCGTGTGGTCGGCGTCGTCGGTATTCTTCCAGTATCCTACAGATATGGCACTACCATATAATGATGTTATTTTATTTATATTTGGCTACGAAAGATTTATTCTTTCAGACGGGATGCACAGTAGTGTATGGATAAACATCCACGAGCAAACCTCGAAAAGAAGGCCGGACTCGGCAAACGTTTCACGGCGCGGTTCCTCGACGGACTCCTCGTCGGCGTCGTCTTCGGAGTGATCTTCTTCCTCATCGGCGGCGTCGGCGGTGCCGCCTCCGGCGAGAACAACGCCGTCGTAACAGGGTTAGCCGGAGCCTACGTCTTCATGCTCATCGGCTTCCCGTTCATTTACTTCCTCTATCACACGATCATGGAAGCGATGTACGGGTACACACTCGGGAAACACGCCCTCGGCCTCGTCATCACCGACGAGAGCGGCGGCGACATCACGTGGGTCGACTCCATCGTCCGGAACGTGTTTCGACTCGTCGGTTTCTTTTTCTCACCGTTCTCGGCACTGCTGGCCGTGGTTCTCATCGCGATGAACGACGACGAACAGCGTCTCGGCGACATGGCCGGAAGCACCGTCGTGGTCGAACAGGTCTGACGGCGGCGACGTGCTTTCTAACGACAGTCGCGAGAGCTACCGCTACCGCAGGCGGCGAATCGAATACCGCTGTGTGGCCCGCTACTCCTCGTCTTCGTCGCGCTCGTCGAGGAACTCGTGTGCCTCTTCGAGGATCTCGCGCGGGCCGTCCTGCGTGACCGTGTTGATCGCCTGTTCGTAGTCGCGCCACTGCAGGTCGCGGTGTTCTGTGGACAGTTCGGCTGACGCTTCAAACGATTTCGCGACGAACAGGTGGACCGTCTTGTGGATGGTGTTGCCGTTCGCCTCGAACACGTAGTCGTAGTCTTCGCGGAACCCGTCTAAGAGCCGGAAATCACCGATTCCGGCCTCCTCTTTCACTTCGCGTATGGCGGTCTGCTGGAGTTCTTCCTCGCCCTCGACGCCGCCCTTGGGGAACTCCCAATCGCCGGGTCGGCTCTTGAGCAGGAGGTACTCCCGCCGGCCACGCGTATCGCGAAAGAGGATGGCTCCCGCGCTCGTGGCCTCTATCATTATCGGATTTTATGACACCGCTACTTAAGAGAATATCGGAGACACAACGGAAACAGATGGCCTTTTGTCACTCGCGGCTGAGTGTTCGTCCACAGATGCCCTTCGTCACGACACTTACCTTCACAAGTGGGGACCGACATCGCCTCGAAGACATTGTCACAGAAATCAAAGAGAACGCCGAGCAGAAAGGGGTCGAGTTGAAAGGCCCGCACCCGAAGCAACCACAGGAGTTGCGGATTCCACAGTCGAAGTCACTGGGACCAGGCGGTGGCCGGTTCGAGTCCTGGACCCACACCGTCTACACCCGAACGATAGAAATCGTCGGATACGAGGAGTTCGCTCGGACGGTCACCCAGCGGACGTTTCCGGACGCCATCCACGTCGAGGCTGGCGTCGAACAGCGGACACAGGTCGGCAGCGGATCGTAGGGCTGTCGTTCGCTCCTGTGGGTTCTTATAAGTAACTGTGACTCGTTTTGCCGGCATGAACGAAGCCCAGCAGGAGCGTCTCAGGTCCGTCCGACGCGACCTGCACAGTCATCCCGAACCCGCGTGGCGGGAGTTCTACACTACCAGTCGCATCGTCGACGAAATAGAGCGAATCGGCGTCGACCAGTTGTACACCGGCCGGGATGTCGTGAACGGCGACGCGCGGATGGCAGTCCCCGACGACAACGAACTCGAAGCGTGGCAAGCGAAGGCCCGCGACACCGGAACCCGGGAGGACGTGCTGGAGGCCGCCGATGGGGGATTTACTGGGGCCCTCGCTGTACTCAAACAGGGCGAGGGACCGACCGTTGCGCTCAGAGTTGATATCGACGCGCTGCCGATAACGGAGGCAGACAGCGTGGCACACGCCCCGGCGGCAGAGGAGTTCCGTTCGACGAACGAGGGGTATATGCACGCCTGTGGACACGACGCCCACGCGACGATTGGCCTTGGCGTGCTGGAGGCGGTGAAAGAGCGTGATTTCCGCGGAACGTTCAAAGTCGTCTTCCAGCCGGCCGAAGAGGTCATCGGCGGCGGAAAGGCCGTCGCTGAGAGCGGTCATCTGGATGATGTGGACCACCTGCTGGCGATACACATCGGCCTCGACCACCCGACCGGTGAAATCGTCGCTGGTGTCGGCGGCTTCCTCGCCGTCCGGCAGTTCAGAGCGACCTTCACCGGTGAGACAGCCCACGCTGGCGGGCATCCCGCACAGGGACGAGACGCTGTACAGGCCCTGGCGACCGCCGTACAGAACCTCCATGCGATTCGTCGACACGGTGACGGCGCGACACGGGTCAACGCCGGCGTCGTCGAGGGTGGCACGGCGACGAACATTGTCCCCGAGGAGGCGACACTAGAAGGCGAGGTCCGCGGCGAGACGACCCCACTCAAAGAGTACATGAGTGAGCGGGCGGACACCGTCATGTCGTCCGCCGCCGAGATGCACGACTGCGAAGTCGACATCGAGACGACCGCAGAAGCGCCGAGTGCGGTGAGCGACGACGCGCTCGCGGACGTGGTGTACGACGCGGCAGAATCCGTTTCCGGCGTCACCAGCCGCCTGCGGACCGACGACCTCGGCGGCAGCGAGGACGCCACCTACCTGATGGACCGCGTGCAGGGCCACGGCGGAACGGCGACGTTCGTCGGTATCGGGACCGACCACCCCGGCGGTCACCACACGCCCCTGTTCGATGTCGACGAAGACTCGCTGGCCATCGGCGTCGATGTCGTCAGCGAAGCGATCAGCCAACTGAGCGAGTGAGCGCGCTACGGCGCTTCCCAGCTGGCAAGCTGAATAGACTTGCCACTGTTCGGCGATTTCCAGTTCAGCGTGACCGTCGCCTCCGAGAGGTCGAGTGAAGGCTCCGAAAACGTCACCCGTGACCCGGCTGTGATATCCGAACCGGCCGCCGGTGCACCGATACTCGTGAAATCGTGTTGTCCGTTGGCACCTGAAGCACCGCTAGCCCCGCTAACGGTGATATACAGATTCCCGGCCTGAATAGAGTCGCCGCTCCGGTGTTCGATTGCTAAGCTGTCGGACCCTTCAGAGTCGTAGTCGAACGTAAACGCCGCCTGTGGCGCGCTCTGGCCGATATTCCCTGAGCCGAAGTCGAGGAAGAACGTCGCTGCTGTCGCCGCTAACAGCACTGTTATTGCAACCATTAGAATGACACCCACAACTGGCGAGACTGCACTGTCGTCGGATTTGAATCTGCGTGCTAGCATGATTGACCCCCACTCGGTGACGGCCGACACGCTGTCTCCATCTCGGTGACCCCCCGGTCGACCGACCCCAGTGCGACTTCATTTTGATATCATGTTGTCGAATAATAAAACTTGTCGTTCAGAATTGCAGTTCATATGTTAATTAATTACTACCCAGATAACACTCAAAATCAGACACCTGACGCTGACAAATTCACACCAGAGAGTTAGACACGGCCGAAAGCCCAAACGAACCGCTGAATCAGTACTTGGGGTCTGCGCCGGTGACGTCGTAGATATCGTTCATAATCGAATCACGCTCGCGTTGCCAGGCCTCGAAGCCGCTCCGGTCGCTCGGGTAGGATTCGTAATGGTCAAGCAGCCGGTCGGCGGCCTTCTTTGTCTGGTAGAGGTCCCGGATCGTCCCGAGGTGGCCGATGCTCTTGACGGCCATCTTGAGTTTGAGTCCAAGTCCGATGCTGGTCGATCCGCCGTACAGTGCCTCTGCGAGCTTTTCGCCGGGCAACGCGGCCAGCAGGGCCATCAGGTCGTCGACGTCGTAGGCGGTGGTGAAGATGTTGTACACGTCAAGCGCCGCATACCGTGCGCCGAAGTGGTCCATCACGCGCTCGTTGTACTCCCAGAGCGCGGCTTCGTCGTCCGTCCGGCCGGATTCGATAGCCTCGATAGCCTGTTCAGCGGCGTAGGTCCCGGCGTAAGCTGCACCGGCGATACCGCCGCCGGTCGTCGGATTGACGTGTCCAGCGGCGTCGCCGACGGCCATGAATCCGGGTGCGACGGCGGAATCGTACGGCCGGCGTGTCGGCAGCGCAGCGCCGAGTTTATCCTGTACCTTTGCGCCCTCAAACTCGCTTCGGCCCTGAAGATCGCGTTTGAGGTCGTCGACCAGTTCCATCGGTTCTTCGTTCATCTGGAAGCCAAGGCCGGCGTTGATCTCCGTGTCCGTGCGCGGGAAGTACCAGAGATAGCCGGCGGAGCGCTCGGTCGGCTTGAACACGAGCGCGTCGTCCCACTCGACTGGCTCGTCGACTTCGATTATCTCACGGTACGCCGAACAGAACTGCGAGTACTGGACGTTCGTATCGAAGGTCGCGTCCTCGAGGTCAGTCTTGTCCTGCAGAATCGACAGTGCGCCGGCCCCGTCGATGACCATGTCACCCTCGTATGTGACGGGATCGCCTTTCCGCATGGCTTTGACGCCGGTCACACGGCCGCTATCGTCTTGCAGCACGTCCTGAACGACCGTGTCGTAGTGGAACTCCACGCCACTGTCGTTTGCCCCCTCGATGAGACAGCGACCGTACTCCCAGCGGTCGATGACGGCGAGTTCGCCCGGGACGGGGATCTCGAGGACGGTGTCTTCCTGCGGGATCTCGAAGCGGCCGTGGTCGACATCCGTGTTGGTAAACGCCGATTCGAGCTGGGACTTCGGAATCGCATCGGGGAAGTCGCTGGCACCCTTCAGTGCGTCTCCGCAGGCGATGTGGCCGGCTTCGGTCTTGTCTTTGCGCTCTACGACGACGACATCGTAGCCCGCGTCCGCGACCGTCGCGGCGGCGTAACAACCGGATGTCCCGGCCCCGACAACGACAACGTCCACGGAAACGGTCCGTGCCGTCGCCGACGTTCCGTCGGCGTTGCCGTCCTGGTGTGTGGTCATGCACTCTCGTCCTGCCCGGAGAGAGAAAATTATTCCGCTACGGGTTTCAACGGACGACTGGAACAACGCCTCGCGATGAGCGGTCCGTTGCGGGTGTCTGGTGTGGCGTCGACGGGTAGCAGTCCGTTTCACTCCGGGACAGCGGTGATAAAGAGTTTTGCTGGGGGGTATCAAATGGCCGAGCATGACCGAGCATACGGTGACATTCGTGGGGACGGGCGAGGAGATTACTGTCTCCGAGAAGGAGACGATTCTCTCGCGGTGTATCGAGGAGGGTATCGCACAGGAGTACTCCTGCCGCGTCGGGATGTGCCTGGCTTGTTCGGCGGAAATCGTCGAAGGGTCGGTTACCCAGCCTGCCGCTCGTGGGCTGACCGACCGGGAACGGGAGAACTACGCACTGACCTGCATGGCGCGACCGCAATCGGACCTGAAACTGGACCGCGGGAAGTACCCACCCAGTATTGAAGCAGATGTGGCCCCAGAGGACGGCGACCCCACACCTGCGGACGACTAGTAGGCACTGGATACCACTAGCATATGGCCTACTAGAAGGTCTGTAAATACCTTTAACATACGCCTGAGCGAGTCCCTGATATAGAGCGGTGCAACCGCGAATGAAGGACAGGTCATATAAGCAAGTGGCCCCTATGGAGTAGTGACTACAGCGTCAGCGGACGGCCTTCGACGACTGATACACGCTTCCCCAACCATGACCAGCCGCGTATACAGACTTCACTCGACACTTGAACTGCCACTGGAAGACGCATACGATTTCTTCGAGGATCCGGATCTTCCACCTGAAATCGCTGACATCGACATCACCCGTCGAAACAATACGCTCATCGTCAGCGCCGTCGCCAAAGACGACTCTATGAGCAAGTACACTCCGACGGCCCAACTCAAGGCGAGCGTCACGGAGAACCGGGTGTACGAGGAGGACCCCGACGAGATGGGGCCGCCCGGAGCCGCGAGTACTGGAAGCTCCGGGGGTGGCCCCCAGTGGGGCGCACTCGAAGAGGAAGAGGAAGAGATCGAGTCTGAACTCGTCGAGTACGCCTGTTTCAAGGGCGACCGCGAGACCGTGCTCCAGAACACTGCACTCCAGTACGCGATGTTCGAAGTGCTGTGTGACGTCGCGAAAGTCGCAGAGAAGGGGACGCTGACGGCAATTGCGGCGGTCGACGAGGAACTCGAAGCTGTCCGCATCGTCGATGGGGAAGAGCGGCCCGCTGCGATCAACGTAGCAGAGGAACCCCGCGACGGCGAGGAAGAAGAGGGCGTCAACTGGCGCGACAACGAGTTCATCTCGTAACGCGGCCCCGTCCGGGCACGGATTCGGTTTTGCCGAGCTACCGCTCACCATCGTTAGCGGATGGGCTGTGCCGCTATGCAGGCGTAATGCCTGAGAGATCAGCCTCGGTAAATCGTGACGCGATTTCGATAGTGAGATTCGCTTCGATGTATGCCGCAATCACGATGAACACGGCGGCCGTCGCAAGCAGCCAACCGGCTTCCCGGATATCCTGTCCAGTGGCCAGTTCGTTCGTACGGCCGCGAATGTACTGAATCGTGCGCCAGCCGAACCGGAGTCCGACGGCGGCGACGATAAGCAGTGCAGGAATCTCGATAAGGCCGTGTGGGACGATGAGCGCGGCGACGACGACAGGCGAAACCTGCTTGAGTGCGATACCGACGACGACCCCGATGAGCAATCCGTTCAAGACGAGTGAGAGAACCGTCATCGAACCGAGCGAAATCGCGCCGAGCAACATCACGAGCAACGCACCGAGATTGTTGACCGTCAGCGAGAGGGTCGTCAGTTCAGCTGGCATAAAGGGGTTTTCGCCGGCTGTTCCGGGAGTCTGAAGCCATTCGGTGGGGACCTGGCTGCCGAGTCCGTACCCGACCAGCGCGCTGGCAAACAATATCAGCGCGGCTACGGGGACGTAGCGTAACAGCCAGCGATGGAAGAGACGGGTCGGGAGGCTTGGGCGGTCGTCCATATCACGTCTTTCGCGTCGGCCACAAAAAACCTGAGTAACCGTGTACACGAGGCCGTCAGCAATTTGCCACTGTCTCACATACCTGTCGGTCATCCAAAAAGTACTTGGCATTCGTAATTATATCTCATTACACTATGTCCGAATCAGCAGAGTTCCCGGACTATCTGGACGTTGATTACACTGACGGGGAAGGCGAAGACCCCGAAGAGTACCCGACTGTCAACCACAAGATCGAGAAGGCTATCGAGGTTACGAAGACCGGCCTCGAACAGTACGAGAACCCTGTCGTGATGTGGACCGGCGGCAAGGACTCGACGCTGACGCTGTACTTCGTCAAGGAAGTCGCCGAGCGATTCGACCTCGAAGTCCCACCGGTCGTCTTCATCGACCACTACCAGCACTTCGACGAGCTTATCGACTTCGTCGAGCACTGGGCCGACGAGTGGGACCTCGACGTCATCTGGGCTCGGAACGAAGACGTGGGCAACTACGTCGACGAAAACGGTCTCGAACCGGGTGACGACATCCCTGTCGACGAACTCTCCGAACACAACCAGCACCACATCCGGAACATCCTCGAATACGAAGAAGACACGTTCCCGTTCCTGCTCGACACCTACGTCGGCAACCACCTCCTGAAGACGGTGGCGCTCAACGACACTATCGAGGAGCACGACGTCGACGGTATCCTGTCGGGCATCCGCTGGGACGAGCAGGAGTCCCGGGCCGACGAGACGTTCTTCTCGCCGCGTCACGACCCGGACATCTACCCGCCCCACGACCGCATCCAGTCGATTCTCCAGTTCGCCGAGGCTGACGTGTGGGAAGCCTTCTGGAACTTTGTTGTCCCGGATACAGTCGAGGGCTACCCGGACGACGGCTACGTCCCGCAGGGCCAGGACGACCTGCCCGAGGGCATCGAGAAGGAAGACGTCCCGGTCTCGCCGAAGTACTTCGCTGGATTCCGTTCGCTCGGGAGCGAGGTCAGCACCGACAAGTCCGCCGAAGAGCCTGCTTGGCTGCAGGACATGGCGAACACGACCGAGCGCGCCGGCCGCGCCCAGGACAAGGAAGACCTGATGGAGCGCCTGCGCGACCTCGGCTACATGTAAACGGACACGGAACGACCTCGGTTCCGTCTCGTTGTTTTTTGATGACCCAGTAGCGCCGTTCAGCACAACAGACAGCAAACACCGCGGCCGAACCCGCCTGTCGACCGAGACGAGCGGTCGCCAGTAGCGGCCCCGGCACTCAGGACCTGCGTTCCGCGCTGAGTAGTATCCCTCTCTCACTTCGACAGGAGTCGATGGAGACTGTGCCGCCAGCAATCACAGGCACCGTACAGTCGAAAACACAGACCGGACCCGGCTGTCGCACGGACGCGACGACGGCAACAGGCCTCGACCGGCACTCGTTATAGACTCCCGTTCACTTTTGCTGACTGATATAATCACTCGTCCCACGGACTAGTAGCGGAGAGTATAAGCTCGCTACAGCGTATGATTCGGCCGGGAAGATAGTATAGACGATTGTCGAGAAAAGGTTTAGGTACTGTCGAACACTATCAGTAAGTGAATGAGTTCAGACCAGTACAACTGTCCGAACTGCGGGGCGGAATTGAGCTACCAGACGACGAAGCACAACGGCTGTTCGAACTGCGGTTTCGTTCCGCCCCACAGTGCCGAGTAACGCGGACTGGGACGAGTAAGCGGACGCGCTGTTCTGTGGTCGGTATTGTCAAGTTCTGCGAGGAGAGTCCCGTACTCGGGTCCGACATCTATTTTTCTCGGCTCGCTGTATCCGTTGTCAGTGACCGACCGCACAGACCGGGGCGTTCTCGCGGGCGTTATCTTTGCCGTGTTACTAGCGCAGGTCCTGCTGTATCCGGGCGTCGACAGACTCGTCCAGTCGCTGGGTGCGACGACGGACCTGAACGCGAGTATGTGGTTTCTGGCCGCTGAATTCGGGGCGTTCGTCGTTTTTGCCGGCGTGTGGGGCGTACTCAGCGACGCCACCGGACGTCGAACGCCATACATCGCCGGCGGGGCGGGCGCAGGCGCAGTGCTGTACGCCCTCATCGCGTGGCTCCCCGGGGCAGCCTCGCTTCCATTTGTCGGCGTGTTGGTCTTGCGAGTGTTGCAGGGTGGAGCGACGATCGCCGCGTTCTCCCTGGCGATGACGATGCTGATGGACCTCGGCGGCGGCCACGGCAAGAATATGGGTGCGGCAGGCATTGCGATCGGCAGTGGCACGGCGCTTGGCGCGCCACTTGGCGGCCAACTGTACGAGATTCAGACGACACTTCCGCTGTATGTGGCGAGCACGCTGTCACTCGTCGTCGCAGTGGCTGCCCTGCTTGTGACCGACCGCGCACCGTCGGACGGGCGGTCGGGTCTGACTGCGACCGTGTCCGGCCTCAGACGCCGTCCGTCACTCAGCGTTCCGTACGCCTTCGGGTTCATCGACCGCCTCACAGCGGGTTTTTTCGCACTCGTCGGGACCCTGTATTTCAGAGAGACGTTCGAACTGGGGCCTGGCGAAACCGGCGTCATGCTGGCGCTGTTTTTCGCCCCGTTTGCCCTCCTGCAGTATCCCTTCGGCATCCTTTCTGACCGCATCGGCCGAACCGGTCCGATTGTCGTCGGGTCGGTGCTGTACGGACTCATTGTTGTCGGCGTCGGGCAAGCGCCGACGGTCACCATTGCCGGTGCAGGAATGGTACTGACCGGCGTTATTGGCGCGCTGATGGCCCCGGCGACGATGGCGCTCGTGTCGGACCTCGCCGGCGAGACGGAGCGCGGCACCGCTATGGCCGGGTTCAACATCTTCGGCAGCGTCGGCTTCCTCGCTGGTATCCTCGTCGGTGGCACTGTCGCGGGCGCCTTCGGCTATCCCGCCGCGTTCCTCGTCGCCGGCGGGACGGAAGTCGTCCTCGCAGTGCTCGCGCTGCCCGGGCTGCTACGGCTTGAGAAGCCGACCGAGGATGCCGTCAGGGGCTGATTACGACGCCTCGCGGACCTCGTCGAGCGCCTCCGGGTTCTCGATGCTGGACATGTCTCCCAGGTCCTCGCCGCGGTAGACGCCAGCAATTGCTCGACGGATTATCTTCCCGCTCTGCGTCTTGGGGAACTCGTCGACAAACAGGACCTCACGGGGTCGGAACGGCTTGCCGAGTTCCTCGCCGACGGCGGCGCGGATATCGTCGCGGAGGTCGGCCGAGGGTTCGTAGCCGGGTTCGAGCACGGTGTAGAGAACGACGGCAGTGCCGGTGGTGTCGTCCGGCGCACCGACGGCAGCAGCCTGATTGACGGCGTCGTGTTCCATCGCCGCGCCCTCGACTTCCGCCGGTCCGACCTTCCGCCCGGCGACGTTGAGTACGTCGTCGGCCCGGCCGTGGAGGAACCAGAGGCCGTCCTCGTCCTTCTGCGCCCAGTCGCCGTGGTCCCAGACGTCATCCCACGTCGACCAGTACTCGTTCAGGTAGCGTTCGTCGCCGCTCCACAGCGACCGTGTCATCGACGGACAGGAGTCCCGAGCGACCAGATAGCCGCGCTCGTGGGTGTCAACGATTGATTCACCATCCGGACCGACGATGTCGATGTCCATCCCCAGCCCCGGACCGCCCAGCGTGCAAGGCTTGAGCGACTGAATCGGCATCGGCATCAGGAAACACCCCATGATCTCGGTCCCGCCGGAGATGTTGATGATTGGACAGTCCTCGTTGCCCACGTTCTCGTAGAACCACTGCCAGCTCTCGGGGTCCCAGGGTTCGCCGGTCGACCCCAGCAGCCGCAGGCTGGAGAGGTCGTGCCCGTCCAGCCACTCGTCGCCCTTCTTTCGGAGCGCCCGAATCGCGGTCGGCGAGACGCCGAAGGTGGTGATGTCGTGGCGGTCGATCATCTCCCAGAAGCGGTCCGGCTGCGGGTGGTCCGGCGCGCCCTCGTACATGAAGACAGTCCCGCCGAAGGCGTGGTTTCCGAGCAGCGTCCACGGCCCCATCATCCAGCCGATGTCGCTCACCCAGAAGAAGCGGTCGCTGGGCTTGTGGTCGAAGCCGAAGTATATCTCCTTGGCTGCCTGCATGAGCGCGCCGGCGTGCGTGTGGACGATGCCCTTCGGCTTGCCGGTCGTTCCAGAGGAGTACAGCAGCATTGACTCCTGATTGCTCGGGAGTTCTTTCGCCTCGTACTCGTCGTCAGCGGTCTCGATAGCCTCGTCCCACCACTCGTCGCGCCGGGTCCAGCGGATCGTCTCGTCGGGGTCGTCCGCGACGCCGAGGCGGTCGTAGACGACGGTGTGTTCGACCGGCGTTGTCCTCAGTTCTTCGCCGGCCTGCTTGATGGCCTCGTCAGCGCTGCCCTTGAGATGGACACTGGAACCTCGGCGGTAGAAGCCGTCGCCGGTGAACAGGACGGAACACTCGGCGTCGGCGATGCGTGTCGCCGTCGCGTCGACGCCGAACCCGGAGAAGATCGGCACGGCGATTGCGCCGACCTTGAGACAGCCGTACAGTATCGACGCGACTTCGGGAACCATCGGCATATACAGGCCGACGGTGTCGCCGGTGCCGACGCCGACGGACTCCAGATAGTTCGCTACCTTACTGGCCTGCCGATTCAGTTCGTGGTACGTGATTTCCCGCACGTCGCCGGGTTCGCCCTCCCAGATGAGCGCGACTGTGTTTCGGGTCGGGCTATCCCGCGCTGCGTGGCGGTCCAAGACGTTGTGAGCGGCGTTGATTGTCCCGCCGGTGTACCAGTCGGTGAACTGTGGCCCCTCACTAGTGTCTCGGACCTGATCGTAGTCTTCGAAGAATTCGATGTCGAGGTACTCCGGGAGCAGGTCCCAGAACCACTCGACGCCCGAGTCGGGTTCCTCGGGCAGGTCTGTGGTCGTTCGCTCGATGAGTTCGTCGTAGTTGTCGATGTCGTACGCCTGCATGAACTTCCAGACGTTCGTCGATTCGACGAACGCGTGGCTCGGTTCGTGGACGATGGAGTCTACGTGGTTTTGTTCGCTCATTGCGTCAGTATTCCGTAGTGTTTGGCCGTCTGGTATAAACTGGTACCGCCGCCCGGCACGCGTTACTGGGCCGGTCGGGGAGTCCGGTTCCGCACCGCCTGTGTGGCACAGGGCCGGTCATCTACTCATGGCACTGTCTCACTCGTACGTCTTTGTCATGCCGCCGTCGAACAGCAGGTCCCCGCCGTTGAGGTGGTCGGCGTGGGTCGAGAAGCCGAACACGAAGAGGTTCGCCACGTCGATGGGGTCCATCATCTCCTTGACCCGGGCCTGTCCCAGCATCACGTCGTCGATGACCTCGTCGACGCTGATTCCTCGTTGCTCGGCAGTGTCGGGGATCTGGTCGACGACCAGCGGCGTCTTGACGTAGCCGGTGCTGATAGAGAACCCGCGGAGGCCGTCACCGCCCTCGGCGGCGATTGACTGTGTCAGGCCCCGTAAGCCGAACTTCGAGACGTTGTACGCGACCTTATCTGAGGTCACGTAGTGTCCGTGAACCGACGCCATGTTCCCGATGGCACCGACGCCGTCGTCGGTCCCGCGGATGTGTGGGATGACGCGCTTCGAGAGGGCAAGCGGGGCGCGAAGCATTACGTCGTGCATCTGGTCGTACTTCTCCATCGGAAAATCCTCGATGGCGTCGATGTGCTGGAGGCCGGCGATGTTGGCGAGGTAGCGAACCGTGCCGTGAGAAGCCGCGGTCTCGACGATGGTCTCGATGTCCGCGTCATTCGCGAGGTCGCCGGTCACTGTCTCGACGGTCCCGTCGAGGTCGAGGTCCGCCGCCGTGTCCGCGACTTCGGCGAGGCCGTCCGCGTCGATGTCCGTCGCGACGGCGGTCACCCCGTTGGCGGCCATCGCCAGCGCCGTCGCCCGGCCGATGCCCGACCCGCCGCCGGTCACCAGACAGACGGTGTCGCCCGTGTAGTGGTCATCGTCGACGAACAGGATCGAGGACTCGTCGATCGGCTCGACTTCGAGCCGCTCGTGAGAGGTGCTGGATGCCATTCGGTCACACGTTCTCCAGACACGTCCGAATAGGGGCGGGTTGACATGTATACCCGACTGGCTGCTGTGGCGGACCCCACTCCGGCGCGAGAACGCCGTTCCGCCGCCTCGCCGGCTACCGTGGTTTACGTGTAAACCTCCCGTTATTCGGGGGTTACGTCGGAAGCATCAGCTACCCCTGTGAGCGTGGCACACACTACGTGACTAGCCTCCCCGGACGAGTCCGGGGCGTATTGGGACACACCTATGAAACGAACGACAACGGACCATGACAGCGAAGGTATCGGCAGGCGACAACTGCTCTCCGCGATTGGCGGCTCGGCCGTCGCCGCAGCGCTCGCCGGCTGCTCGACACTGCTAAGCGACGGCGAGACGGCAGACCAGGGCGGGCAGTCCGGCGGCGGAATTTCAGACGAACCGATACAGGCAGGCCTGCTGACGTTCACCCGCGGCGCACCGGGCGTCCTCGGGATTCAGGCCCAGCGCGGGGCCGAACTCGCAGTCCAGCGCATCAACGAGGCGGGTGGTATCGGTGGGCAACGCGAAATCGAACTGGACGTGGTCAACGAGGGGTCGAACCCGCTGGACAGCTACAACCAGTTCATCGAGGAAGGGAAAGAGGTCACCTTCGGTCCCATCTCCAGTGGCACGCACAGCCAGATTGCCCCCGAGGTGGAGAAAAACGAAGTCATTAACGTCGGGACCGACGGGACAGTGACGACACTCTACGAGGAGACAGTCACCGACCCGACCTACTCCTTCCGGTTCCAGAACTACGACATCATGGAGGTCGTGACGATGGCCCGGGAGGCCGTCGAGCGGATCGGTGCTGACAACATCTCGACCGTCGCCGGTGTCAACCCCGGCTACTCCTTCGGCGAGGACGAGATGCGGGTGTTCACACAGGCCATTCAGAAACTTACCGACGCCGAAATCGTCTACGAGGGGTTCCCGGAACTCGGGGCCAGTGACATGTCGAATCACATCACCTCGATCAACAACGAGGAGCCGGACGTGACCTTCTCTAGCCTCTGGGGCGGCGACGTGACGACGTTCGTCCGGCAGGCCAACGCCAACGACATGTTCGAGAACACGACGGTGTTCGGCACGACGCTGTACAGCGCGGCCGGCGACGTACCGGGCGATGCACTGGCCGGGACGGACATCTACTCAGGGTCACGGAACTACTACTGGGGGAAGCCGGCGCTCGGTAACTGGCAGCCCGGCCGCGAGCTGTTCGACGCCGCGACGCAGCAAGATGGCGTGACGGTCCCGACTGCACACTACATGAGCGGGTACGGCGCAGTCACCGCGTGGGCGACGGCCGTCGAGAAGGCCATCGAATTGCTGGGGACCTACCCGAGCCAGGAGCAAATCGCACAGGTTCTGGAGGGCCACGGCTTCTTCACGCCTGCTGGCTACCACAACATGGCTGAGGACCACCAGGGCGCGTCGAACTCCTTCGCCGGGCAGATGGTGTATGACGACGACCTCGGCGCGGCCAGGCTCGACGACGTGAACACCTACGCCGCGACCGAGACCGCGCCGCCGCCGGGCGTCACCGGCAGCGACTGGCTGGACAGCTGGAGCGCCTGATACCGAGCCATGGCCGTAACACCCACAGCCGCGCTCGTCCAGACGCTCAACGGCATCCAGTTCGGGTTCATCCTGTTCATGATCGCCTCGGGACTGACCGTCATCCTGGGGATTCTGGATGTCCTGAACCTCGCCCACGGGGAACTGTTCTCGCTGGGCGCGTACACCGCCATCGGCGTGTTCGGGTTTATTATCGGTATCGTCGGCCCGCCGGGCGGCGGCGTCGTCGGCACCGCTGTGTTCATACTCGCGGTCCTCGCCGCCGTGCTGGTGACGGCGGCCATCCTCCTCCCCGTTGGGACCCTCTTTGAAGCGGTGTTCCTGCGTCAGATCTACGACCGCGACCAAGTGTACCAGCTAGTCCTGACCTTCGCTCTCTTGCTCATCCTCCTCGACGTGAAGAAGTTCATCTGGGGGGACAGTTCGATACGGACCGACGCCGTCTACAGTGCTATCAACGCAATCCCGACGAGCGAACTCGTCGGGCTGAACTACCCGACCTACAACGTGTTCGTCATCTTCGTCGGCACGGCCGTCGTTGCGGGACTGTTCTGGTTCTTCGAGCGCACGAAGACCGGGCGCATCATCAGAGCAACGGCCATCGACCGCGAGATGGCGACTGCCATCGGCGTCAGTACCGACCGGGTGTTCACGCTCGTGTTCGCACTCGGAGCCTTTCTCGCGGGCTTCGCTGGCGCGATGGCCGTCCCGCCGACGGCGGCGACGCTTGAGATGGGGACCAATCCGCTCGTGCTTTCTTTCGTCGTCATCGTCATCGGCGGCCTCGGAAGCCTCCGCGGTGCGTTCGTCGGCGCACTCCTCGTCGGTGTCATCCGGAGCTGGATGATTACGCTGTACCCGCCCGGCGAGATCGCGGCCCCGTTCGCCATCATGGCGCTCATCTTGCTGGTCAAGCCAGAGGGCCTGTTCGGAACGTGGGGTGAGACAGCGTGATGCCCGAGCGCGTCGACCGCGACGGAACGCCGGCCTACCGCTTCCTCGGGGTTGAGCTGACCCGTCGGGAGGCGGCCTTCCTCGCCCTTGGGGTCGTGTTCCTGTTCCTCATCCCCGACATCGCCAGCCTCTCAGATAGCCTCCAGCTCAGCGTCATCCATCAGGGCCTGTTGTTCGGATTCGCGGCAGTCGGACTGAACCTCCTGCTTCGGCACACGAAGCTCACGTCCTTTGGCCACGCGGCCTTTTTCGGCACTGGCGCGTACGCGACCGCAGTGCTGGCGCGGTATGCCGGCGTCCAGAGCGTCGGCCTGCTGTTGCTCGGGGCCATCGCAGCCGCGACGGTGATGGCGGCCATCATCGGAGTCCTGTCGCTGCGACACACGGGGCTGTACTTCGCGCTCCTGACGCTGGCCTTCGGACAGCTCCTGTACGCCATCGCGCTCGGACAGAGTGCCCTCGGCGGGAGCGACGGGCTTCCAATTCGGCCGGGGCCGGCGAACCAGCCGCTTCTGTTCGGGACTGCGTTCAGCCCCGATGTGTACCAGATCCTGACGTACTACCTGACAGTGGTCGTCATCCTCATCGGCCTGTTCGTGATGTACCGCATCACGCAGTCGCCGTTCCGCAACGCCTTAGACGCCATCGGGCAGGAGCGGACCAGGGCGCGGTTCATCGGCCTGCCGGTCAGGCGGTACGTCTGGGCCGCGTTCGTCATCTCGGGCCTCTACGGCGGCGTCGCAGGCGGGCTGTACGCCGTCGTCCGCCAGTACGTCCGTCCGGAGGGGACGCTGTTTTTCCTCCGGTCGGGCGACATCCTGTTCATGGCGATTCTGGGCGGGTTCCGGACGCTGGTCGGCCCGCTCATCGGCGGTGTCGTCCTCATATTCCTGCAGGACGTGGGGCAGGACGTCACCCAGTACTACGAGTTCCTGACCGGCGTTGTGCTGCTGATACTGGTGTATGGGTTCCCGCGGGGCATCGTTGGCTCGCTCCGGTCCGGCGGAATCGTCAACGCGCGGCTCAGTGAACTGCGCCGGGAACCGTCCGTCCTGTCGACGTGGGGACGGAGTGCGGTCCAGTCCGTCGAACGGAAGGTAGCTGAGTCACTGACCAGCCTGCGGATTATCCTCTTTGGAGTCGATTGAGATGCTCGAAGCACGCAATCTGCGGAAGTCCTTCGGTGAACTGGTCGCAACTGACGACATCACGCTCGAATTCGGGAAAGAGGAGGGCGAACTCGTCTTCATCGTCGGCCCGAACGGGGCCGGGAAGACGACGTTCATCAACCTCCTCACCGGCTTCCTCTCACCGGACGAGGGGTCTATCGTCCTCGACGGTGACGACATCACCGGAATGTCAGCAAACGGGCGCGTCGACGCCGGCATCGCCCGGAGCTTTCAGGTCGTCAAGGTGTTCGAGGAGATGACGGTCCGGGAGAACCTCCGAACGGTCGTGTTGACCGAGCAGGGCAAGACCTGGAGCCTGTTCTCGATGGCCGACGGCCACGCGGCGGTCGAGGAACAGGTCGAGGAACTGCTCGAGAAGTTCCGACTCGGAGACGCGGCCAACACCGTCGCCGAAGAGCTCCCCCACGGCGACCGAAAACTGCTCGACGTGGCGATGTCGTTCGGCCTCGACCCGGATTATCTCCTGCTCGACGAGCCGACCTCCGGAGTGTCGACCCGCGAGAAGGAGTACGTCATCGAGACGATTGTCGAGGTCGGCCGGGCCGAGGGCGTCACGACAGTCACCATCGAACACGACATGGATATCGTCACGGAGTACGCCGACCGCGTCGTCGCGCTCCATCAGGGCGCAGTCCACGGGGTCGGCCCGCCGACGATGCTCGAAACCGACGACGAACTCCGACGGCTTCTCCTGGGGGTGGGCGACGATGAGTAGCGAGCCGCTGCTGTCCGTTCGCGGCCTCAACGCCGCCGTCGAGGGGTTCCAGGTGACCGAGGACATCGATCTCGACGTGAATGCGGGCGAGGCGGTCGGGCTGGTCGGCCGCAACGGAGCCGGCAAGACGAGTACCTTCCGCGGTATCATGGGTCTGACGCCGGTCTGGAGCGGCTCAGTCACGTTCCGCGGCGAGGAGCTGACCAGCATCCGGTCGGAGTTGATTCCAAAGCGAGGTATCGGCTATCAGCCCGAAGACCGGAAGCTGTTCACCGGGATGACCGTCGACGAGAACTTCCGGCTCCCGATCTGGACCAGCGGGAAAGCCCGCGGTATCGACGACGAGGACGCGGTCATCGAGAGCGTCTACGACGTGCTCACCGAACTCGATGACCGTCGGAACGCGAAGGTGCAGAACCTCAGCGGCGGCCAGGCGAAGATGGTCGCTATCGGCCGTGCGCTGGCGCTCCAGCCCGATTTGCTCATCCTTGACGAACCGCTGGAGGGATTAGCTCCGGTCGTCGTCGAGAACCTCAAGCGCTACATCCGAGCCATCAACGACCGAGACATCGCGGTGCTCATCGCGGAGTCCAACGTCACGCACGTCCCAGAAGTCGTGGACCGACTGTACGTCATCGAGCGCGGTGATATCATCGCCAGCGGCGACCCCGAAGAGCTAGCGGCCGACGAAGATATCCAGAAGCTGATGCAGGGGAGCGGGGCGGAGTAGCGATAGATCTCCAGTACGGTCACTCCGTCACGTCGTTCATCGCCGTCGTGACGCGGTCGAGTATCTTCCGCTGACTCCGCCGGAGGTTCTTCGAGATGGCCATCTTGGACACATCGAACTCTTCGGCAAGCGACGACAGGGTGGCGTCTCGGGGCGTGTCGAAGTAGCCGCCTTCGACGGCTTTTTCGAGCGTGTCTCGCTCTACCTCCGAGAGCTCCCGACAGCCATCGACAAGCCGCTTCGCTGAATCAATATTCTGTAGCAGGTCGTAGTAATCTTCAAGGTCGACGGACTCGCGGGACCGGATCGTGTAATCGTTGTCCCGGTCCAGTTCCGACAGGGTCCCCTCAGCGACGCGCTCGGTGTCGAAGCCGACGTGCCAGATCTCCGACCCATCCCGGATCCGGAACGGCCCGGTGATGTAGCCGCTGTGGTCGCGGATGACGCTCATCGCGTTCGTCTCGTCGATGCGCGAGCGGATGAGCGCCAGATCGCCCTTCCGGCGGAGCAGCTGGTAGGACTCCATGTTGTCGTGTGCTTCGAGCGCGTTCAGCCCGCGGTCCAGCTCTTCTCGGTCCGCTCCGTTGACCATGATCCGGGTCTCAAGCTCTCGCTCGACAGGGTGGAAATCCCACTGTTTGGCCAGAAACGACACCTCGTAGTCCCGTGTCGTGTCGATGTACGGACAGTCGTACTGGACCATGTCCATCTCGAGCGATATCATGGGCAATCAATCATGTTGAACTGCCTTAGTGATTGCCTCTCCGCCACCCCGTGTCGGTCACGCCGCAAACCCTTTTGACTGCGGCAGTTAACTTTCAGGTATGTACGTCCGGGATGCGAAAAACCGAGAGGAAGTCTGGTTGCTCGACCGTATCGAGGAGATGGGGCTGGACGAGACGGCTTTCAGATCCCGGGACTACGTCGTCGCTATCGACGAGGAGAGCCACGAGAAGGCGGGGTTTGGTCGTATCCGCATCCACAAGGGCGGCGACGAACCAGTTTGTGAACTGACCAGCATCGGTGTCCTGCCCGAATGGCGCAATCAGGGCGTCGGTGCCCACGTCATCGAGCGGCTGGTCGAGTACGCGAGCGACGAAGGGTTCGACACCGTCTACTCGCTGACAAACGCCTCGGAGTTCCTCGCACAGTTCGGTTTCGAGCGCCTCGAACCGGCCCAACTCCCCGACTCGCTTCGGGACCGACTCGCGACCAAACAGGAGAACATCCAGCCGGACGCGGTGCCGCTCCGGGTTGCCGTCGACCGATTCGAGGTGCCCGGCCGCCTCCGCACGCGGTTCAAAAAGGCCAGTGCCGGGGAACCCGAGGAGGCAGAACTGGAGGAGGGTCCCGAGGACTTCGGCATCGATCCCGACGAAGCGACCTATAAGTACGACACGGGCGATTGATCGGCTACCGACGACGAACTGATTATCTGACGTCGACGACTTCGATGTCGAACACGAGCGTCTTGCCGGCCAGCTCGTGGTTAAAATCCACCTCGACGGCGTCGTCTCGGACAGCAGTCACGTCTCCGTGAAGCCCGTTTTCGGCCTCGACATGGATTCCGACATCCGGCTCTTTTCCCACCATGCCCTCGAACGTGTCGGGGTCATACTCGCGGACGCGGTCGGGTTGAAACTCACCGTAGGCCTTCTCCGGGGGCACTGTGACAGTTGCTTCCTCGCCCGCAGCCATGCCGGCGAGCGCCTCGTCGATTCCCTCTATGATCTCTCCTGCACCGACAGTGAAGGAAAGCGGTCCGTACTCGCTCGCGTCGACGCCCTGTGCCTCGATGAGTCCGTGCTCTCTGGCGACTTCGGGACGTGACGTATCGAAGACGGCCCCGTCCTCGAAGCGGCCGACGTATTCGATGGTGACGCCGTCACCCGGTTCGATTGGCATACGTCCTCGGTAGATGACGACGATATAAACCCACCTCGGAACGGCGCGCCGCGGATCGCCGCGGAAGAGATATTACAAACCGTGAAGGATTTAAGAACCCTTAAGCCTCCGCCGTCCGACAGTCCGCCCATGTTTGACCCCGACGAGCTGGCGGAGATACGGGAGTCGAAGGCTCAGTGGGAAGAAGACGACGTCCAGCCCACCGTCGACCGCTTTGGCGAGCGCAAGGAGACGTTCACGACGGACACCGAGGGACACGAGGTAGACCGTCTATACACTCCCGAAGACATCTCCGATGTCGACTACGAGGAGGACATCGGCTTCCCTGGCCAGGAGCCGTACACTCGCGGCGTCTATCCAACCGGCTATCGGGGCCGACTCTGGACGATGCGACAGTACGCCGGGATGGGGACCGCAGCGGAGACCAACGAGCGGTTCAACTACCTGCTCGACCAGGGCCAGACCGGCCTCTCGATGGCCTTCGACCTGCCGACGCAGATGGGCTACGACTCCGACCACGCGATGGCCGCCGGCGAGGTCGGCAAGACGGGCGTCGCCATCGACTCGCTGGACGACATGGAGACCGTGTTCGACGGCATCCCGTTAGACGAGGTGTCGACCAGCATGACCATCAACGCCCCCGCGTCGGTGCTGCTGGCGATGTACATCGCCGTCGGCGACAAGCAGGGCGTCGACCGCGAGGAGCTCCGCGGAACCATCCAGAACGACGTACTCAAGGAGTACATCGCCCGAAACACGTTCATTTACCCGCCGGAGCCGTCGATGCGGCTCATCACCGATATCTTCGAGTTCTGCGCCGCCGAGACACCGAAGTTCAACACCATCTCCATCTCGGGGTATCACATCCGCGAGGCCGGCTCCACGGCCGCACAGGAGATCGCGTTCACCCTCGGTGACGGCATCGAGTACGTCGAGGCCGCCATCGAAGCCGGCCTCGATGTGGACGAGTTCGCCCCGCAACTCTCGTTTTTCTTCGCCTCCTACAACAACATCTTCGAGGAAGTGGCGAAGTTCCGGGCGGCGCGTCGCCTCTGGGCGAAAATCATGGACGAGCGCTTCGACGCCCAGAACCCCAAATCGAAGCAACTGAAGTTCCACACCCAGACCGCCGGCTCGACGCTGACCGCCCAGCAGATCGAGAACAACGTCGTCCGCGTCTCCTACCAGGCGCTCGCGGCGGTCCTCGGTGGGACCCAGAGCCTCCACACCAACGGCAAGGACGAGGCCATCGGCCTGCCGACCGAGGAGTCCGTCCGAACAGCGTTGCGGACCCAGCAGATTCTCGCCCATGAATCCGGCGCGGCGGACACCATCGACCCGCTCGCCGGCAGCTACTACGTCGAGTCGCTGACCGACGAACTCGAAGCCGAGGCCCGCGCCCTCATCGAGGAGGTCGACGAACGCGGCGGGATGCGCCGCGCCATCGAGGAGCAGTGGGTACAGCGCCAGATTCAGGACGTGGCCTTCGAACGTCAGCGCGAACAGGAGGAAGGCGAGCGAATCATCGTCGGCGTCAACGAGTATCAGGTCGAGGAAGAGGGCGAGCAAGACATCGAAGAAGTCGACGAGGCCGTCGAGCAGGCCCAGCAGGACAACGTCGCCACCGTCCGCGAGGAGCGTGACGAGGAGGCCGTCGAGGCCAAACTCAACGCGCTCCGGGGGGCCGCCGAGGGCGACGAGAACGTCATGCCCTACATCATCGACGCGGTGAAGGCCTACGCCACGACCGGCGAGGTGTGTGACGTGTTCCGCGACGTGTTCGGCGAATACCAGCCCGGTTCGTCGATGTAGGCGCGGTTTCGAATCCGAAGTGAAGCGCCGTTCTCGCCTTCGTTTCACATGGGGAATTGACATGAACGATGAGCGAATAGTTCTGAGTATGGTACACTACCGCGACCGGGGGAGGTCGTCGTGAGCGCACAGTCGTCCGACCGTCGACTCGTCGTGGTTCTGCTCGCACTCCTCGGCGTCCTCGTCGTGGTGCCGCTTCTCACGATGGGGGTCGGCATGATTGGCGGTGGGATGTACGGCGGCGGGATGTGGGGCGGCGGCCACATGTGGGGCGGTGGCGGGACCGCCCCGGGCTGGATGTTCCTGGTCGGCGTGGTGATGCAAGTACTGTTCCTGGCCGTCCTCGTCGGCGTGGGATACCTCCTCTTCCGAGCCGTGACCGGAGCCGCGAGCGGCGGCCGTGACGAGGCCATCGCGGAATTGCGCCGGGCCTACGCGAGTGGCGAACTGGACGACGAGGAGTTCGAGCGGCGACGCGAGCGACTGAAACGGGAGTAGCGGTGGTACGGGTACGCTGTCATAGATCTATTTATCGGACGCCGTCAAAGCCCCTGGACATGCGCTTCGACCACGCCGGCATCGCGACAGACGACGCCGACCCGCTCGCAGAACTGTTCGCCGAGGCCTTCGGGACATCGGTCGTCCACGAGGAGACGTTCGACGGCCTGCAGGTGACGTTTCTGGAGATGGGCAACGGCTACTTCGAACTGCTAGAACCGCTGCCGGACGCCGACGGCGCGATTCCCAGATACCTCGACAGCAACGGCCCCGGCATCCATCACGTGGCGCTGGAAACCGACGACATCGCTGCCGCGCTTGCGACGGTCAGTGACTGTGGGATCGACCTCATAGACGAGGAACCGCGGCCGGGCGCGTGGGGACACGACGTGGCGTTCCTCCATCCGAAGACGACCGGCGGCGTGCTCGTGGAACTAGTCGAACACTGAGAGAGCCTGTTCCGGTCACAGCTTCACTCGTCGCCGAGGAAGGCCGCAAACCGTTCCTCGGCTCCCGGAGTCAGGCGCTCCGGTGGCTCCGCGAACCACGCCGCGCCGACGAGTTCCGACTCGTCCACGTCGAGGCTCCCCTTCTTGTACTCCGCTTCGAGGTAGATGTCTAGCGTATGTACCGACCCCTGTGCATCGGTGTTCGGATAGTACTTGGAGTGAACGACCTCCGCAACCCCAGTGACCGTACAGCGGATTCCTGTCTGTTCGTTGACGCGCCGCATGGCAGTCCCTTGCACTGATTCGTACTCGTCTCCCTTGCCGCCGCCCGGAAGTGCCCACATGTCAGCGCCGCGTCCCAGCACCAGCAGCACTCGGTCGCGGGTGTCGCCAGCCGCCTGCTCGGGTATCTGCTCGCTTAACTCCGGAAAATTAGAGCCGTCCCGGGTGACGAACACGACGCTGTTCCCGGAGTACCCAGTCCCACGTGTCGCAGCGAACACGTCGGCGTAGTCGTCAGGTGCTAGCTCAAAGGTCTCCTCGGTGACCGGGACCTCGTCGTAGGCCGCCTCCAGACTCGAAATACGCTCGTCGACGTTCGTCTGGTTGATCTTCTCCGTGAGGTTCACATCTCCTGTCTCAGTTTCAGGACCGTCGGCGTCGTCAGTCATACGGGGTTGTACTCCGGGCCACCGATAAGTGCCGCGGTCCAACCGATGAAAAAGAACTTGTATTCTGCTTGTCTCTTTTTGGACATGAAAGCGATTGTCCTTGCAGGCGGGTACGCCACCCGGCTCTGGCCAGTCACCAAGCACCGGCCCAAGATGTTGCTTCCTGTCGGTGAGACGACTGTCATCGACCGGATTCTCGGCGAGTTAGAAGCGGACGATCGCATTACCGACGTGTTTGTCAGCACGAACCAGCGGTTTGCCGACGACTTCCGGGACCACATCGCCGCGAGCAGTTTCGAGAAGCCGTCCCTGACCGTCGAGGAAACCGCCGAAGAGGACGAGAAGTTCGGCGTCGTCGGCGCGCTCGCCCAACTGGTTGCCCGGGAAGGACTCGGCGACGAAGCCCTGCTGGTCATTGCCGGCGACAATCTCATCAGCTTCGACATCGCGGAGTTCGTCGATTACTTCGAGCAGTACGACGACCCCACGCTCGCAGCCTATGATGTCGGGTCCCTAGAAAAGGCCAGCTCTTACGGTCTCATCGAACTCGACGGCGAGGAAGTCACGGAGTTCCAGGAGAAGCCCGATGAGCCCAACAGCACCCTCGTCTCGATTGCCTGCTACGCCTTTCCGCCTGATGCGATTCGCTTCGACGAGTACCTCGAAGACGGGAACAACCCTGACGAACCCGGCTGGTTCATCCAGTGGCTCGTCGAGGACGGGCCAGTCCGTGCGTTCACCTTCGACGACGCCTGGTACGACATCGGGACGCCCGAAAGCTATCTGGAGGCCGTCGCATGGGAACTCGACGGGGACACCGTTGTCGCGGAGGACGCTACCATCGAGAACACCACTCTCGGAGAGAACGTCCACGTCCTCTCGGGAGCCGAGGTCGTCAACTCAAGCCTCGACAACACCATCGTGTTCCCGGACACGATGATCCTCGATTCGGATATCCGCCAGTCGATTATCGACCGCGACACCCAGGTCGAGAGTTTAGACCTCGCCGGTGCACTCATCGGCGCACACACGCAGTTGACGGACGGGAGCTAACAGCCACCGATTTTGCACGCTCCGCGAGTTACGCCAGCCACGCGTCGTCGATTGTGAGCGTCCCCCGACTGCCGTCCCACTCCGTCTCGTAGGCCAGTTCGATGCGGCGGTCCATGTGCGGGCCGTCGGTCACGAGCGTCTCGAACTCGCCGCCCTCACCGAGGATGTGGACGCCGTACTCGTCGTTGAGTGCTTCCAGTTCGTCGAGCGCGTCTGCGTCGAGCGTGCGACCCAGCCAGGACTCGTCGAGGCCGTAGGCGGCCACGCGAATAATCTGTATCTCGAAGCCGGCGTCCAGCATCGCGTCAGCGAGGTCCCGGGGGTTTTCCTGCCACAGCGGCGCGAAGACGTTGGCTTCGAGGCGGTCGGCCATCGATTCGATGCGGGTCGTCTGGTACTCGCTCTCGACAGCCCCGGCGGTGACACCGGTGATGCCGCCGTCCAGTTCAGCGTCGAGTTCGCGCAGCGCAGCTTCCAGCGGTTCGAGTTCGGCGTCGCCCTGCTCGCCCGAGTCGGACACGTTCTCGGCCTCGAAATCATCAGGCTCGACCTCGACCAGTGGGATGCCGATACTCTCGGCAGCCAGGCGGGCTAACCGGGTCGCCGGGACGTGGTACATGTAGGAATCGCCGTCCGGGTGGACCGTCACCAGGCGTTCGACGGGATGGCCCCGTTCCAGTGCCCGGTACAGCGCCCACGAGGAGTCTTTGCCGCCGGAGAACAGCGAAACCCACGCGCCGTCTGTCATGGCCGCCGGTAGCCGTCGGCGGCGTAAATCGCTGTCTATTCCACCAGTTCATCTTCGATATCGGTGTGGCTGACGTATGTCGCCACTCGGACACCAACGAGGCTGATGAGGATACCCGCGAGGATGAATAGCGCGAGACGGGTGCCAGCCTCCAGCAAGAACCCCTGAATCTGTACGATGCCGAGGTTCGTCTCCGGCACCTGAAACGGCTCGAACACGCCACCGCGTTCGAGAAAGTATGCAGAAAAGCCACGAACGACGAGGCCGACCGCGACCGCACCGAACGGGAGATTCACGTACGCGCTCCGGACCCCCTCTTGCTGGATGAGTTCGTCCAGCAGGCGACCGAGCGAGGCGGCCAGCGCCGCGCCGGTCAGCCACGGGACGGACGCGAAGGCGAAGCGGTTCGCAAGCAGGAAGGGGCTGATATCGCCGACCGCAGAGACGCCCAGCACCCCGGCGAAGATGCCGACGAGCGAGAGGCCGGCGGCGACGACGTAGGTCACGAGCGACACCTGTCCCGAGTACAGCGCTTCCCGGGTCTGGCCGGGAAGCCGCGACAGGTACGCGTCGATACCCAGTCCCTTGTAGATGAGGAACACGCCGACGGCGGCCGCGATAGCGCCGACGGCGATGGTCGGGCTGGTGACGACGAGCAACAGCGGGAACGCGAGCATGATGATTCCCACGGGGACCAGCACCGTCTTGCGAAGTTCCTCGTCGGCCAGGAACTGCTTGAGCAGGTAGTACGTCGACTCGATGTCGCGGGCCTGGCGGACGACGACGCGGTCGACGGCGTCGACCTGAACGCGGCTCTCGATGATGGGAACCAGCCGCTCGTCGTCGGCGCTGTCGACGACGACGACCGCAGAATCCGGGTCGTGTTCGGCGACCAGGTCGTCTATCTGGCCGGCGATTTCGCGGTCCGAGCCGACGCTGTCGCTCCCGCCGCCGACGACGGCGAGGACCGGCGAGGACCCCTCGGCTTCGAGTTCATCCGTGACTGCGAGCCCTTCGAGGAGGCAGTTGACCCGGCTGTCTTCCGGGTCAACGACGCCTGTCTGGGTGATGAGTGACTCGACGGCGTCGCGGCCGACGACGGGACACGCCGCTGCGGCCGGACTGTCTCTGTCGATACACACCACCAGCGTAGTCACACTACGGCGAAGGCGGTCCCCGAATAAAAAACCTCCCGAGCTATCGCCGGAAGGAGAGGCCCTCGATATCGCCGTCGGCGACGCTGGCGATACCCGCACCGAGGGCGAAGGCGACCTGCTGTGCCCCCCCGCGGAGTTTCCCTGCCAGCCCGCGTTCAGGTTCGTACTCCTTGATCGTCACAGCCTCACCCAGCCGTTGTTCCAGACTCGCCTCGACATCGTCTCGCGTGCCGAGCCGGTCGACGAGCCCACGCTCGTCCGCCTCCTCGCCGAGGAAGATGCGCGCCTCGGTGTCTCTGAGCGTCTCGGCGTCCATCTCGCGGCCCTCGGCCACGGTGTCGATGAACTGGTCGTAGTAGTCGTCGACGATGCCCTGCAGGTACTCGCGCTCGTCCTCGGTCATTTCTTTCAGCGGGACGCCGGCGTCCTTGTACTCACCGGCGGTGAACTGCTCGTAAGAGAGGCCCAGGCGGTCGGCCAGGTCCTTGGCGTTGACCCGCGAGCCGACGACGCCGATGGAGCCGACGATAGAGCCCTCGCGCGCCCACAGCTCGTCACAGCCGGCGGCGATGTCGTAGCCGCCGCTGGCACAGACATCCGTCGCGTAAGCGATGGTCGGACCGTCGAACTGCTCGGCGGCGATGCGGATGTCCTCGCTTGGGACGATTTCGCCGCCCGGCGTGTTCAGCTTCAAGAGTAGCGCCTCGGAGCCGCGGTCCTCGTCGGCCCGTTCGATCTGTTCGACGATGTCGTCGGCCGACGCCCCGACCGGCGGACTGGTGATGCCGCCACCGCCGTCACGGCTGATTGGCCCTTCAACAGCGACCTCCGCGACGTTGTGTGCTGGGAGGAGGGAGCCGGCGATGTTGCTGCCGAGACGGGCTGTGGCGACGGCGACAGCGACGACCAGCAGGACGCCGAGCAACTGGGCGAGGCTGTCAGGTGTTCTGACAAACAGCACCCACCCCAGAACCGTGCCGATAGCGACGACGATTACGACCAGTAGCCCACGAACGATGTCATCTGCGCCCGCCATTACTGATACATCCCGAGCGGCCGTGCGCTCGTGCTCTCCTCTTGATTCTCCTGTAGTTGCTGTGCAAGCTGTGCCTTGGCGCGCCCGATTTCTTCGGCCTGCTCAACCAGCGCCTCAGTGTCGATCTCGAAGTCAGTGAGCGGACTGATGCCCGTCTGGAGCAGTGCCCGCGCCGCCTCCGGGTCGGGGAACTGCTGGTCGGCTTCGACGATGAGTCCGACACTCGTCAGCCCGATTCGCTGTGACTCGTGGACCAGCGCGCCGGTTGGCCCGGTAATCGCGCCGTTCTCAGAGGGCGGATTGACGTCCGCCTCCTCAAGCATTCTCGCCCCGTCGCCCGTCGAGATGCCGTACACGCCCGGAACCCCATCTTTCTCGGCAGGACGGCCGCTGAGGTAGATCGGCGTCGCATCGCTAGCCTCGAACCAGCCGACCATACAGCTAGCGAACTCTTTCGCGCCGGAAGGGGAGATCGGGGCGTCGCTCTGAAGGACGAGCAGGTCACGATCCTCGTCCGCGTACAGTCGGACCGGCGGGCGAACGTCCGGGTCGTCAGTTCCGTACACGGCGATTTCTGGCAGCCCTTCGCAGTGAGCCGACGCGTAGTACTCCATGTCGTAGAGATCGACGAGGTGGTCAGCGGCTATCTTACCGACGAGTCCAACACCCGGGAGCCCCTCGACCAGTGTCGGGGAGTCAAGGGCGATATCGTCGCGGTGGACCTGTATATGTGCCATATCTCGAATGTCGGTCGCCGGCGGCTTGAAAGCCATGGGCCACTGCCGTTCGAAACCCACAAACCGACCGCCAGCGAACGCCGGACAATGGAACCTCTCGACCGCTACCGACCCATCGTCGACGACTTCGAGGCGTTCATCGATGCGTGTGAACGCCCGCTGCCGTCGGCCGTCAGGGTCAACACGATCAAAACTACCGTCGAGCGGGTTCAGACGGCGCTCGCGGACGCGGATATCGCCGTCGAGCCCGTCGACTGGCACGACGGCCTGTTCGTCCTGCCCAAGGACTCTCCCGGCGCGAACTGGCCGTACTTCCACGGCTGGATTCACGGGCAGGAAGAAGTGTCAGTGATTCCCGCAACCGTACTGGACCCGCAGCCCGGCGACCGGGTCTGGGACGCCTGCGCGGCACCGGGGAGCAAGACGACCCAGCTCGCCGCGCTGATGGACGACACCGGTGAAGTCGTCGCAACCGACAACAACCTCGGACGGATTTCGGCGCTGCGGACCAACACCGAGCGACTGGGCGCGACGACTGTGGCCGTCACTCACGAGGACGGCCGCAACCACTCGCTCAAGCCCTTCGGCGGCGAGGGGTACGACCGCGCGCTCGTCGATGTCCCCTGCTCGTGCGAAGGGACCATCCGAAAGAACCCCGATACGCTGGAGGACTGGTCGCTCTCGCACGTCGAGGGTATCTCCGGCGTCCAGAAAGGCATCCTCAAGCGAGCCGTCGAGGTGACCGAGCCAGGCGGAACCGTTGTCTACTCCACCTGTACGTTCGCACCGGAGGAAAACGAGGCCGTGCTGGACTACGTGCTCGACGAGGTGGCCTGTGAAATCGTGGACTACGACCTCCCACTCAACCACGCCCCGGGGATCACCGAGTGGCAGGACGAGACCTACGACCCGAGCGTGGCCGATGCCAAGCGCATCTATCCCCACCACAACGACACGGGCGGGTTCTTCTGTGCAAAACTGGAGGTGCCCGCGGAATGAGCGACCAGAGCACGGAGTTCACGCGGCTCCCGGAGACAGACGACGAGCGAGACGATCCCGAGCGAGCGACCCGCGAGGAAGTGCTGGACTTCTGGGCCGAGCGGTTCGGCGTCCCTTCGGAGACGTTCGAGGGGTACACCTTCTGGGAACGCGGCGCTGGCAAACTGTGGCTGTACCGGGGTCACCCGCCGTCACCGGTGGATATCGAAGGACTGGGAATGACGTTCCTGCGGACGCGTCAGGAACACTGGAAACCGACGCTGGAGGCCGTCCAGCGGTTCGGCGAGCACGCCAGCCGGAACGTCATCCACCTCGATGAGGACGCCGCCCAAGCGTTCGTGGCCGGCGAGGATCAGGAACTCGACTGGGACGGCGACTGGGGATATCTCGTCGTCACTCACGACCTCGCCGGTGAGGCCGAACCGGTCGGTGTCGGCCTGTACGTCTACGGCGAACTCAGGTCGCAGGTGCCGAAGGGCCGCCGCCGGGAACTCTGATTGGCGGGCGCGAATCGCTACGCTTCTGGGTCCCGCGGTTCGATGGTCCCGCTCCCCAGACCCTCCCAGGCGACCCGGTAGCCGAGTCGCGCGAGGGCGGCGCTGTCGTCCGCGATACCGTGGGCATCCAGTCGCTCGCTCGCCGTCTCGTAGGCCATGCCGGGCTCGATCTGCTCGGCCAGCTCGTCCAGCACGGCAGGGTCGACGAGTGTGCGGCCGACCAGTTCGTGGGTAGGAAAGGAAACGTCTTCCAGCGCGACTTCACTGACGCCGTACGCCACAGCGAGGTCGGCGAGCGAGATGACAGCGTCGTCCGGTCGGAGTTCGTCGGGTATCTCTGCGGCACTCTCCCGCACCAGCCGTTCCTCGTAGGGCCGCAGTGCGTCCCGGACGTCTTTCACGCTGACCGTCCCGGTGTAGGGAATCGCCCTGTTATCCGTCGCTTCGATTTCCTCTCCGACGCCGAGTGACTCGTCGACGGCGACCAGCATCTCCACGTCCTCCAGTGCGTCAAGGCGAGCAAGTTTCTTCTCGACGTACTCCGGCGTCCAGAAGCCCATAATCTCGAAGAAGACGCGGAACGGCGCGTCGCCGTCGGTCCCATCTGGCTCCTCTCCACCCGTATCCCGTACCCCGGTGTCCGCGCCGGGTCGCCACTCGAAGGCGAAGTCCGGAATGACGACGTGTTCGCCCGCCGCCAGCGGCTCCGGTTCGCGTATCAGGTCCCAGTCAAGGTCCAGCGCGGCGAACCGGCCCGCGAAGTCCGCTTCGACCCCGCTGTCGTAGCTGACCTCCGTTACGGGCTCGACACCGGGAATCGACACGTCGGCCTCGGAGAGGGTGAGTTCTCGCTCGGTGCCACGGTCGTCGATGGTCGCCGTGAGGTCCCATTCGCCCGCGGCCGCGACCGTTCGCAGGAGGCGAGCGAAGCGGGTGCCGTACCGTCGCGTGTTCGAGAACAGCGCGTCGGGGCCCGTGACGACGACCTCCCGACCGTCCTCCGCTCGGCGGATCTCGTACATGAGTCGGAGGCGTTTGACCGCCGAGACGAGCGCCTTCGGGTCCGAGGAGCGGACGCGGACCTCGGTCGCGTCGAACAGTGCTGTCTGCGCAAGCGAGAGGTTGTATTGGGTCCGCAGTGCGTCCGGCCCCCAGCGAGAGTCCACCGCAGTGAGGATCTGTCGCGAGTCCCGGTCGGCGTACAGCGCGTCGGCCAGCGTCTCGGCGTCCGTGCCGAAGTGGTCGGCGGCCGCTGCGAGTGCCTGTTCTCGCTCGGCCTCGCTCACAACCCCGGCATCTGCAGCGGCCTCGAACACCCGACGACGGGCGCGAACGGGGTCGACCGGGGCCCGCGTCTCGAACGTGGCCTCCCGCTCGACGAGCTTCGCCAGCCCGCGGACCAGCTTGAAATCGTCAGCTTCACGCTCTATGTCCGCGAGTGCGGTCTCCAGCCTCTCGCGGGACTCGCCGACGTGGCCCTGGTAGATACCGAGCACGCGGGCCGCCAGCCGCTCCGCGTCGGCGTCGGCGAACTGCAGGTGATAGCCGCCGCCGGCCCGCGAGACGCGCAGGAGGTCTTTCGTCAGCACACGAGTGTCTCCGCTGTGGAGCGACAAAAACGCTGTCGACAGCCTCTGCGGCGCGGAACGACGGCGCGCTACCGCCGTCGCCTGGCAACTCGCTCCTCGGCGGTCTCCTCTGTCACGAGTTCGTACAGCAGTGCCCGCCCGCTGTCGGCCTTCGGCCGAAGAATCCGGCCAAGCCGCTGTGTAAACTCCCGCTCAGAGCCGCTTCCTGAGAGGACGACGGCGACGTTCGCGTCGGGTACGTCAACACCCTCATCAAGGACGTTCGCCGTCACGACCCGGGAGTACGTCCCGTCGCGGAACCGCTCTAAGATCTCCCGACGCTCGCTCGCGTCAGTCTCGTGCGTTATCGCGGGAATGAGAAACCGCTCCGAGAGGCGGTACACGAGGTCGGTGTGGGCAGTGAAAACGATGATCCGGTCCTCGCGGTGGCGGTCCAGAATCGTCGCCAGCCGGTCGACCTTCCGCCGAGCATTCATCATCACCTCGCGGGCGCGCTGTTTCGCGAGCAGCGCCTCCCGGGCCGCCGGGTCGTTGCCGGACCGCTTCACGAGTTCCTGATAGTCGCTGCCGGACCGGAGCTGGATGTTGGAGCGCTTGAGATAGTCGGTGAACGTCCCCTGATGTTCCTCGTAGCGGTCCCGTTCGTCCGGCGTGAGTGAAACTTCGATGCGCTTGATATCGTAGTCCGCGAGGTGCTCGCCCGCCAGGTCGTCGATGCTGACCCGCCGGGCGAGCGGCCCGACGAGGTCTTCGATGGTCTCGTGAGCTCCGTCCGGCCGCTCGAACGTCGCCGTCAGCCCGAGTCGAGCCGGGGCAGCGAGCAGACGAGCGATATCCTGATAGCCCTCCCCGCCGAGGTGGTGGACCTCGTCGAAGACCACGAGCCCGAACCGGTCGCCGAGTTCGTCGGCCCGCAGGTACGCCGAATCATACGTCGACACCGTGATGTCCTCGACGCGCTGTTCGCCCCCGCCCATGCGGCCGACCGGCTGGTCAAACTCCTGCTGTAGCTCGCGCTGCCACTGCTCCAGCAGGTCGATAGTCGGGACGACGACCAGCGTCGGTGTCCCCAGCGCGACCATCGCCGCGATGCCGATAACCGTCTTGCCACTCCCCGTCGGTAATTCGAGACAGCCCCTGTCTTCGGCCCCTCGCCAGGCGTCAAGCGCCGCCTGCTGGTAGTCTCTGAGGTCGTACGCCGTCGAGAGCGACAGTGTTGGGAGCGAGCAGACGCAGTCCTCGTATGCCAGCCCACGCTCATCGAGTGCGGCCGCGAGTTCGGCGTACCGGCAGGCCGGCGCTCGCCCTGTCTGTGAACGCCGGTCGTACTCGACGCCGGGCAGGTCCGACGGCGGGTCCCCCGACACGCGGATTGTTCCAGACTCGTACGTCAGCTCCAGCACACTCCGGGGTTCGCCGGTCCGGCCGATAACGCTTTCGCGGGCCGCGCCGCCGCGTGCGTCGCCGGTACTTCCAGCTGTACTGCAGCGTACTGCCGGCGACGGGTGAACGAACACTACGGTTTACATCTATTCGCCCCCTATCACCCTAACTATGAGAAACACGCGTCCGAGGCTAACTGCCCTCCTGTTGTCGATACTGCTGACACTGGCTGTCATGCCAGCCGGCGTGGCTGGGACCCAGACAGCAGCGGAGACAGTGACCGTCGACAAATCCGGGAGTGCCGATTACCGGTCGATACAGGCCGCCGTGGACGCCGCTGATAGCGGTGACACCGTCGAAGTCAGGCCGGGCATCTACCGTGAGGAGATCCGGATCAACGAGAGTATTACCCTCGTCGCACCTGACCGGGCGATACTGGACGGGTCGCGGTTCGTCAACGGGACCGGCGTCACGCTGGCCGGCACAGCCGAAGCGAACGTCACCGGATTCACCGTGCGGAACTACCGCTTCGGTCTCGCGGCCAACGGAACCAGCGGCGACTGGACGGTCACTGAGACGACTGTCATCGCCGCCGATGTCGGCGTCTACGCGCCCAACACGACTGGAGACTGGACTATCGAGGACGCCGCCGTCGCCAGCACGACCTACAGCGGCGTGTTCGCCCGCGGCACCAGCGGCGACTGGACGATTCGCGATACCCGCTTCGTCGATGTCGGTGGCGACGGCGCTGATGTCCGTGGGTCTACGGGCGACTGGACGGTCGAAGCGGTGGTCGTCGACCGATCCGGTGCTGACGGCGTCGACGCATCCAGTACGACTGGCGACTGGACGGTCCAGAACACGGAGGTCCGCCGAAGCGATACGGGCGTCAAAGCTATTAACAGCGAAGGTAACTGGACGGTCACCGACCTGACGGTCACACAGAGCGACACCGGCCTTGTGACCGCCTTTTCGACTGGCGCTTGGACACTCGAAGATACCACGCTCGAAACCCGAGATATTGGGGTCTTCACTGCTCGTACGACCGGTGTGTGGACCATCCAAAATACGACTATCGAGAGCCGACAGCAGGGAATCCACGCCATCAAGACGAACGCCTCGTGGACTGTCTCTGAGTCGACTATCTCCGTGACCGCGGCAAAGAATGCTATCGGTGTCGATGCCCGGTCTGCGACCGAAGGCTGGTCACTTACCGATGTCACCATCGAAAGCCCCGGTACCGAAGTCGCCGAGTAACCAGCCTGCTCCGCCACTTCGCTTCCCCGTCACGGGCTGGCACTCTCGTCATCAAAGCGAAGCTCTTAATTAAAACACCCACCTCTCCCAGAGTGCGGGACCGTGGGGTAGCGGTATCCTCGGCGCATGGGGTGCGTCGGACCTGAGTTCGAATCTCGGCGGTCCCACTACAATTCTACCCGGATCAAGATTACGAGCAGTATAGCGCTACGCTAACCAAATTACTATTCGTACCGAGGCGAATAGAACACCCTCGTTTAAGTGTGGGGTGGGCCGCATGAGTTTGGACGCTTCCACCCCGGAAAAAAGTCCGCTCATCTGCGAGTTCTGTGGCTTCCCTCTCATCGAAAACGAGCAGGATTGCGTCGCCCTCGAAAACGGGAGGTGTCGGCCATGAGCGGGGCCACGGTCACGCTAGAAGTTCCATGCGCGGCCAATGGGCGCTGGCAGCCGCTCCCGGCCGACTCCCCACGCGTCGAGGGCTTCGACTTCTGTGGACAGTGCTTCCCGGACGACTGGGACACTGTTGAGGAGAAAGACGTCGAGACGTTCCTCTACACGACAAAAAACGGCACGAAGCTACACCGAAGCATCGACACCGGCGACGACGCCGACACGTCCGCCTTCGGCGACCACGACTATCCTGAGGAGAACCTCGCTGCCAAGCTCGCACAGCCCGACGCGTCGCTCGACCACGAGTTCGAGTGGGACCAGGAAGGAGGTGACGCGTAGATGGTCTCACACGACGACGTGTGTGAGTCCTGTGGCGCTGTTGACCGGACCTGCCGAATGCGCTGGCCCGACGGCGAGACCCGCGAGATGTGTGGCCCCTGCGAACGGCAGTGGCAACTCATCTGGCGGCACTTCTGTGAGTTCCAGCCCCGGCAGGCCAACCGCGTTCGGGCGCGAGCGAACCGTGAAAACCGTGCCCGGCCTGACGGCGGACGGCCCGTCATTTTCACCTGCGACGGGTGCGGCCAGGAGACGCTGACCGAGAAGCGTTATCGATACCTTCGCCCTAACCAGCCCGACGAAGAGGGGGAACCCGCTACCGACGAACTCTGTCCGCGCTGCTCCACGGGGAAGGACTCCTCGCGACTGTTCCGTGCCGACGAGGACCTGACGGGAGGTGAGTCCGGTGCGTAGTATCGCCCGCGAGCACCTGCTGGGCGCGACTGTCTGGGCCTACGGCGGTGGCAGCGCGAGCGTCAAGCCCTGGACCCGTCGCGAGCACTTCTCGCAGTTCTGGCGAATCGGCTTCGGGGGTGACGATGCGTAATGCCGTCAGAGAACCAGGCGGGCGACCGTCGCGAGCGGCTGCGCTGTCCCCGGCTTGCAGACGATATCGGCGAGGACCCCGCACGGTGGCTGGACCAGGACCTGCTGTCGCACTCGGCCCGTCGCAAGCTGGTCTTCTCGCTTATCGACGGGATCGACAGCATCGAGCGGATTCGTGCCTGGCGAGGCGTCGAGAAGAAACTCGCAAACGACCGCTTTGCCGATCAAGCGCGCAACCCGCTCTCGAAGCCACGGGCGAAGGTCATGCAGCGCCTCGACCAGCGCGAGGAGTGGCTTGACCTCCACGGCGAGCGACCAGACCGGCTCCCCTGTGGCCCCCGTCGGCCGTGTGAGTGCTGTGACGACGAGGCTGCGGTCACGCCCGAGGACCTGCGGGAACGCGACCAGGCCGCGGCTCAGCGGCTCGTCGACAGCCATCAGGCCGGCGGCGTCGATACTGACGAGACGAGTGCCCGGACTGAGGCCTCGACGCTCGGTGCGTTCGCGACTGACGGGGGTGAACAGTAGTGACGCTCTCCGCCCGAACGCCGGCTGTAAGCCACCGCGTGTGTGTCCGATCACCTGACGTTCCGGACCACGAGGACGAGGCATTCTGCCCCGTGTGTGGCCGCGGGTGTAAGGAGTCGGTCGGGACACCGCAGATACCTGCCGACGTCCTCCTCGACCACGATGTACTCGCCGCAGTTGGTGACGAAATACCTGTCTTTGGGTATCGCTGTGACCGACACCGGGCCGCCGAGTTCGTTCTCCCCGCACCGGTCGCACTCGCTCCGGAGTCGTTCGTGCCCGTCGACGCGGAGATCGACGGCGAAGTGATTGCAGTTGCTGTTCCCGACCCGGTCCACGAGGCCGCGCTCGATTCTGAACTATGAGTTCTGCCCACGCAACGACTCCATCCCCCGATATCGAATCGTTCGACGGACGTGACGACGACATCACCAGCTCCGGAGAATACGATGTGCTGGACTATCCGGACCCCATCAGCCACGGCCACGGAACCGAGATCGTCCTGAACGACCTTGACGACAGGTCTGCCTACCGGCGTCTCTGGGAGGGCTGGCGCGAGCGTGTCGAAGACCCGGACAACGAGCCATACGTCTTGCTCGAAGACGTGCACCAGCGCTGGGACTGGTTGCACGACGACTATCCGTGCCATCTCGTGGTGAAGTCGAAGCCCTGGAAAGTGGGGACGGAGGCCAACGGCCGGGAAATTACCGGAAGCGTCCGCTACGAGTACTCGATCCAAGTGATGCGCTACGACTCTGAAGATGACGAACTCGACAGTAGCCTTCGAGCTCCCGTCAGTTTCCAGACGTGGGTCCAGCCACAGGACGAGGATCTCGTCTACAAGAGCGGCGACCACCTCGTCTGTCAGTACGGTGAGGGAACCAAGTTCCGGACGCAGACCACCTATGCAGGCTCCCAGGAGACGCTCACGCGGACGATTACGGTTACCAACGCCGCGCTTGAAGCGCTCGGAAAGGATCGCCCGGACTGGTCGACCATCAACCGCGAGTCCTGGCGTGTCTGGAAGGGCGAGGTTCATCATCGCTTCACGGAGGAGTTCATGAGCGTCGTCGCGAACAAACTCCGGAGCGCCCGGACGCTCGTCGAGCACGGTGGCGACGGCGACGCGTCGGGTGGTGGTAAGTACAGCGGCGGGAAACACGTTGAAGAGCGCGTCGTATCGGATATGTGGAACCGTATTGGATTCGCCGGTCACGCGTCTCGTGGAGGCTACAACCTCGGATTGAAAGTCTATCGTGTCAGCGGGAATCCAGCCGACAAGCGCCTTCGCAACCCGAAGCTCGAAGCGTTCTTTTCCGGAACAGACAACGACACGAAGCTGCCCCACGCCGACGAGTGGACCGTACTCCGAGCGACGCTTCGACAGATGGTGTCGACATTCGCTATTCGGTCCGGCGTCGGGCTACCCGATCTCCGCGAGGACGACTACTACGAGCCTGACGACCGCGAGATGGTCGACGTGATCGTTCCGACCGGCTGGCGGCAGGCGATGGAAGAGGCCAACGAAGAGCGCGAACGGAAGATCCTCAAAACGACCTACGAGAGTCTGTCAGCGGCGAAGTGGGATATTCTCTGGACGGTCGCCGTCACGGAGGGGTGTAGCTACGAGACGCTGGAGGAGATCACTGGCTTCAGTTACGACTATGTCCGCGAGGTCGTCCAGGAACTGGAGTCGATGGATATCCTGTTGCGAGTGACGTACCCGCGCATCGTTGTCTACCACAACGAGGAACTTCGACTGAACGCCACCGAGGCGCTTCAGCAGGTCCATCCTGACCGTGGCCTCGACGATATCCGTCAGGTCGGTAAGGAACGCCGTAAGCGCCGGCAGGAGCGCGATACGGCGGAGAACGAATCAGCTGACGACGTCGACGACAGGGGCGACGATCACGACGGCGACGACTCGACGGATGTCGATCGCGACGAGGAGCGCTGGCGGTTGTTCCGCGAAGTCCTGCTTGACGGTTCGCAGCTGGGTCGTGCGCTCGACCAGCAGTACATCGACCCCGAACACGTCCAAATACGCACTGACCCGTACCCCGAGTTCTTCGGTTAGCCTCACTCGGGCGACGTGGTCGCCGGTTCTGTAGCTGTAGCACTCGTCAGCGATTGTTTTTTCCACTCGTTCAACCCGCCTAACGTAGTCTGTAGCTGATAGTTCTATGTTTCACAGCTATCTGTAGCGGTATTTTCTCTCGCATCTGGGTAATTGCGTCTCACTGGCCCAGTTTTCAGCCAGTGTTCGGCCATTTCTATCGGCCAGCTCTGGCTTTCTACCCCGTCTCTCACCGTCTCACGCCGGCGTAGGGGTTCGGTGTCGGGCCGCCCGCACCCTATGTGTCCCTACGGTAGTTGCCCGTAAGCGGCTCCCATCCAATTGCGCGGCTCGCATAGCGCTCGCCGCGCTCCCGCACTTGTGTCATCGGCTGAAAGAGCGTGCTGGATGGATAGACGAACGCTACGGCAGGATAGTGGCCCATGAGCAACCGAGGAAAAGATACCCTATCGGCTCTTACGGTAGCGCACGCTTGAGTTTGAAGTCATTGTACCCGAGTGATGCCTCAAACAGATCTATCGGGTCGTCTTCAGCCAGTCCAGTCGGGAGAGAGTCCCCAGACGGCGTGTTCTGAAGTTCGCTCAGGCCCATTTTTCCCCACTCTTCGAGGAAATGTGTTAGAATATTGGCTGCCTCCCATGCCGGCTTCGGGTCCTCGTAGGCCAAGACATCCTTCGGACTGGCGTACCCCGGTGTGCCGATCCGTACCTGCACATTGAACGCTGTCGTCTCGATCCTCTCTCCGGTATCCCATCTTTCCATCTTCATCTCATCCACGGAGATCCGTTTGTTGTCCAGTTCATACCCGTAGTCCGTCTCATCCCACGAATAAGATGGTGATACCATATTCTATCCAAGCCAACCAATTGCAAGATATTCAATGTCGCGGAGCCAGCGGTCCCACACCGAACAGAGGTGTGGCTAAGGCCACGCCCCATGCGGGGCGCAAAAATACACACCGCTACGTACCGCAGACTCCAGATGAACCAGGAGAAATGAAGGGGTTGTCAGAAGGTTACCCTGAACAGTCCACTGATAGCATTGATGGGTATCACGGTGACCCACAGCCCTGCCACAACGGGCCAGATACCGTCGGTCACCGACCACTCACCCGAAGTTCTAAGATTCGGCCGCCACCACTGTTCAGTATGGCCCTTGGCCTTGAGGTGACGACTGAGCTCTTGGAGGCCATGATTGGTATCTGTTTAGTATTCGTCATTTATGCAGTGATGCTAATCAAGTGGCATCGGGAGGGATACAGCATCCCGAAGCTGGTCAAGAAAGGCGAACTCATCGAACGCTAATCCTGTGTAAACGAGTTTTGAGGGTGCCTCTCCAGGTCGTTGCGACTATCGTTTCCCACCCTAACACCTATTATTCCAGTACGTGTATCGGTGAATATGGATGCAGCAATTGAGGGGATTGTTGTCGGGACCGTGCTAATCTTCCTCACATTTGCGTACTATCTCTACACTGTCTATCAGGACGGATACGCCCCACTGGCACTGATTAAGACTGGTGAACTAATCGAACGTTAGTTGTCACCCAGTTCTTGCAGTTTTTTCGCTGGAATCACCACGATCACGCCAAGGATCAACAGCCCTGAGTGTGGAAACCCAGCCAAATACTCAGCTACTGCCACGTTCTGTGGGCCAGAACGGAATGCGCCGACCAGCGTTGTGAGAGAGGCTGCAACAATTATCGCCCGTAGCGCGTCATCCAGAGTCAGCCATTCTAACAGCCCTGCAGGCCCTGACACTCGCTCGGACTTGATACCAATTACGAGTATCAGCACGCCGGCAATCGGCGTCCCGTATACCCGTAACAACTCGAAATTCTGAGTTCCAACCGCGTACAGTACCGACAGCGATGTGCCGATCGCGACGATGCCGATTCCATCAACGCGCGAGAGGTAGTTCCAGATGTTTCGCTCGGTGTAGGACTGCAACAATACCAGCAGGCCTACTAACCCGGCCGCTGTGATCGCCGCGATAGTTGCGAGCCCAGACCCAAGGTCTGTCAATTCCCCTGTTCTCTGAATGATTGCTTGTACGGTCATCAGTGTCCCATATCCCTCAGTCGTCCCCCAAGGCCCGGTCGAGACTGTTCCGCATCCCCGCCAGCACCTCCCGGCCCTCGTCAGTGACCGCAAACGTCTCCCGGCGCGTGTTCGGTCCTTCAGACTCGATAAACCCGCTCTCTTCCAGTTCTGAGAGCTGTTCGCGCACCCAGCGGTCACTCATATCCTTCCCTTCTTGGGCCGCCTGTGCGATCAGCCCGCGCCACCCGTCGCCGTCGTGCTGGCCGACCAGCAACAGACACGTCTGGGCCGCTGGCGAGAGGTTCTGATACGCTGCCCACTCCGGTGGGTCCTCGACGCCATCGAGGTCCGTCATAGTACCTCCGTTGTGAGCCACTCGACAGCATCTTGCCCGATGATATCCCACGCAGTGCCAGCCCCGGAGACGATATCACCCAGCATCTGCCCCGCGTCGACGCTAATCCAGCCCGTCGCCATCCCCAGCACGAGTGCGCCGACGGTGAGCGCGCCGAAGGTCGCGGCTGTCCCGATCGCCCCGACCACGCCGCCGAGGATACTCTGAATCCGCCGGAACTTGTAGCCCCCGTACACGACAGCTGTGACCAGTGCGACCTCTTTCCCGAACTCGCCGACCAGAACGCTAAACCACTCGAACATCAGTCGTCACTCCCGCCGCCGCGGCTGGCGATGATGTTCACCTGTGGCTGGTCGTCGTCCGGCGAGTTGTTCGCTCGGTACTCGCGGACCAGCTGGATGACCGCGTAGCCGGCGATAACCAGCACGATCACGAACGCATCCGAGTTGACCAGCGCCGTCAGCAGGTCGCCCTCACCGAGTGCCTGCAGTGCCACGACGCCAGTGATGCCGACAATCGCAATCCATCGAGCGGTCGTGAACGCATCGAGCCGCTGCAGGGCTACCAGAGACCCGATAGCGATTCCGGCGACAGTCAGCATCGCACCCAGTTCCGGCCCGATATCGATGTAACCCGACTGGATGGCTGCCACGAGTGTCGCCGCCCCTACAGCGCTCGTCAACAGCGTGTTCTCACCCAGCGTCACAATAGCATCGCCGAGCGCATCGAGGCCGCTTTCGACGGCAGTGCCAACGACGCCGCCGACCTGCGGGAGCTGTCCAGCCGCGTCCCCAGCGCCGGTCGCGACCGAGTCGACCACGTCGCGGGACTGGTCGGGTCGCCGTCCGATCACGAACAGCATCGCAATCGACCCGAACAGGGCGATGAGACCGACGAGATTCCCTTGATCGGCCGCGCCGAAGATCGTCGACGCGCCCTCGGGGTTCGCGGTCGGTGCGGGCGCTGTCTTGACCCGAATCACCGAGTCGATATCGTCTTTCGGCACCGTCATCGGTTCGCGGCCTTGGACGCGGTCGAATCGCTTTGTCGTGTCGACCTCATAGACGCCGTACCACGTCCCCTCGGTCGCGCCGATGTACTCGACGGTGAACGACTCACCCGAGCGCTGGCCGGGGTTGACCACGAACGCCGGGCTGGTCGCGTTCGTCTGCTGTTCTGGCACACTCGCTCGAATGGTTCCGTTCGTCGGTGAGAGCTGAACGGGCGCAGTCTTGATACCAACCTCACTACCTGAAGTGGCTTCCGGGAAATGCACCTGCTGGGCGTGGTCTGCCGAGAGCTTCGCGTAGTCGCTTTCCGCCGAATAGCTCTCGTTGACGCCGTAGTGGAGTTGCTGGGCCTGTGACGTATTCCTGACGCTGATGTAGGAATCCGATGCCCAGCTATCCAGCCGCACGCGAGAGTCGAGATCGGTCCCGACAGACGTGGCCTGCTTGACCGTGACCGCGCCGTTGTGGACATCAACCTTCGACCCGACCGACCGGATCTCGACAGTCGTCCCCTCGGGAACGGTCCCGCCGGTCAGCGCCGCAATGTCGATCTGCAGGTCCGTCCCCTGCATGGTTCGGGCCGACGCCGGGATCTCCGTCCAGCCACCAGACTGGTCGAGGCGCACTTCCAGCGTCCGCAGGGAGATGATGTTCTGTGCGTGTGGAATCGTCAGCGTGGCATCCTCGCGGCTGGAGAGGTACGTTCGCGAGATGTTGTAGCGCTCACTGAATGCCTCGTCGCTGAACGTGACTGCCCACTTGGTCGTCAGCTCGTGCTGGTAGTCGATCTTGACGGTCGGGGCTGGTGCATCCGTCCCAGTGTCGCCATCGCCAGCGACGACAGTGACGTTGTTCTGGCCAGACTGTAGCCAACTCTTGTTTCCGGTGAGCGTCTGTGTCTCGTCTTGGCTGAGCGTTCCCGACATCCGCACGGGCTGGCCGTTGATGATGACACCAGCGTCCTCAGTGAGCGTGCGCTCGGTGTAGTCGATATCCACGTCGACCGCGCCAGATTGCGTGCCGACGGTTGCATTGCTGACCGACGCATCGAACTGGTCGATCTGGACGGTCTGCGATTCGCCCTCGGTGAGCTTGCCGAGATACTCGGCTTCGGCCATCCCGTCGCCGTCGATATCCAGTGTCGGGTCCTGTGTCGTCGTGGTCACGGTTGACCCGGCATCGACGCCGACCTTGTGGCTGGTCGATACCTGTGCTGTTTGTGACCCGGACTGGATGTCCGGCATCGACCGCGTGACGGTCTCGCCATCCATCAGAACGCCGTCGTATGACGCATCAGCCGTTCCGTCATCGTTGATATCTATCGACGGGTTCTTTGTGGCCGTGCGCTCGGTGAACGAGAGGTCAACGTCGGTCTGGCCGCCGGCAAGTGATGCGGTTGCCGTGTGTGAACCGCTGGGGATGTTCGATGCGCTGACCGTCGCTGTCTCTCCCGGTTGGAGGATTCCAGAGTAGCTCGCATCGGTAGATCCGTCGCCATTAATGTCGATGGCCGGGTTTTCAGTTCCCGTACGGGCTGAATAATCAAATGAGTAGTCAATTTTCCCAGCTCCGCTTGCGGAAATACTATCCCCCAGATCGACTGGGAAACTCTTAGTTTGCGATCCACCACCCTCTACGAAAAAGCTCTCAGATGTGCCGCTATCCGTTGAGATTGTCACATCGGCCCCGGTTTTGTAATCAATATGAATGTACGAATCGTAGTAATATCCGTCGTTGTAGACAAACGACTGTGCCCCGCCTCCGCTCCGTTCGAAATTGACACCCCCCTCTGGATTGCTGGTTTTATGTACAGAGAGGGTGACGTTATCTGCACCTTTTGGATCCCATGGCGAAATATTGACAGTTTTGTGTCGCTCGTTGAAACTCACTCCAGACGCCACTAACGTCCCTTCGGTGTGGTCTGCATCCACTCCCTCACGAGTGAGATATATCTCATATGAGCCACCAGTTGAGTGTTCCTCCAAATGAAATGTGATCTCAGTCATTGCCGAATTGGGAACGCGTTTCAGCTCAGAGGACCACTTCCCACCTGCTATATACGTAAAATCTCCCTGCGAGTATGAGGATCCGCCAGAGACAGTAAGCTGCTCGTTTCCCGGGTCTAAGTTGCCGTTGAGATTAAGCGAGTCCGAGCCGCCAGCCGATAGCGTGCCCCCATCCGAAGCCGGTTTTGTCGACGATTCTCCGATAAAAGTCACTGACGCGTCGTTCGCCAGAGTATTGCCGCCGACGTTATAAGTGAACGAATCGCCGTTGGCGATGTTCGACGCTGAAACCGTCCGGCGGTTCGATGTCGATTTGCCTATGAACGTCGTCGAAACATTCGTCGCTGGCTGGTTCCCGTCGACACTGTAGTCGACAGTCTCACCGTCGGACAGCGTTGTCGAGAACAGACTCGCGTCGGTCGTGGTCTGTTCGACGCCAGTAAAGGTCACCTCGGGATTGCGCGGTTCGAGGTTGTCGCCAGCCACTGAGAGCGGAATCGACTGGCCGTCGGTCGCACCGACGACCTGTGTCGTATCGCGCTCGGTGTTGACCTGTCCAGTGAGCGTGATTTCCGGGTCCGTCGCACTGTCGAGGTCGCGCACTTCATACAGATGCGTCGTGCCAGTCGTCGCTGGCTGGCCCTCGATCCGGAGCGTGCCGCCAAACGTAATCGTGTTCGTCGAGAACCCGTCGACCCAGAACTGTGCTTGCCCGTTCCGGACGTGGACCTCTTCTTGATACACCGCGCCAGACTCGTGAACCACGCCGACGACAGCTGGCACCGAGCCATGCTGCTGTTTGAGCCAGTCCGTCGAGACGCCGACCCAGCGGCCGTCGTGCGTGCGGTCGTCGGTGAGGTTCAGCGCCGGCTCGCCCTCGACGGTCGTCGTTGCAGCCCGCAGCGTCTGTGCCCCAGTCGAGGCCGACAGCGATGGCTTGCTCGTGTTACTCTCGACGTGCGTGTCCGGAACCGACGCAAGTGGTTCGTCGGGAGCGCGTGGCGCGGTACTCAGGTCGTCAATAGGATTGGTCGGTTCGGCTGGCGTCGATGCTGGCTCGGATTGGCTGTCGGAGCTGTCAGTCGGCGTCGAGTACACCTCGCCACTGTTGGCATCCTCGGGTGCGTTCGACTGTGGCGCGAACAGCATCGGCGCGGCCACCGAGACGATGACGACCGCCAGCGCCATCCCGACAATCGACAGTTGTTCGCGGGAGAGTGGCAGGTCGTCACTGTCCATCAGTCACACCTCCAACACCGCTCAGGGGGGTCCCCCCTTCCGTTCCTGTTCCAGATACGCGCGCGTAACGAGCGGAACTTATCTTCCGCTCACGCTGATCGGTGCCGCCGCGGCCGCCGACCCGGCCGCCGCAGCCGGCTGACGTGAAGTTAAAAGGGCGGTCGATATCGGTCACAACCAGCGGGCTCGCTGGGTCAGTCATCAGCCACGACCTCCGTTGTCGCACCGGGCCCAGTGCGTCTCGGGATGCGCGCCGCCACAATCTCCGTGCTACTGTCGGGGTTGAATATGATATCATAGTGGTTCTGGATCGTTTTGATCGGCTTCTCTGGGAACTTGCCGTCAGTATACGGGCTCGACAGCGCTTCGACTACCTCCGGCGCGTCACCAGAGATATCGATGATACCCTCGCCGGGTGCGAGAACACGCAGCTCGTGAACAGCGCCGTTGGCTGCGCGGTACTCCTCCAGCAGCGTTGGCTGGTTCTCGTCGTCGGTCGCCACCTGGAGGTCCTCGACGATCATGCCACCGTCGTCGCTGGTGGACACGTCGACCGAGGACGGGATTCCGAGCCGCAGCTGGAACTCTGGCGTGTCGTGTGGGTAACCGAGATCCGAGAACTGGAACTCAGAGAACCGACTGCCGGTGTAGCATAGCCCGAACCCTTTCGGCCGCTTCGACAGCAGGTCCTGGTCTTGTTCGAGATCCCGGAACGGCTTCGGTGCCTCCGTCTTGGTGGTGCGGTTCCCGCGGTCGTGGTTCGAGAGTTCGACCCAGAAATCGAACTCTTTGAGCCAGTGGTTGTGAACGTCCTCTTCGTGATGGCCGTACCCGACCAGCGACAGCCCAGCCGACCGCATTTCCTTCGCGATGTCCGCCATAATCTGGATGCACTCATACGTCCAGTGGCCGGATTCGCCGCCCGGCGCTGACTCTGGCGCGAGCATTCCGAACTCATCGATATGGGCAGTCATCCAGTTGCGCTCGCCGTCACCGTCGACGCGGAGACCGTCGAACGTGCGTGCCGCGAGGAACCCGAACCACCAGTGCGATGCCGGCGTCGGGTTCGGCTCGTTCTTTGGCACGAATGTCGGTTTCTCGACCGTTGCATCCGCCGTCGACAGCGCGTCCTCGCACTTCCGGAAGTACGGGTCCGGGAACACCACGTTGTACGTTCCTTTCGGGTGGTCCTGCAGCCGCTCAACGAGTTCGATGACATCCGAATAGTGCCGGACATCCCGACACAGTTCTTCGGGATCGGGCTCGCTGCGGTCGACAGCTTCCATCCAGCGCCCGTCAACGTCAACGCCACTGGGCAGCCACAGCGTCGTCCAGTCACGCATCCGCCGCCAGTCCGAGCTTTTCTGCCGCCCGTTCCTGACGATGCGCTCATCGTTGTGTTCCATCTGGTACGTGGCAAACTGGTCGGCCGCCGTCGACTTGCCAGAGCCCTTCGGCGCTTCGACCATCGTCAGTGACGCCCCCGGTGAGTTCACCGTCGACGGGCCGTCCGATCCACTCTCGATATGCACGAGAAAGTCCGGATACACGCCCGACAGCGCCGCGCCCTCGCGTGGGTAGAACGCCTCCGGGTCGAACGCTGGGATATCGAACCGGGTCCGTATCATCTCCGCATCATCATCCCAGCTACCGTGCGGTTCAGCATCGTAAACGATCTGTGCGCCTTGTTTCGTCTGTTTGGTGAAACCGTCCTGTTCGGATTTTGGTTTTCTCTGTGACATCGTTAGCTCACTCCAGTCAAATCAGTCGTCTCGCGCCGTTGCACGTCGCCGCCGCCGAGGCCAGCGTTGTGGACAATCGGGATATCTAAGTCGGCCAGCGACCGGCTGACCATCTCTTTGGCCACCTCAACGTCGGCCATCGTTATCTCAGTCCGAAGGTTTGCCCGCGCGCTCGCCTGTGCAACCCGGCGAGCGGCCCCGAGTTTGCGGGCAGTCACGGGCACGGGCGGCCCGTGGTACTGCCCGTCCGCGTTCGCGAGCGCATCGCGATACCGCTCCGGCAGCGCCATCTTTTGCTCTTCGAACCACCCGGCCAGCGCCTCGATCACCGCGTCGTTCGCAGGTGTCGGATGCAACTGCCGAGCCCGCAGCAGGACCGCGCGGTACTCGTCCATCGACAAGATCGGGTCGATAGCCTCAGCGTCATCCTCGTCGAGCGCCTGCCCAGTTGCGTCCTTCAACGACGCTGACCACGTTCGAATCATCGACTCCGCCAGCTCCCGAACGTGGTCACGGTCCTGTTTCGACCGCATCTGCATGATGAGGTCAAACCGGGACAGTAGCGGACTGTCAATCCCGAGCGCGTCGACCAGCGACTCGTCACCAGCGAAGTGACCGCCGAGCGGGTTGCACACGCCCAGCAGGCCACACTCCGCCGGCAGCGTCATCGACTGCCCGGCCAGCGACAGCGGCAGTATCTGGTCGGCCAGCGCCGAGTGCATCTTCTCGATGGCGTCGTCGCCGGCCTTGTCCAGCTCGTCGACGACCGCGATTCCCTCGTGGGCTCGGACCAGCACGCCGGGCTCAATGCTGAATCCGCCGTCCGAGAAGTCGTCCTTCACTGCCGCCGCGGTCAGACCGGGACCCGACACACGCTCGCCGCTCGCGAACGCCGACCGTGGCGCGACCGCCGCGGCCCACTTCGCCAGCACGGACTTGCCCGTCCCCGGGTCGCCGGGTAACAGGACGTGGATATCGCCCCGATAGTGCGAGCCATCCGGGCCGTCGAACGTCGACGCGCTGACCAGCTGTAACACGAGCCCGCGAACCACCTGCCGGTCCCGGGGATGCGAGCCCGCGACGAACTTCGGCGCTGCGGCGGCCATCAGCACATCCGCCGTCGACGGGTCCTCGATCCCAACGTCGAAGGACGCCGGCCGCTCGCGCAAGCGCTCGAAGAGGTCGCGCTGGTCGGCTGTGAACTCCGTGTCCTGATAGGTCTGGCCGGCTGCTTGCACGGAGTTCACCACGACCTGTGGCTCGGGGATCGGGCCGCCACCGCGGAACTGCAGCTCACCAACGAGGACCACGTCCTGACAGTTCGCGATGGCCCCGTGTCCCGCGAGGTCGCCCTGCAGGTGCGCGATGACATCCGACGTGTCACCGCCCAGCGCCGCACTGCTGGGGTTCTCCAACAGGAGTTTCTGGTAGTCCTCGTACCGGGACTGGTCGGAGTTGATGCGGAACGGACCCTTCATCTCACAACCGACGCATTCGAACGGTTCGATGTACTGGCCCGCTTCGAGCGGGATGCGGGTGAGGGTGCCGCAGCGCTGGCACTCGAAGGCCGCCTCGACAAGTCGCGGCTGGACCTGTGTTCGTTTCGCGACCTGCCCTTCGAGCGCCAGCAGTTGCCCACGCCGCTCGCTCGGTGAGAACTCCCCGGGGGCGGTCGTGTGCGACTCTGGCAGGTTCTCGAAGCGTGGCGTGGCCTGTCCCAGCGACGTGTCGACCGGCAGCGGCGTATCGGCGATGCCCGCCTCGACGTAGTCGAGCATCGAATCGGGCGCATCGAGGATATCCTCTGCCAGCGTCGGGTCCCACCGAGCCAGAGCCGTCCAGTCCAGCGTCAGTGACGCGTCGTCTGGATAGCGCTGAGCCAGCAGTGCCACCTTATCCGGCACCTGCCAGCGGAGGTATCGACTAACCCGGTCGGACAGCTCATCACTCATTGCTGTCCTCCGTGCCCGGTATCACCGATTCGCGCCACGTCTCGATGCGGGCGACGAGGTCCTCGACGAGCGCGCGTTCTTGCTCGGTGACGCCGTCCCAGTTGACCGCCATCCCGGCGGCCCGGAACGACGCCAGTTTCAGGAGCTTTCCGGTGCGTTCGTCAGCAAGTTCTGTCGTCAATGCCACCGCGTCGTCGGTGTCGATATCGTCAGCGTCGACGGCATCTTGGGCGCGCTCGAAGATCGTTGGTTCGGCCAGTGCCACGAGTGACGCCGCATCCTGTTCGCGGGCTCGGGCCGCCCGGATTTCCTCGATATCCATTATCCCGGCGGCACCTCCTTGGGACGGCCAGCAACGTCCGCGAGTTCGTTGCTGTTCGTGACTAACTCTGAGAGGGTGGCGTTCATCGCCGGGAACACCTCGCCGGCCAGCAGCCACTCAAGCCGGACTGACGGCCCACGAGTCAGCGAGTGCCACCAGTCGCCGTGGCGGTCCAGCACGTCCTCGATAAACCCGCTGCGGACGTGCCCCTCGGTCATGTGGATGATATCCTCAGCCCACGCCATCACCTCCGACTCGACGCGGGGCGGGTCCCGCAGCGTCGACCGTAGCATCCCGTGCTGTTCGACGGCGCGCTGGTGCAACCGCGGCCGCCCAGCGACGTACTGAATCCGTTCGGCGTCTTTGACGCCCTCTTCATCCGAGAACTCAGCGACCCGCTCACGTAGCAGTTCAGTGGCTGACTGGAAGGCTGGCAGCAGCACCTTCCGAATGACCTTCCGCCGGAACGCATCCGCGGTCTCATCATCGCGAGGAGCTTGGTCGCAAATCGCCGCCCTGTCGTCCGAATCTGCCATGAGGCAAGCCACTTTCCAGCGGTCTTTCACGAGATCCTCATGCCACGTCTCGGGCGTCTGGCCACCCGAGACCACGTCGACGGCGTGACACCACTCCAGCACTTCCGTGCGAGTCTGGAAGCCATCGCGAAGACTCTCCTGCAGGTGGCGCTGCTGGGCGCGAAGCGAGTCGAGCCCGGCAGCAAACGACCGGTCAGCCGACCGGACATCACTCGCGAGCCATTTGAGCGCGTGATGCCCGTCCGCGGCCATCGGGTCAGTCATCTGCGTCAACCCCCTGCTGTGGCGACGACGGCGAGAGGTTCGTCGACGGGCTGTTCCCGCCGTGTTCGTCGTCCAGCGCCTTCTGAATCTCCGTCCGGACGCGGTCGACAATCTGCTGGCCCTTCTCGTGTTCAGACCATTCAAGCTCGGTGACCGCTTCCAGAACTTGGTCGAACGTCTGGCGCTCTTCGTACTCGTGGCGCTCGGTCTGGACCTGTGCCTGAACATCGTTCCAGTGGCTCGGTCCCCAGTCCACTTCGAGGGTGCCGTCCCGGGCTTCGTGGCCTTCGATCAACGCCGGCAACGTCGCCAGCCCGAGCCCGATAATCGACGAGCCCAGCGTGGCAACCGTTGACAGATAGACCGCTGCCCCGCCGCCCAGTGCAATGCCGATGAACCGCCAGTTCCGACGCGTCACCCAGTTCGACACTGTTGCCGAGATGGCCGCCGGTAGCGCTGCGATGCCATCGGCCTCTGGCGGGTCCGTGAGGTCCTCGTCGGCAACCTCTTTCGTCAGTGACGGCGCGAACTTCAGTCGCGCTGGCTTGTGCCGAACAACCTTCTCGGACTCTGGGTCGATCTCGAAGAGCTGGTCGAGGTCGCCCTCGCCGCTGTCGTAGCTCTTCCAGTCCTCGGTCGGAATCCTCGCCGGGTCTGCCCAGTACCGAGCCAGCATCGGCCGCAGGCCGGACACTGGGGCATAGAGTTGCTCACCGTGGCGATACACGGACTTGATTTTGTTCGGAACCCGACGGGTCCCGACCGTTTCCTCACCACTGGGCGAGATTGCACCCTGCCGGAGTTTGCGCTGGAAAAACCCGGCTTTCGAGAGGTCGCTGTCTCGAATCGAGAGCATCACCGGCAGTGCCAGCAGCCCGATCAAGATGCCCACCGCGATGGGCGCGTTCGCGAGGATGATCGATGTCTGCCACGTACCAAGTATCGCTGCGATGCCGATTAGCACCACCACTACGCCAGCCCAGTAGCTCACCCCTTTCAGCGTCCCCACAATCGTTCGCGAGAGAACGTGCTTGGCCGACGCCCCGGAGAACATGATGCCGCAAATCGCCGGGATAATCAGGTTCAGCGTTCCCCACCGCCAGAGGTCCCCCTTCGAGTTCGTCGGGTACGCGGGAGACGCCGTCAACGGGTTCGTCTGATGCGCGAACCGCCAGCGTGCCCCCTCGACACGCTCGCCGTCTTTTTCCAGCCACGCCGTCGCCTGCCACTGCTTGTCGAAATGGGACTGCAGTTGCAGTTTCGACGCTGAGTAGCCGTTATCTGCCTCGAAGCCAATCCGCTGGACTGTCTGATTCGCCGCGTATGTCTGCTGTGTCCCGTTGACCTCCGTACTCCGTTCCTGCCAGAACACCACGACGAACTCGTAGTCACCGACGCTCTCGCCGAATGCGGAAGTGTATGCCAGCAGGTAATCGGTTTTGAGTGCTTGATTCCGACCCAGCGGCTGGTACGACGACTGGGCCGGGTTCAACGGGAGATACTTCAAGACGACTCCGCCGGTCGGAAGCATCCGCGTTGATTCGGGCGGACCTTGGGACCCGCCACTCGATATCTGTTTGCCGCCGGTTCGCAACTCGTCGATGCCGAACGGCCCCGGCGCGGTCCAGTTCCCGCCCTCGGTCGTCTCGTTGCTCGCCTGATAGTGTCCGTCAGCCACCGCTGCCGATGCGGGCATCGCGAACGCGCCCGCCACGGTGACAGCGACGAGGACGACCGCAACACTAACCGCGGCGACGGCGGCCCTATCACCTCCCGAGAGTGCGTGTCCGCCCACAGTTAGCCCCCCGAGAGCGCGCTTGCCACGCCGTTGACGTAGTCCGTCGTTGCCTCCGGGGCCACGAGCATCGCGATGGCGACGAGCCCGACCACGGCCAGCATGACCGCCCCCCAGCCGGAGATGTTAATCTGCATCCACCGCCTCCTCTGCAGCCGCGCCTGTGTACAGCGCCAGTCCTACGACCAGCGCCGCCAGGAACACGACCAGCGTCTCTTTAGCCGTCAGTCCGAGGAATACCGTGCCACCGCCGGCCAGTGCGCCCGCTCCGATGAACGACGACGCCGCACTCCAGAGGAATCCGCCGGCATACACGCCGCCAAAGAACCCGCCCACCAGTCCCGTCGTCAGCCGGGCCGGGCGGCCTTTGAACCACTTGATCGGGTAGGCTGTCTTTGTCAGCACCGACGTGTACTCGCCGATCACGTAGAACATCATCCCGATGATAGCCCAGCCGGTCGCCGTTGCCGTCGTCACTTCTGGCATCGGCCCACCTCCACGCTGTCCACCGTTCCTGTTCGATACGTCCGTTTACTGCGTTCGTTCCGAATCATGAGTTTAGCCGTCCGTTCGTTTGTCAATCTGTTCGCGAGCTTTCAGCAGCAGTTTGAGTAACAACAGCGCCGCCAGCCCGGCGACGAACTTTGATGCCGTCGCTTGCGTGATCGGCAAGACTGGTGCGGAGCTGACCAGCAACGTCGCTCCGTAGAACAACTGCCCGAGGTTTGCCCAGCCCCACTGCAGCAACACCGCAATCACGTCGAGCTGGAACGCACCGAACAGTGTCGTCGCCGTTGCCGTTGCCGCACTTGCTGGGTGGGTGAGGAACTCTTTGAGTGACATTAGTTGATGAAGGCACCTCCGCCGGGGATGAAGTCCAGCGCAATCTCGATGGCCGTCCGCAGGTACGTCGAGTAAGCGACCACAACGAGAGCAAAGACAATTGCCGCGCCAAGCATTCCCGCCGGTCCCGTCCAGCTGAAAAAGTCGATTAGCAACTGGACACCAGAACCGATGACGCTGAGTACTGGCTCACCAATTGCGGACCCAGCGTCAATGAGTGTCGTCGCGATGACGGCTGGGACATCCACGAGCCCGAGGTCCCCGAGTGTTGACGACCGTGAATGGCCGAAAAACACGTAGTTGATGGCCCAGAGAACGTTCTCCACCACTTCCTCAACGCCGTTCAGCAACGGCGTCAAGATAAGACCGAGGATGAACCCGGTCGGAGAGGCTGCGAATGCTTTCAGCGACGGCGGGAGGACAGGGCCGCCACCGCCGCCGTTGGGTGACTGTGACACTGTCACTCGCCCCCCGAGAGCCGTTGGGCCCCCTCTCGAAGGCCACGCACGACGACGAACAGCGTCAACAGAGTGAACCCCAGCGCAACGAGGTAACCCCAGATGCCGAACTGGTCGACGCTGCTGGCCCAGACATCCTGTTGATACCACTGCAGAATCGGGACGAACAGCTCACCCAGCACGCCCGATCCCGTCGGGGTCTCGCCGGTCGACACTTCGCCGACGAACGACGTTGCACCCTCAATGAGCCGCTCCGGGATGCCGATCAGCTCGTCGATGTACTTCCGAAGGCCGATATACACCGTCGCGACCGTCGACAGCAGAATCGACGCGCCGACGCGGGTCCAGTTGACCGGGTTCGCCGAATCGACGATTCTGTAATCGTCGAACTTCGAGTTGGAGTCGGCATTATTAATCAAACTCGTCAGCCCCGAGTCATCAGCCATCGACAGTGACCTCCGAGTTGTGGGGCTGGCGAGCCGTCATTCGTCTATCGTGTCCTCCTCTTCGACGCCGAAGATGTCCGTTGGCACGTCGATGGGCAGGCCCGGCAGCACGTCGCCAGTCTCGTCCTCGCGGAGATAGCGCACGACCAGATACAGCGCAAGCATGACGATGCCAACGGTGATCGGGAACGCGAGAGTCCCTGCCAGCGTCTCACCGAGAGCCGATCTGAGCGCTGTCTCCGAGATATCTGCCCCCGCAGTCAGCAGATTTCCGGGAGCCTCGAAGAGCCCAGTCAGCAATGACCCAATCGCATCGCCCGCGTTGTCGAACGGCTGGGCAAAGAAGTTCGCCACCGCGTTCACCACGTCGATGACTGCAACGACTGGTGACACTATCAGGCCGATAATCGACGCAGACAGCACCTTCCCAGCGTCTCCGCCATCCTGCAGGAAGTTTGTCACACCACTCAAGGACTCCTGCCCGCTGCCGTCGCCGAGGTCCAAGCTCGGGTCAGATGACATCCCGTCTCACCCCGCAATCCTGCGCTTGATCGGATCGAACAGCCCCAGCAGGAACGCCGCTGCGGCCAGCAAGGCGGCTATCAGGATGTTCATCGGCGTCAGCAGCCCGTCGCCGCCACCGCCGAAGATGCCACCGCCGCCCGACGACTGCTGGACGATCTTCCCTATCTCGATGGACTCCGCCGATTCGGAGTCACTGTCAGTGTCATCCTCCTCAACGACGATGCGGTAGCTGTCGTACTCCGACGAGTCAACGGCGAAAGTTTGTTCTGAGGTCTGGTTCGCGGCTGCCGATACCTGCCCAGAGTCAACCTTCGTTGTGATGCCGTCCGAGACACCATACACCGTGTAGTCGATGCTCTGGCCGCTCGTGTTCGTCACTTCGAGGTAGACCTGCTGGGTCTGGTTGTCGACAGCGACGGTCTTGTCCGCCAGCGTGCTCGATGTCGAGGTTTCGGTCGGCGTGGCGGTCTCGGTCGTCGCTGCGGCCGCCCCGCCGACGCCAGCGATGGCAATGCTGGCACAGATGAGGCCAGCCAGCAGCAGTGCGAGTGGTCGAGAACGATTCGAGTCAGTCGAGAATGGTCCTATCATAGGTCTGAATCCCCGCTTGCGGGCTGGGGAACGCCCTGGTTGTCTGCCTGTTCGGTGCCGCCGTCGGTCGCCGCGAGTCGGGCAGCAGGTGTCTCGGTGTCAATCTGTGACGGGAGTTGCATCCGACGCCGGTCAGCATCGACTGCAGCGCACTCCCCAGAACAGTAGTGAAAGGTCTCTTTTCGGCGCTGGAGCACAGCGGAGATTGGCCCGAGGCGGCCACGCCGCGGATCCGAGGTGCAGAACGCTTCGATGGATTCGTCATGGCCGTCGCGACTCGAGTGAGCGACGATGCGCTCACCGCAGTGGTCGCACATGGCGTCCATCTCCGGCGTCGCGTCGCCGTAGGCGATGATGCCCCCGATGAGAACTGCGGCCGTGCCGACGAGTAGCCCCTCAGCGACGTCGCCACCGACGGTGGCCCACGTCATGAGCGTCCAGCCGGCGTGGGCGACGCCGGAAACAGAGAGGCCGACACCGAGCCAGCCGACCACGGAGAGGTCCGACCGGTGAGCGTTGTCGACTTCGAGGGTGCTCACGCGCCACCTCCGACCAGTTCCCTAGCGGGGAGATCGCGGCTCGCACCGGCGGCTTCATGTCGGGCTCGCTCGCGGCGGCGTTCGTCGAAGGTATGCCAGTCGATTCGATATGGTCGATGCGCGGTCTTGGCCGCGCTGTCCGGCGGATTCGGACCGCCAGCCTTGTTGTTCGTCATGGGTAGGGGTACTCCCCCGCGGCTGGGCCGCGGGTTGGCCGGCGATGTAGCTATCAGGCCATATACCCGCCGTTGAGTCACAAACTGTGGTGACAGAATGTACACGGAACCGCCAGAGAAGCTACGTTTAATAGCTACGAACTTACCATTCCGCTCATGCAGAAATTACAGAACCGAAGCGGGTCCGGTCTGGTGACGCTGCCGAAGGGGTTCCTCGAACGCGACGGGTTGCTCGATGAGTCCGGCGAGCCCGACGAGGCCCACCTTACTGTCGACCGGCTCGACGAGCGAGCCTACGTCGTTCGGGTGTGTGACGGCGACGTTCCCGAACTGTCCGAGTGCGAGGCGATACAGCGGCTCGCTGCCGAGCGGATTCTCGACGAGGACGTGCTCGGGAAGCGGCAGGGTGAGTGAGGGCTCTTTGAAAGTCTCACGCGACGATAGGTTTCACTCTTTGTGGTGAATACAGGGCGCATGTCGGCCATCAGCTATCCTAGTCAGAGAGTATCTACTCCTTGTGATTTTGAGAGAGCCTGTTGGTGATGTCGTTTACCAGCCATGCTCTTCCAAGTGAGTAACAAGCTCGTCGTATCTGTTGTACCTTCTGAACGACGATTCCCATTCCCCATCGGTTACCGCATCAGGCAGTGAAACGGTACCCACATTATCAACTCTTCTCCCCCATTCCGCCGCGCCGAATTCAATCTCTATCTTGTACGTCTCGTTGGGTGGCATTTGTTTGCCAAAGAATGTTCCTTGATTATCGCCGGCTTTCCTTCGCTCCTTATTTTGATGAATTGGATGCTGGATATAGTACGGTATTCCATCGATCAACACGCCGTCACCAGAGTACCCCGGTTCTAAAACATCGAAAATTCGTGTGACCATGTATTCGTGGCCTTCAACCTCATCTTGTCCGAGGAATTGTTGAAAATCCAGGTGACGTGGTGTAATTCGCATAAGAGTAAGTGTCCGAGACATTCCAGGGTGAATGCTAATCGACTGCTCGTTCGCTTCGTCTCCCCAACGTGCAAAAAAGGGTTCTACCAACTCTGTCAGGACCCTTGTCGTTGCAGATTCTGCCGTGCTCAGCCCTTTGTTCTTGACTTCCACATTCACGTTTATAATAGGATACACTGTCTCAATTGGTTCATTTAGAAGGACAGGCTGCTGTGTATTCAAGTGCTCAGTGAGTGTGGGGCCGTCTACGTAGCCACGCACTACCGACTTTTCGTATGTGATAGGTCCCGACACTGTGAGCACCGGCTGATTGACTACTTCGTCATAGAACGAGTAGAGAGCAAGAGGACCTGCACCGATAGCCGCCGCGCCAAGTTCCCTGTTTCCACTGTCCCAAAAAAACCCAACGAGAGCGAGCCATCCGATGATTAAGAAAACGAATGTCGCGAGTCGGATCCGCCCGGAATCAATACTTTGGAAACACATTTAATAAAAAATGTGTGCCTCGCTGTATAGGTTTTAATTCTACTCTGACTACTGGTTTGATTCTTACTGAGGTGCGATATGCATATCCAGAATTCTTTCAACAGATACGGCTGTGTTACCACATCAGGGTTCACAGACCGATGTTCTCGAAAGCATCGTCGATCACGTCCTCGCTCGGGGCGTTCAGGTACGGCTCGATAGCGGCGAAAGAGTCCCAGCCGCCGACGGCCATCACCACGCGGGGGTTCATCTGCTCGTCGACCAGGAGGCGCTGGGCGAACCGGCGGCGGAGATCGTGCGTGCTCACCTTCTCGAAGTCGGCGTCGCCAGTAGCGTCGGCAGCTCGGGCAGCGGTGCGGCGGACGACCGCACGGACGCCGGGCTGTTTCAAATCGATAAAGGGGTCATTCGGGGCGATGCTGTGCTCGTTCTGGTAGCGCTGGAGGTCGCGCTCGACGCTGTCGGGGAGATAGGCGTCGCGGGGCTTCCCGCCGTTGCCCGATGTGTCCTTCCCGGCGCGAACGCGGAGGCGGTACTGTCCGCTGTCGGTCGCTTTCACGTCGACGGGGCGGACCTGTGGTATTTCGAAGGCGCGCAGGCCGACGAACGCGCCCAGCTGGATGATAAGGTCGTCGCGCTGGCTGTTCGTCGCTCGCCGGAGGTCCTCGATCTCGCTGTCGGTGAGCCAGACCTTGTGTTCGTTCCCGTCGGTGGCTTCGATTCGCATTACGATTACTTTAGTTTCCGTTAGGATAGTGGTTGCGGACGGCGTGATCTGCGCGGGGACACCCCGTGTTCGGAGTGAAAATTCTAGTGTCTGTTACGACTTGTACAAGAAGTCGCAACTCCGGTAGATTCATTGATTTGTAGAGTTTATCTCAATATGCCCCCATAGTACGCTTGGGGGAATAACAGTGACCATGCAACCTACTATCGAGAGGTAGAATATGCTTAGGTCACTGGTGCACCTACCACAGCCGACCTGACCGTCGGTGACAAAGGTGTGCCTGCTCATACTTACCTTAATAATACGCATGAGTAGAAGCCGACGGAGAGCCGTCGGTGATTCTAACCCCGGTTGAGGAACATCCCGAGCGCCAGGAGGATTAGTCCAGGCCCCAGCGGATGGCTCCCTAAGGTTAGGACTGTGCCGGCCCCCATCACGACGATGGGGTCGACGATGTCACTGGTGCGCCTACTCATACTTACCAGCGGCAACTATTCCTGTTGAGTACTCACTGCCGCCATCCATCATTGTCGATGGGTGATAAAATAAGTTCGCAAACTGGGGTTGGACTGGGGCTGTTGGGGATTATACGCCATATCTGACCTATAGCCCCCGCTGAACCTATAACATAGTTCAGATGTGATCTGTGTAATAAGTCGTTACCAGCGTAGCTGGTGTGCTTCAATACCATCTGAAAGAACAAGCTATTCAAAAAGTGTCTGAATTTACGATTACGATTTCCACATGAATCAAGTGATACACGAATCTCAGCGAAAGGAACGGGTTACGTTTTCAGCACGCTATTCGGTTGGTTAGCCGTACCAGCTTAGCTAGTGCAGGCGGTATTCAGTCTTCAATGAGATGATCCAGAGCTATGTTATTGCTATCCACGTCATCCAAGAATTGTAGAAGACGTTCGACAGCACTCGGGTCCTCCTCGATGTTTGCTAAGTAGTGAAGAGCTCCTTGTACTGCTCGATCCTGCTTATGATAATCCCATTGACGTAGTTCATCCAAGAGATTTTGATTGGTTAGTACTTCTACCCCCTCGCTTTTTAAAATTTCACGGGCGTTTTCCGACACCGATTTGCAGACTGCCAGTGGAATAGCTGTACTGTCATTGGATAATTGAATTGTGGTTCCAAGCTCACTTCGGACATTTTGTTCGTCAATGTACAAGTCCTTCACTTCAGCAGAAACCATCAAATCGGGTCCGAGGAACCCATCGATATCCCCGTACCGATTTTGTCGCGATGAACCAGTCCGGACCTTACTAGCCCGGAAAGAGAGATGTCCATATTCGGCTTTCATATATCCATAAATCATCGCTTGGAAAGCTAATCCCCCATTCTCATTCTCGTATGACCGTTGATAGTTTTCAACTATCTCCGAGAATGGCCGAGGAAATGGAGGGTCCCTTGCCTCCATCCGCTTTTCATTGAGCCGCTCAAGACCGAGTTCAAACAGTTGACCAACTGCCTCAAACCGACCAGGTCTTGACAGTCTAAAGGCTCGCTCTAGTAAATCATCGTAGTCATCCCAGTTACCGGTATGATGTCCAGGAGAGCTGGGAAAGTTCGTTCGTCTAAGTTCGTATCGGAAAAGATCTCGAAGGTCGTTCTGGATAGAACGGATACTATACCAGTCATCATCAAACCGAATAGTAAGAGTATTCGTGTCTTTTGTCTGGTAATGATCCAAAATCTCGTCTCGTGTGAGATCGGGATCGAATCCAGACACCCAACTATCGACCTGTGAGAGGTCTTCCGCTACAAGGATGAAGTCCAAAGCCACCCCTAATTCACCGACGTTGCTGAGGAGGTCGTCGCCAACGGTGTTGACAATATACTCGATCTCTTCTTTTTCCTCGTTGGGGATTGCTGAGGTGTCGTGATCGTACTCTGATCGGAAATGTTCATAAATCAGTTCTTCTACGTCTTCTTGAAAGTCGAAGTTGCTCATTTGTCAAAGGAAATGTGTTCAGCGACGCGGCGTCCAAGATCTGTCAAACTATATAACTTTGCACGGGTACCCCCACCATGTTCACGGACAAGATTCCGTTCACGTAGTTCCGAAAGAGCTCGGCTTACGTGTGAGCGGGCAGCGTCTCCTTCATCAGCAAGGTCACTGGGCTGTTTCGCGTCTTCAAGAAGTCCTGAAATCACCAGTTTTCGATAATCTGAGCCTGCAATGAACGCTGCAAGATCGAGTTCATTCTTATCATCACCGTTCGCAGTCAACGTGATATCACCGTTCCCTAGGCGGTTTTGATGTTGAGTAATAAGGCAGAATCTACCAAGCAATTACCAACCGATTACCAATGAGCCATCCGTCCGAACGCTTAAATACAGTCTATGATGAAGTGTGATACTGAATGACCTCCCGCAACTTGGAGTATGTCGATTTGTTTGCAGGTGCCGGCGGATTGTCCGTTGGATTGGAAAAAGCGGGTTTTGACCTTGTCCATGCGGTTGAGGTCAATGAAGATGCTCGAGAGACTTTTGCGCTCAATCGGGAAGGGTGGGAACCTGAAGACGTAACCGGTGATATAAGAGATATAAATAAAGCGAATATTTCCAATATCGTTGACAGAGAGAGCGTAGATTTAGTTGCTGGAGGGCCACCATGTCAAGGATTCTCTGAAGTGGTGAGTCCAGACGGCTCTGACGATCGAAACCACTTATTTACACATTTTATAAATTGGGTAGATGAACTCGACCCGGAAGCGGCGCTGTTCGAGAATGTTCGTGGCATTCAAAACACGGCTGATGGAAAGTTCCTTGATGCAGTCCGTGAGTCATTTGATCAAATGGGTTATGATGTGACCCACCGAATCGTGACCGCTTCCGAATTTGGTGTACCGCAGCACCGCCGACGACTCATCGTCCTTGCATCGAAAAAAGACCGTCATGAGAATCCATTTGATGGATTTGAGGTCAATCCTATCCGTGAACCCGGCGTTATGGATGGCATCGGAGATTTACCAGAACTCGGACCGGGCGAACAGAAGATGTCCTACGCGTGCGAACCGCAAACAGTGATTCAAAGAGATTTGCGTGGAGATTCAGGGAAAGTGGGCTCACATATTGCAGCTCAGCACACCGAGGACATGGTGGAAATGATATCACATATACCTGATGGAGGGAATAGAGATGCTATCCCTGATGAGATGCAACCTTCCTCTGGTTACCATAATTCGTACTCGCGACTAAAATCGGATGAACCGGCTGTTGCTATTACCTCAAATATGTCGAAGCCGTCGAGCGCTCGCTGTATCCATCCTTTCCAACACCGTGGGCTAACTCCACGCGAAGGAGCCCGACTACAGACATTCCCCGACGAATATGTGTTTGAGGGGGGTCTTCAAGCCAAGCGACAGCAGATAGGGAACGCTGTCCCCCCATATCTCGGAGAGACGTTGGGTTATTATCTTAAACAGGCAGTGTACAACGAAGGGCTAACCGAAGAAAATAAAGAACGAATTTATCGAATTCGGGCAAGTGCTCTGACATTAGAGGAGTTTAATCAAAAGTCTTCTGAGATTGGGGGCTTCGCTCAGCAAGCAACTTTAGATTTTGCTGATTAATTCCTTGAATGTATCCAGACCGAGACTGGAAGACGGATTAATAGTGAGTCACTTTTGTTACTGGATCAACCGTAGTCATTCCGCGAAACGGGACTAAGTTCAAATAATCAGTCTCAGTCGATCACATTGGCAAAGTCCCGACAGCGTTCAGTAGCCGCTAAATCTGCGTAACCGATACTGGAGCGGGCATCTGAGCAATAGAGCCAGTGTGTTTTTGCCGATGGGGTCGCTGTCGGCGGCGACGCCGCCGACACGACGGTGTTGCCACTCACCACTGCACCCTAATAGGGTGCAGCTATCGGAAGAACCGGTCGTCAAGTGGTTGATTCGCTGGAACAGACCTACGACACCAAGTGCTGTCCAAGCTGCGCGGAGCGTCATTTCGCAGAACTCCGTGAACGACCACTGCAAGAGGCGGCGCCCCCCAGGCGGGGCGCCGACAGGCTGCACATCCTCTCCAAGCAAACGCTTGCTCTAATCCGATGTGATCGACTGAAACTTCGGTAAATCATGGTCAAATCTGCATAGCTTCACTTTCACTCCGGATGGCTCGCCCTTTTAATCGAATCCCGGTATCCATCTACCAACCCATGATCACGGACGCCAGAGCGCTCCGACCCGAGTACGTCCCCAGAGATCTCCACCATCGCGATGGGCAGATCAACCACCTCTCGTCGATTCTCGCTCCGTCAGCATTGGACCGAACTGAGGATATCTGTCTGTTCGGGCCCAGCGGCGTCGGCAAGACCACCATCGCGAAGTTCGTTCTCGGGCAGCTCGAACGCGAGATGTTGGACCTACGGTGGGGCTACGTCAACTGCATGCGCGACAACAGCGCGAGCGCAGTCTTGCACGAGTTCGCCCGCGAAGTCGGGATCGGTGCGGACCTTCGGCGAGAGGGAACGTCGCGCTCAGTCGTAATCGACCGACTTCGCGACCGCGACGAACAGTTCATCGCTGTCCTCGACGAGGTCGCCGTGCTTGACGAGGAAACCCTGCTTGCCCTCTACGAGGTCCCGAACGTCTCGCTCATCTGCATCACGATCAAGGAGGACCAGTGGATGACATCGCTGGGGCAGGCCGCTACGTCGCGGATGCACAGCGCCGCGACCGTCCGACTGGACAAATATACTCACGCCGAACTCGTTGACATCCTCGATGCTCGTGTCGCACATGGGCTGGTCCCGTCGCGCGTAGCTGATGATGCCGTGGAGTACATCGCCGATCTGGCGGCTGGCGACGCTCGCGATGGAATCGCATTGCTCCGGCGGGCCGCAGTTCACGTTGAGGACAACGAAATGCGCGAGCTGACGACAGAGGTCGTCGACGCAATCGTTGAGGACGCACAGCGTGAGGTCAAACAGCGGAAGATTCGCACGCTTGGGACGCACCAGCGACTGCTGTTCCGAATTATCGACGAGGCTGGCGAGATCGACGCCGGAACGTTGCACGCTCGCTACGAAGAGCGGAGCAATTCGCCCAAGGCAGGACCGACGCGACGAGGCTATCTACGGAGTCTGAAACAATACGAACTCATTGAAGACAAGGGGAACGGTCGCGGGAAGTCCTATCGGTCGCTGGTCTGACTTCCGATGATTTTCGAATCGCCAGACGGCGGCGTTTCCGATGACTTCCGTTCAACTTCCGATGATTTGCTGTTTTTGAACGTTTTAGGTTGGTTTCCATTATTTCTATCTCCTAAATTTTGCTGAAAACTATTTCCGTTGACGCCCGCCCCAGCTCTTTTACATACCACATCGTCGCCACGAGTATGTCGCGTACTCAGACGCCAGATCGGATTGAGAGCGAGACAATCGACGGTATAGACACGAAAGTCTATATTTTCCACACCGACCCCGAGTACAGCAGCCGCATCGAAGTCGAGCGCGAGGAGTCGTGGGAGTTCGGCGTCGACAGCGAGGCCGTTGCGACACTTCTCTCGACCAGCGTGGTGGCCGACGACCTGCTCGCCGAACCTAACCTGCCCGAGTGGCTGATCGAGTCGCTGCTGGGGCTGGGCATTGAGGAGATCGAGGGGGTGGCCTGACCGTGCCGGACGCGGTCTTTCCGTTCCCTGGTGGGAAGAGCCGCCTTTCGTCGTGGATTCTCGACTACGTACCGGAGCATCGCTGTTTCGTTGAAGCGTTCGGCGGCGCGGCTGGCGTGCTCGCGAACAAGGACCCGGAAACGAGCAAGGTCGAAGTGTACAACGACCTCGATGAAGACCTCGTGCACTTCTTTCAGGTGCTGCGCGAGCAACCCGGCGACTTAGTTGAATGGCTCTCGTCCGTGCCGTACTCGCGTGGTGTCCATTCCGAGTGGGCGAAAAAGTACTATCGTGGCTACCGTCCCAAGGATAGCGTGAAGCGAGCCGGACAGTTCTTTTACCTCCGGTATTCGCAGTGGGGCGGCGGATATGATTCATTCAACGGCTTCGCCACAAGCAAGGTGTCCAGTCGGGCACTGAGTTTCTCGAACAAGATCGACCGGCTACGGGAGTTCGCCGAGCGGTTCGACGAGGTCGTCATCGAGAACCTCCATTGGCAAGAGCTTGTCGAGAAGTATGACGATGAGGAGACGGTGTTTTACTTCGATCCGCCATACGTCGGAACTGAGGATTACTATCCGACCAGCGAGATTGAGCACGAGGAACTCGTCGACACACTCACCCAGCTGTCCGGATTTGGATTGTGCTCGTACCAGGACCTACCGGAGCAGGTCGATAGGTTGTGGGTGGTCTCTCGTGACAGCAAGAACTACATCAACAGTGGCACAAGTGGGTCCGCGAATCAGACTTCTGAGCGGCTGCTCTTGAATTTCGACCCTGCAGAGGTGGTGTCATGAAGCGCCGTCGCCGGGGGGCCACGGATGAGAGCCTACCCGACCTGGAACCGGGGCTAACGCTGTTGGAAACACCTGAACCCCGATCAGCCGCGCTCCACCAGCTGGCACTCGACACGGTTCAGGAAACCGACGGCATTGCGTACTGGGTGGACGCCCGGAACACCAGTTCCTCGTACACGCTCCACGAACTGGCCCCACATCGTCGTCTCCTGCGTCGAATTCGCCTTGCGAGGGGCTTTACTGCGTACCAACACTTCCAGATAGTCCGGCGCGTGATCAAGCAGGCCTCCGCGCGGACTGGCTGTATTATCCTGCCGAACTTGGCGTCGTTGTACCGTGACGACGACGTGCCGGCTCACGAGGCTGAGCCGATGCTCAACGCTGTCCTTGACGCGCTCGCCGAGGTGGCAGCGGGATACGAGATCTCGGTTCTCGTGACTGATGCGGCTGGAGATGGTCTCACCGAGATGGTGGCGGAGCGAGTCGAAACCTCTTACGAGTGTGAGCGGACGCCGATGGGCTACCGCTTCGTCGGGGAGGACTACGAGACGACCGTCTACTGGTCGGATGGGTACTGGCAAACGACCATCCCGTACTGGGTTGACCTGCTTGGGGTCGCGGAGGAGCAGGCCGACGCCGCGGGAATCGGTCCGATTACGCCGGCTACGATGGGAGGGGCCTGATGGGGCGAACCAATCCGACCTATCGGGACTTCCTCGGCCGGTTCGAGGACCGCTGCCAGCCGTTTCGGCGGGCGCTCCGCCGGGATTCCAAACCGGCCTTTGATGAGATATTTGAGCAGGCGAATCAGCACGCCGATGCCGCCGGCTATCTCAACAGCACCGACCCCGAGTTCGCTGTACTCCTGTCGGTGCTGGTCGCCCAGCAGCGGGAACTCCAGACGCTCCGCGAGGAGGTCCGGGATTGACCCATGCCGCTGCTTACCTGCGAGTTTCGAGAGGAGGGTGTTCGGGAGTGGCACGTCACCAGCGATGGCGTCGAGCGTCGGCGTAACACGGACTACGAGCCCGCGCTGATGGTCTCCGGCGAAGGTCTGGACGGGCTGCGGGACCGGCTTCAATCGGACCCGAAGGTCACCAGCACGCGATACGACGAGTGGTTCACTTCGCTGGGTTCAGACACGACGTCGACCGTCCTCCGTGTCGGTCTTGAGCGGGTGACAGAGGTTCGAACGCTGGCAGACGAAATCCGGCGGTTGTACGAAATCGAGGAGTTTCATCCCGGCGCGTTCCGGCTGTTCAACGTCGACCTCGCACCGCAGTTCCGGTACTGCGTCGAGACGGGGACTTCGCCGGTTCCGGAGCGGGACCTTCGCGTGCTGAACCTCGGCATTCCGGAGCCCACGCTCCGCGACAGAGACGTGACCGCACTGACCGTCGACGGGGAGCGACTCGGCGACAGCCCGGCTGGGGTTCTCAGGGCGCTCGACGAGCGGGTTCGGACCGTAGACCCCGACGTGTTGTGCTGTTCGACGGCCCGCATCATTCCCTTCTGTCACGAGCAGGCCAGCGAACAGGACATCGACGACTTCCGATTGGGTCGTGCGGATGGCTACGAGAAGCTTGCCGGAGCCAGTACATACGAGAGCTACGGGCAGATCGGTCACTCCCCAGCTCGCTTCCGCGTGCCGGGACGGGCCGTTGTCGACGAGTCGAACTCGTTTCTGTTGGACGAGTCGGGCATCCCGGGCCTGCTCGACCTCGTAGCACGGTCCTGGCGGCCACTTCAGGAGACCGCCTGGGGGTCGATTGGGACGATACTGACGGCGATTCAGGTCCGCAAAGCGCTCGAACGCGACGTGTTGATTCCGTGGAACAAGTGGGAGCCGGAGCAGTTCAAGACGGTCGCGACGCTTCACGAGGCCGACCGTGGCGGGTTCACCTTCGCACCGGACGTTGGGATACACGAGGACGTCGTCCAGATCGACTTCGGGTCGCTGTATCCGAACATCATGTGCGAGTACAACATCAGCCCGGAGACGGTCTGCTGTGACTGCCACGACACCGAGGATGTGCCCGGTATCGGGTACAGTATTTGTGACCGAGATGGGTTCATCCCGGATGTTCTCCGCCCGATTATCGACGACCGCGCCGACATCAAGGCAGAGATAGCGTCGACGAGCGATTCTGACCGGCGACAGACTCTCAAGGCGCGGTCGGATGCACTGAAGTGGATTCTGGTCAGTTGCTTCGGGTATCAGGGGTATCGGAACGCCAAATTCGGCCGCATCGAGTGTCACGAGGCCATCAACGCCTACGCCCGTGAGATTCTACTGGATGCGAAAGAGACACTCGAAGCGGGCGGCTGGCGGGTCGTTCACGGCATCGTCGACAGTCTCTGGGTGCAACCCGTCGCGGGGGAGAGCCAGACACCGATTCCGGAGCTGTGTGACCGTATTTCCGAGCGCGAATCCATCCCGCTGGAACTGGAGGACCGATACGACTGGATCTGTTTCGTCCCACTCAGTGATTCCGAGGCGGGGGCGCTCACGAAGTACTTCGGTCGCGTGGCCGGTGCGGACGAACTGGTCACGAAAGGGATCGAGGCGGTCCAGCGGAGTACGCCGCCGTTCGTCGAAGCACTCCAGCGCGACCTCATCTGGACACTCGACCGTGAGCAGTCGCCGGAGGCGATCTGTGAGCGGCTGTATCGCGACATCCAGACGCTCGAATCGGGGAACGTTGACCCGCGAAACCTGCTGATTCGAAAGCGCGTCTCCAAGACAGTCGAGGCCTATGACCAGCGAACACAAACGGTCGCCGCTCTCCAGCGAGCGCGGGACCAGGGACTCCCGCGGCATCCGGGCCAGGATGTCGAGTATCTCGTTGTCGACGACAGCCGCCGGTCGAAAGAGCGAGTTCAGTTAGCCCACGAGTCACTGGGCGAATACGATACGGAGTTCTATCGGACGCTGGCGCTTCGGGCCGGTGAGAGTGTGCTTCGTCCGCTGGGGTGGGACCGGTCCGACTATCGTCGGTATCTCCGCGGCACCACGACGCTCTCGCTGGAGGGATTTCTGTGAGGCGAACGAAGACACTACGCGGAGCGGCCGATGCCTCTCTCGCTGGAGTGCGTGATGATAGACAGGTCCTCCGAGAACGCGTCTCAGTAGCGTTCGATGTCGATATCGGGAATTGGCTCGAAGTCGGCCGGATTCCCGGTCACGACGGGCTCGCCGAAGTGGCGCGCGGTCGCGCCGATCAGCATATCGCCGGTCGAGACCTGTTCGCCCTCGCGTTTCAGACTGCCGTTGATGCGGCCGGCGAGCCGTGCGATCTCCGGCGTCGTCTCTTCGATGGGGCGCGTATCGAGAATCGACTGAATCTTCTCGACCTCCGCGTCGGGTGTCTCGGTGTAGCCGACGCCGACGTACAGCTCGTAGACGACCTGTGCCGGGATGCGCTCGACGACGGGCATCGCGTCGAGTTGCCCGGCCTGCGTGACGGCATCGGACTGGCCGTTCATCAGGTCGATCAGAAACGACGTGTCGAGGATCATGCGCCCTCGAAGCGGTCGACGAGGTCGTCGAGGTCCTCTTCGTCGGCGGCATCCACGTCGTCGACCGCCTCACGGAACGCGTCGGCCTCGTCGTCGGAGAGAATGCCGGCGAGGTCCAGCAGCGACGGCCCACCGATGAGCCGCTCGACGGCCTCCGAGAAGGTCTCGTCCTCGTGCTTCCGTGCGCGAATCGCCTCGTATACGTCCTCGTCGAGGCGGACGTGCTTCGTCCCCATGTGTGTAAACGTTCGTTCACACCACAGAAAACAGTATCGCCGGTGGGGTTATCCGCACAGCGCGGGCGATTCACCGTGGTTACTGCATGAAGTCCGGCAGGGCCTCGTGAGTGTCTCCGTCACGCTTCGAACTGGCCATTATAATCGTATTTGCTGTATCAGCGATATAAGCGTTCAGCCAGCGCAAAATGGATGGGGATTGACAGAGAGGGGTTCGGTCGCGGTGGGGTTTGGGGGTGACAATACCGACCGAACTCCCATGCGGCGGTCGAGTGGCCTGTTTGATAAAGTCTACTTATTAGCTTGGGTCCGGTTCGTCGCGAAGGTCGGCTTCCCCTTCGAGATATGCTTCGCCGCGCTCGGTGATGGCGTAATACTTCCCCTTCCCAGGAAGAATTCGAACGAGATCTGCCTCTTTGAGCTTTGGCAATCTCCGAGTGATAGTTTTATACGATATTTTGACTCCTCTATCCTCGAAATTGTTCACGATACCTTGGTAATTGTGACCGGCACCGGTGTCTTTCAAAAATTCCAGGATGGCATCATCGCTTCCTGTCATCCAATTCGCTCGGTGCCGGGACATAGGACTATCCCCGAAGAGCCATCTAAAACCCTCTTCGGAATTGTCCAAATTGTCCATAAATCTAGACATACTGTACAATCATTACCCCAAAGACTAATGGATATGGGAAATCATTTGGACATTACAGTCGACGCGACGCTCCATCAGGGTTGTAGCACTCTGGAAAACGGAGTGCGACGCCGTGTCACCAGCACGGGCGTCGCGTCGGTTGGCCAACCAACCGTGATAAACACATCACACGGGGGCGACAAAAGCCTCCCGCACGATTCAGGCGGTTATGAACAGGCTACCAACTGGAAAGTAAATATTACCTGTCCGTTCTGTGGCACCCCCGTCGATGGGCTGGCCGCGGACGACCGGACGACCATCGACCCCTGCGGCCACAGCGCGGCCGCGCTGCCGACTGACCGCGTTCTGGAGCAAGCATGAGTGACACCTCCGACAGCGACGAGCGTACCGAGAGCATTGGACCGTACGACATCGAAGACATCGGCGTCCCGAAGGGCGACGGTGAGTCCTGGCGGGCGGTGGTCGCCCGGCTTCGCAGCCGCGACGACAACCGCTGGCACTACTGTGTCTGTGGCGCGCGGTATCGAAACCGTGGGCCGGCGCTTCGATGCTGTTCGGACCGCTTCGCGAAGATTGTCACCGACGGTGGCACGCCGACGGCCGCCGAGACCGAGCACTATGCTGACGGCTCGTTTGTCACCTGCCCCGACTGTGGCGGTGACTTGGAGTACCAGAACCGAGAGCTTGCGCTCTGTCCCGACTGCGATGCCGAGTTCAGCCACTACTACGCGGACGACGGGACGAATCAACTGTTCCGAGCGCCGGATATGGACCGGGTGGTAACCGTCTACGATCCGGCGGATGACCAGCGCGACGACAGCGAGGAGCTGGTCACTGACGGCGGGCAAGATCAAACGCCACTTGATCGGCTCTTCGTCGAGGATACCGATGACCGCCCCGACGAGATCGTCTTGGAGAATCTGACGATGCTGGACGCCGACAAGTTCGTCGCTCGGCTGGAGTCGCTGGCCGAGGCTGCCGAGACAGTCTCTAAGCTGACTGCAGACCTCGAACGGCTCCGACAGACTGGACTTTCGGACGACGACGCACGGGATCTCATTTACCGACGCAACTCGGGCGTGGCGAAGCGAGATATCGAGGCGCTGTTCGATGCCGTGGACCAGCTGAAGGACGGCCGGACGAAGCGCGACCCAGCCGAGCGGCTGTTGGCGGAGGTGTCCGGGCTCTCGCTCTCGGAAACAGCAGAACTGATGGATGAACTCGACCGTTTGCGGCGTCGCTACGGGAGTGACGACTGAGATGCCGACGTGCCAAGGATGCGGAGAGACAGTGACCGAGCAGTACGCGCGGGTGTTCACGCCCGACGGCGTCGACCAGCCCCGCGTCTGCCCGTTCTGCGAGGATCGGGTCCGCGACGGCGCGGAGGTCCGAGAGGCGCGGTCGCATCGTGGTGGCGATGGCTCGGATTCGGTGCGGTACGATCCGGAGAAGGCCTGACAGCGGACAGTAGCGACTCGGCGGTTCAGACTCACTGGTGGAACTCGGGTTCGATTCCCGAGGGGTCTCTCGACAGCGAGCGCGTGTTCAGATTGGTACCCTGGCCGCGCTCGCTGTCACCATACAAGACCCATGAAGGCCCTCACAGAGCACGTAGTTGGTTGTTTCGACCGTCGAGTAGCGGAAGGTGTCGGTGCGTGAGCGACGAACCCGACGCCGACGAGCTGCTGGACGAACTTCGCGATATGGTCGGCGCTTCAGACGATCTCGAATCGGTCGAGCCCCGCGAGGCGTTTGACCTTTGGATGCAGCAGCAGGAGATGGCCGATTCAACGGCCCAGTCGTATCGTTATCGCGTTCAGCCGTTCTTGGAGTACTGCGATGAGGCTGGTATCGATGACCTGAGTGATCTAACGACGCGCGATATAAAGGAGTTCGAAGCCTGTCGTTGGAATTCGGACCTGCAGCGGAACACACTGAATAACCAGTTCGGGACGCTCCGGCTGTGGTTTGAGTACTGCCGGGATCTGAACGCGGTGTCGGAAGATGTGTTTCGGGCGTGGGAGGTACCAGACCTCTCCAAGGAAGACCGGGTAAACACGGCGAAACTCATCACCGACCGCGCTCAGGGGATTTTAGACGAACTGGATCAGTTCAGATACGCCTCGCGGGAGCATGTTCTGATGCTCTTGCTGTGGCGGACGACCGCCCGAATCGGCACGCTCCGGTCACTGGATCTGTGTGATGTTTATCTCGATGATGGGGACAGGCAACGCCTGCGTGCAGAACTCGAAGGCGAGGGCTTCGCTCCTCATGTTGTCGAGAGCATCCTCGACGAGGCGTCGCTACCTTTTTTGTATCCCCGGCATCGCTCGGAGTCTGAAACGCCGCTGAAGAACAAGACTGGTGGTGAGCGTGTCATCAATATCGCCGATTGGGTGGCTGATGTTGTCCGCGGGTATCTCCGTGTCAACCGTTCGGATATTGTGGATGAGTACGGCCGTGAGCCGTTGTTCAGTTCGAAGAAGGGGTCGGGCAGACTGTCGAAGTCCGCGATGCGGAATTGGGTGTATGTCCTGACCCAGCCGTGTGAGTTTGGCGGTCGGTGCCCTCATGACCGAGACCCGGAGGAGTGTGAGGCTCGCGAGCATGGTCAGGGGTCGAAGTGTCCGAGCTCGCGGAGCCCACATAAGATTCGCACTGGTGCGATCACGCATCATCGTGATCAGGGCTGGCCGACTCCAGATCTTGCCCAGAAGGCAAACACGAGCGAGGAGTTGATTGAGGGCGTCTACGACCAGCCAGAACAGCTTATTCGCGGTGCTTCACGGCGCGAACATCTGGATAAGCTCGACAATTCAGATAGTAGTTAAAATTATGATAGGTAAAGTGAGTATAACGGGTAGAAAGACATGGAAATCGCCCGACAGCGCGGCATTGTGCTCGGCGGTCCCACTCAAGCTTTTACCAGATGCCGACACCTGTACGCTTAGGTGTGCGAGCGGTCAACTTCCTTCCCGTATCCGGCTGAAATTTAGTCGTTCTTTAAATACCGCCGAGAAACATAAGAATTCTGTCAAGAAGCTACGGCTTCTGATCGAAATTCGGCGTCGTCAGCAGTGGCCGTATCCACCCTGTGCGTTCGTCCCTGCAAGCCGACTCGTCGAGGATGGCGCGACTGATGCAGAGGTGCGCCGTGCAGTCCAAGAGGTCGACGACGAACTCGCGCGAGGTGGTTCCGATGAGTGACGCTGAGCGCCACGTAGATCCCGCTGAGGAAAGCGACGAGAGCGAGATACCGAACTCTGGTCCAAGTCCAGCAAGACGTGGCTCAACTCCTGAGAACCTGCCAGAGGAACACAGGCCGGACCTCCCACACGTCGCGGATGGCGAGAGTACCGACTGGTCGCAGTACACGGCCTATCGGTGCTGCATCTGCCAAGACAACTGCATCAACAAGATCGACTCGGACTACGCCCGGGCGAGAGAGTGTCGCCACTGCTACGCAGTTCCGACACTCGACCGACACAGCGTCGACGATCCGGCGCTTGATCGGTAACTCCTCTGTCCGACGATGTGCCGAGGAGAGGACAGGGGAGTACCCGCCGTAGGTAGCCGACCCACCGTCCGACCAACCCAGTGTGTCGGCGGCTCGACCCCACAGGTTCGCGTTCCGGGAGAGGAAACCCCCCTTGCGGGGGTTGACTCGACCTCTCAGCCGCGCGTCTCTGCCAGCCCCCACAGCCCACCGAAAGCGAGGGCGCGGGAGAGCTGGCACGCCCGGCAGCGCAGCGGAGCGAGCAGCCCGGACCGGGCCGCGAGCGCCAATCGCGGCCCGCACCTGCTCGACCAGCCGGAAGCGACCCTTCACGGGTCGACCCGGAAGCCTGAGCGTTTCCCCCGAACCCGGCGGGTGAGGGGAATCGTTACCGCGTTCATCTGTCCGACCAATGCTGTTCCTGCCTGCGCGGGGTCCCACGCATGACGAGCCGCGTGGAGCCGCCGGGACACCTGGGCGGCCTCGACCTCGCTGATAGATGTAACACTCCCGTCTTAGCGGACCTTCTGGAAGAGCGTGATCTCCTCGGCCACGGCCAGTTGCTCGACGGAACACTGACCGAACGCGACGAAGACCGCGTACGCATTGCGAAGTTCGTTGCGGCGCATCCGGAGGGTACGCCGCTGTCGCACGTCGTTTCGTACGCAGTGAAGGGAGTGTCACCTGAGACGTGCGAGCGCGTCGACGGTTCGGATCCGGACTACCAGTTTGCATACCGCTTCGTCGACGACCTTGTAGCCGATGACGACCCGTACGTGCGGAAATCTCGGTCGTCAGGCGTTCTTTTCGTGACCCCGACACTGCGGCTTCTTGACTTGATTACAGAAGGCATTACTCAAACAACCCAGACAGAGGGCCTGACGTATGATCGTGAGTTCCTGCGTAATTACCTCTCTCGTGTCGATTCTGTGGGTGATGACCTGCGGGAGCTACTGAAAGACGGTTTTACATCCTACCTGAACCGCATCAAGGATTACAAACTGCTGTTCGATGTCCACTTCGTCGACCGGCGCGGCGGCGAATCCACACAGCGGATGACGAAGGACTACAAGACCCGATTCAACGACCAAGGCCGCGTCTCCAAGCAGTTTGCCCGGTTCAATGACGCGCTGGAATACGGTTACGAGAACGCTGAGAACGCTGTGCTGGTGACGTTGACGACCGACCCGAAGCGCCAAGATTCGCTGCTCGACGGGATAGATTCGATAAACGAGAATTTCAACCGGCTGTTGTCGTATTTCGACTCGGACCCGTCGACGAAAGCCGATACCCGCAACCCGAGTGTTCCCGGTTGGAGGCACGACCTCGACGACGACGTGACTGGGCGACCGCGTGACCGACCGGACTACATCAAGGCGCTGGAGTTCACCGAGAAAGGATACCCGCACCTGCATGTGCTGTTTTTCGACGTTCCGACCCGCCAGCAAGACGGATTGCCGTGGCTGTGCGACAAGCCGGAAGTAGCCGAGAAATGGGCCGACTACGGCCAAGGCGAGATCGTCGACGTGTACCCGCTGACGTACCGCGACGACCTCGACGAGCTGGAACCAGAGTTCCAGAGCGACGAGGGCTTCGTCGACTGGTACAGGTTCGGCGACCACGATCACGGCGAAGAGTGGGTTCGAGAACGGACCCGTTCGCACGAGTTGATCGAGTTCGGCGACGACGGCCATGAAATGGAGTCAACCGCTGGCGCGTATCTCGGAAAGTACCTGAGTGCGACGTTCGGCTCGCTGCTCGACGCGACGGAATCCTTCGAGCAGGGCGACGACGACCGAGAGACGTACGCAGACAAAGCGGCCACTTGGAAGCTCGCACTGTACTGGGCGACGAACCGCCGGTTCTGGTCTTGCTCTCAGTCGATTACGGAAGGAATCGACCCGAACGACCACCTGCAGGACCCGGACGTTCGTGAAGCTGTGCGCTGGTGTTCGCTCGACTCAGTGCAAGCCGCGAGCGAGAGCGAGATACGCGACGACCTCGCGCGTCGGCAGTGGGACGACCTCGACGATCTCGACGCCGCCGTAGAGCGGGCGAGTTCCGACGTGGAACAGCCGCAGGTGCGTTCAACGTTGCCTGAAGAGGCTACGTTCAGGTGTATCGTGGATTACATCGGCGCGTATGCGTACTGGGATCTTCCCAGGGAAGAGCTGGGCAATGGCCACGACGACCTCGAAACCGTAGAGGACTACACTGACGACTGTGATGATATGCCCGTAGTTGATCGAGAGAAAGACCCACCAATCGTCGATGTTTGGTCTTAGTGTGTTGAATTACGTATTGGTTAAAAGATGTCCTTATCAGAGCCTCTGCTGGATCTAAAGATACTTTAATATGTAATCTATTATATCATAAAAGTATGAATCCTACAGAAAATGAACGTCAGTACGCTGAAGAGCAGATTACGGAAGCTAATAGACGATTAGAGTCAATTTACGAACGTGTAGCAAGATCTGGACTTAAGTTCAAGGCACAGTACGAATTCGGTGAAGATGAAGAAAACGTTTCGGAAGTTATGGTTCAAGCATCGAGCGGGCTAGATGACGAAGAAATCATAGAGGCATTAGCAGGTGAAGATACACCTAAAGAGGATATTGAATGGATTCGAGATATTGATGAGGAGTTGATTGGCACTCACATACAGAATGTAATCATTGACTGTCAGCTCTGCATAGAATTAGCTGTTAAAGCGATGTTCAAGTTAGCTGAAAAGGATCATCCCTTTTCACATGGTCTTTCTTTTGACGATGGACGTACCCAGGGGTTCTATTCCGAGATTCCTGAAGATTTCCCACGTAAAGATGATATACCAAGAGTCATATTCATAACACAATTCTGGGCAGAATTCTATGAATTAGCTAAATATGGGGCACCGCAACTCGATGTGCGTCCAGAAATGGTATTTAATACTGATGATGCATCTCGTGCTGTAAATGACGCGAAATTCTGTATCGAAATTGCTCAAGAATTGCTTGATTTTGTAAACTAAGGACTATTTTGTTAAAATATCAGGAGCGACCGTCAAACGAGTCCCCGACGTGCTGACGGCGACCGAGTCCCCGATGGGAGAGCGTACTATTCGTCGTTGACCCACCAGACCCAGCTACGACCGGCTTGCTTGCCGTTGATGCGGCCCTCTTCGTGGAGTTCTTTGAGTCGCCGTATCGTGGCCTTGTCTTTGATCGGCAGCTGCTCCGAGACCTCGATAGTCGATAAAACGTGTTCGGACGTATCGCGTAGGACCCTGACGATCTCCTCGTCAGTTACGTCTGGTTTCCGTCCAGCCATTACCACATTCAATCGAGTGTTTTGCTTATAAAATCCCACCAGAACCGTTGTACGTATACCCCTTCTTACATCTTTGGAAACTATTAATAGAGGTCAGTATGATTATTCGCTACGGAGGTCACCCGGACTGCTGGAACAGTTCGGAAAACGCGGACCCGGTGCTGGAACACCGGCCCGCTGTGGCTTCCGTGACCTACCCACGGAAGCATGTTAGCAGACACAACCGCGAGGATTAAACCCCTCGCTCGACCCCGCCGGAGGTTGTCCGGCAGTCGTGTTAGTTTCTCAAGAGTGGATTCAGAAAGCCGGATAAACGCAGTAATCAGTGGGCCTAGCCCCACGGTTCCACTTTCACCCAACCGAGACGGTCCGGTTTATACGTGCAATCAGCAGTCTGGAGTGGATGACTGCCCCGTCAAATTTGAAATCGGATTCGCTCGTCCGCCCTCGAAACAGAACCGGATGCCCCGTCCGAGAGGGACACCGATGAGTGACGATCTCCAACCGCTTGCCCCCCGGCAAGCACTGGAGATGTGGATAGACCGGCAGAAAGCCGAGAAAGCCGACGAGACGGTCCAGAGCTACTACTACCGCGTTCGGCAGTTCGTCGACTGGCTCGACGAAGAGGGCATCGACAACCTGAACGACCTGACCGGGCGCGACGTGTTCCGGTACGACTCCGACCGGCGTGCTGACGGGCTAACGAAGAACGCCCTGAACACGCAACTCGGGACGATCAAACTGTTTCTGGACTTCTGCGTCGACGTAGAAGCAGTCCCGCCGGTACTGCCCGCGAAAGTCGACGTGCCGACCCTCTCGAAGGCAGAACGAGCGAACGAGGAGAAACTGACGGCGAACCGTGCCGAGAGGATTCTGCACAAACTGGAACAGTTCGACTACGCCAGCCGCGACCACATGCTGTTCGCGCTGGCGTGGCATACTGGTGCTCGACTCGGTGCGCTTCGTGCGCTCGACCTGGACGACTGCTACCTGACCGACGACGATCTCGACCGACTGGCCCACCGGGACGGACTCTCCGACGAGGAACTCGGACAGTTCGACGTTCCGTTCGTCTACTTCTGCCACCGGCCTGAGACGGATACGCCGCTGAAGAATCAGGAGGATGGTGAGCGACCGGTCGGCCTGTCGGAAGAGATCGGGCAGCTGCTCGAAGACTACATCGAGGTGACGCGCGTCGAGGTCGAGGACGAACACGGGCGCAAGCCGCTGTTCTCCAGCAAGCGCGGGACCGGTCGGATGTCGAAGGGTGCGATTCGTTCGCGGTTCAATATCATCACCCAGCCGTGCCGTTTCGAGACGTGTCCACACGACCGCGATACGGACACCTGCGAGGCGCTGGAACACGGCTACGAATCGCGTTGCCCGTCGGCCCGATCTCCACACCGGATTCGGACTGGCTCGATCACGCATCACCGTGACGAAGGTTGGCCCCCGGAGGTGCTGGCCGAGCGTGTGAACGCGACCCCGGAGGTCATTCGCACGCACTACGACCAGCCGGACCTGCTGAAGCGGATGGAATCGCGCCGTAGCTACATCGACTAACCGCAGTTCACAGAGTACCCATGAGTCACAACCACGGCAACCCACGGATGAACGATTCTAGAGACGAACCGCGGCACTCGGCGGTCCCACTTTTCACGAAGCGAAACAGGCCATAGAGTCGTTCAAACAGGCAATCGATGAAAGCTGCCACGCGTCACTTCCATGTGAAGTACGTCAGCACGCCGATACCAATCGTTTCGAGCATCTGGAGCACCATCATCACCTGAACGGCAACCGCGGGCATCGCCGGAGCGGTGAAATAGAAGTACAGGGCAACGGCGTTTTCCGCCAGTAGGAACGACGCGAACACGATTGAGCCAAGCGTCAGCGGGGCATGGATTTCCCGGTACGTCTGCACCCAGATGCTGATGAGGATGCCCAGCAACAGGATGTTGACTGCGGCGGCGATACGAGCCCCGTTCAGTACGAGACTCATGCTCTGGGCTCCTGTCGTTGGCCAGTCTCCAACTGTCGGCGATGTGGTGTCGTGCTCATGTCAATCGTCCACCTGTGTGAGGATTTGTTCGACCGTGTCCCAGTGGGTTCTCGCGCGCTCGCTGGGGAGATAGATAACGCCGTAGTCGGCATCGCTGCTGGTGATGACTCCGTTGTCTTCGAGGATATCGAGATGGTACCGGACTGTGTTGTATGCGAGGTCAAGGTCATCAGCGAGCTGGTTGGCGTTTCGCGGCTGGTCGGCTAGCGCGCGAAGTACGCGGGCACGGTTGGGTCCTCCGCGGGTACCTGCAAGCGTTTGCCAGAGGACCGTCTCCATTCTGGTTCCATTTCCGGACGGGGTGGCAAGAATCCACCGACATGGGGAACGACCGACCGAACACGCCCGGAGATTGCGTCCCACGACCGAGTGGGAGGTATTGAGGGTGCAAAACACCTCGGTTTAGCCCGGGTCTGAGAATCGCCGCCGCACCCAGCGCGAGAAACCTGTTGTCCATGTTGCAAACGTCCGGGAATGTTCGATAAAACAGTTTCGGGGAACTCGATTAAACGGTAGGTTAGAACTCTCTAGCCGGATTTGAGAGAGAATTGAGAGAGAGTCACGCCCGAGTCACGAAATGTACTATTTAGCTGACAATCCCAGCAGATGATGGATGTCATCAGACACGACCCGACGACGGATTTTGCTCGGTATCGGAACCGGTGTGACAGTCGGCATCGCTGGCTGTAGCGGCGACGGTGACGGCGGTGCCGAAGGGCCCGACACCGAGACGGAAGGCGGCATGGACACGCCAATGGAGGCCGAAACAGAGACTCAGACCGAAGCGGAAACCGATCCGGGGACCGCGGCGGTCCGAGTGGCGCACATGTCGCCGAACGCCCCGAATGTGGATGTCTACGTCGAGGGCGATGTAGTTCTCGAAGACGTTCCCTTCGGTGCGGTGAGTCAGTACCTCGACGTGCCCGCGGGAGAGCGGGCAGTCGAGATAACCGCCGCTGGCGATCCGGATACGTCGGTGTTTTCGGGGCCGGTTCCGGTGGATGCGGACACGGAGTACACTATCGCCGCAGTCGGTGAAATCGGCGACAACGCTGACCAGGCGTTCGAACCGCTCGTGCTGGAAGACGACAACAGCGACCCCGGCGGTGACACCGCACGTGTCCGTCTGGTCCACGCCTCGCCGGACGCGCCGGCCGTCGACGTGACCCTCGCGTCGAACGGGGACGCGCTGTACGACGGTGTCGAGTACGGCGGCTCCGGCTACGTCGAAGTGCCTTCGGGCGACTACACGCTACAGGTACGTGGTGACACGGAGAGCAACGACGGCGACGTCGCCGCGGAGTTCGACGTGAGCCTGTCCGGTGGCGAAGTGTACACAGCCTTCGCGGCGGGCTATCTCACGCCGGACGACGACCCGGCGGACACGCCCTTCGATCTGCTCGTGACACAGGACACTGGTGACAGCGCTACGCAGACTGAAACCGAGTCCGAGCCAGCGAGCGTCCGGGTGGCACACATGTCGCCGAACGCCCCGAACGTAGATGTGTACGTCGACGGGTCGGCAGTACTCGAAGACGTGCCCTTCGGCGCTGTCAGCGACTATCTTGAGGTCCCCGCTGGCGCGCGAACGGTCGAGATCACTGCTGCTGGCGACCCGGACACGTCGGTGTTTGAGGGTGACGTGACCGTCGAGGGCGGGCAGGCGTACACCGTCGCTGCGGCCGGCGAAATCGGCGGCGATACCGGTGACCCCTTCCAGCCGCTCGTGCTCGCCGACAACACTACCGCGCCCGGCGACGGGACAGCCCGCCTCCGACTGGTCCACCTCTCGCCCGATGCCCCACAAGTCGACGTGACCCTCGCGTCGAACGGGGACGTGCTGTTCGATGCTGCCGACTTCCGGGAATTCGACAGCGTCGAGGTGCCAGCGGGTGAGTATACGATACAGGTCCGCGGAGCGACACCTGATAACGATGGGGACGTGGTCGCGGAGTACGATCTTAACCTGGCTGGCGAAACGGGGTACACCGCCTTTGCGGCGGGCTATCTCACGCCGGACGACGAACCGGCCGACACACCCTTTGACCTGATTGTCGCACAGGACACCGGCGGAATGTAGCGGCCCGCCGGACGCCGTGGGCTCCCCACAGGTATCGGACACAGTCGATTATGTCGGACCGAGACCGATTTCCTCTACACTTTTGTGACGCCACTAGCAAGCGGGGGTATGGGAAAGGCAAACGACGTAGACTACGCTGACCTGCACGACCCGAACGCAGAGTACACGATGCGGGAGCTCTCTGCGGAGACAATGGGTGTCACCGCCAAGCGCGGTGGTGGCCGCGACGTGGAGATCACCGACGTTCAGACGACGATGGTCGACGGGAACTTCCCGTGGACGCTCGTTCGAATCTACACTGACGCAGGCATCGTCGGCACGGGCGAGGCCTACTGGGGCGCCGGCGTCCCGGAACTCATCGAGCGGATGAAGCCGTTTGTCGTCGGCGAGAACCCGCTGGACATCGACCGCCTCTACGAGCATCTCATCCAGAAGATGAGCGGCGAGGGGAGCGTCGAGGGTGTCACTGTGACAGCCATCGCGGGTATCGAGGTCGCACTACATGACCTCGCGGGCAAGATTCTCGAAGTGCCGGCCTACCAGCTCCTGGGTGGCAAATACCGCGACGAGATGCGCGTGTATTGCGACTGTCACACCGAAGAGGAGGCCGACCCCGAGGCCTGCGCCGACGAGGCGCGCCGCGTCGTCGACGAACTGGGCTACGACGCCCTCAAGTTCGACCTCGACGTGCCAAGCGGCTTGGAGAAAGACCGCGCGAACCGACACCTTCGCCCGGGTGAAATCCGGCACAAAGCCGAGATCGTCGAGAAAGTCACCGAAGAGGTCAAAGACGAGGCTGACGTGGCCTTCGACTGTCACTGGACGTTCTCGGGTAGCTCCGGGAAACGTCTCGCAGAGGCTATCGAGGAGTACGATGTCTGGTGGCTGGAAGACCCCGTTCCGCCGGAGAACCTCGAAGTGCAGGAGGAAGTCACCAAGTCCACGACCACGCCGATCACCGTCGGCGAGAACCGCTATCGCGTCACTGAGGAGCGGCGGCTGATCGAGAACCAGGCTGTCGACATGATCGCGCCGGACATGCCGAAGGTCGGTGGCATGCGCGAGACGCGGAAGGTCGCCGACGTGGCGAACCAGTACTACATCCCGGTGGCGATGCACAACGTCTCCTCGCCGATTGCGACGATGGCGAGCGCCCACGTCGGGGCCGCGGTCCCGAACTCGCTGGCTGTCGAGTACCACTCCTACGAACTCGGCTGGTGGGAGGATCTGGTCGAGGAGACCGTCATCGAGGACGGCTATATCGAGATTCCGGAAGAGCCGGGGCTCGGACTCACACTCGACCTCGACGCTGTCGAGGAGCATGTCGTTGCTGGCGATACCGTCTTCGACGAGGCGTAAGGTTCGGCTCCATCGTTGGTGTTGACTGGGGCGGCACCGGGTGACGCGGTGTCACCAGACAGGACGTACGGCGGCACAGTTACGCCGTCTCGAACTCGACGCCGGTGATCTCGAAGCGAGCGCCGCCGGCGTCGCTTTCTGCAGCTGTTATCGACCAACCGTGGGTCTTGACGATTTCCTCGACGATTTGGAGGCCGAACCCGGGACCCGAAGCCAGTGAGTAGCCGCCCTCGAACACAGTGTCGCGCTCGTCGGCCGGAATTCCGACGCCGTCGTCCGCGACGTAGAACCCGCCGTCCAGTTCGCCGATAGTTATCGTCAGGCTGGCGGCTGCTCCCTCCGACTGTGATACCGAGGCCGTCGCACACTGCCCGGCGGCGTCACCCTGTCTCTGGGCAGGTGGCGTCTGTCCATGTTCCACGCTGTTACGGAGCAGGTTCTCGAACAGTTGCCGGAGCCGGCCGGGGTCCGCGCGGACCACAGCCGAGGTCCGTAGCTCCAGCGTTGCGTCGTCGGTCTCGACGGTTTGCCAGCACTGCTCGACGACTGTCTGGAGCGGCACCGGCTCGCTGTCGAGTGCGGCCTCGCCGTTCCGGGCCAGTGTCAGGAGGTCCTCGATGAGCTGTCCGATGCGGTCGTGGGCTCGCTCGACCGCGTCGAGGTGCTCGCTGTCGTGTGCCACCTGTGCGAGCTCTAGCTGGCCCCGGGCAACGTCAAGCGGGTTCCGGAGGTCGTGGCTGACGACGCTGGCAAACTCGTCGAGGCGCTCGTTTTGCCGTTCAAGAGCCTGTTGCCTGCTTTCGCGGGGAGCGGTAGTCCGTCCGATACCGGCCACGCCGACCGCCGAGCCGTCAGCAGCTGTTATTCGGCCACCGGTGAATTCGTACGGGACTGCTGTTCCGTCGGCAGTCAGCAGGTCTGCTTCGAACGATGTCTCACCGGTGGCAAGAGCCGTCTCGATACATTGTCGAACGACCTCACGATCGGATGGGGCGAAGAGCTCTGCCAGCGCCATCGACGTGAGGTCAGCGTCCCCGTCTCCAGTGGCCGCCGCCAGTGCGTCATTCCAGCGGACGAGATCACCGTTCTCGTCGAGTGCATAGAACAGATCCGGCACTGCATCGACCGGTGCATCGGGGCTATCCAGTTCCGCGGCGCGTTCGGACTCGCGTCGCTTCCGCTCGGTGATGTCACGCGACGCGCCGACGATTCTGGCGACCGTGCCATCCTCGACAATGGGTTGGGCCGTGGCCCGTACCCAGCGCTGTTCGCCATCCGGCCGGGTGATGCGGAATTCGAGGTCGGCGGATTCGCCGGCTGAGACGCGCTGCATCGCCTGCATAACACTGTCCTGATCTGCGGGATGAACCGCCGTCATGAACTCCGCGGGATTGGCCTGCAAGGACTCGACGGAGCGGCCGTAGATGGTTTCGTATGCCGAATTGACGAACTGTATCTCGGTCCAGTCCCCGGAAAACACCCATAGCAGTTCCGACGACTGTTCTGCCAGCTCTGTGAGTTGCTGTCTGGTCCGGCTGGCGAGTTCCGTCGACTGGTGATGTTCAGCCAGCAGCCGAATCCGATTGGCGAGGAGGTCACGACGCACAGCAGCTGTGTCTCTGCTGAAAACGTCGGTGACGCCGTTCGAGAGTACGTCGCTGGCGACGGGTTCAGACTCGGTCAGCAACAGCACCGGGACACTGCTGTCCCGCTCGCGGACCGCGTCAGCGAACGCACAGCCGGACCGGTCTGGGAGGTCGTCCGCGACGACGATGCCATCGATAGCAGTGCCTTCGAGACGTTCGAGCGCACTGTCTGCCCGGTCGGTCGTAGTCAGCGTAAGCGAGTCCGGACGTCGACTCTCCGGAAAATCGACAGGCTCGTCGAGTAGCGGCGTGTCGTCTACCTGCAATACGTGCATCGAATCTGCGGTCGCATATGTGTCAGGCATCTTGTGTAAATAGAACTGCATCCCCCCTCTTGAAGATACACCTGCATTGCTGGATTATGTCCCGAATCGATCCGAGATTGCACCTCGGTCGATCTTGTCCGGACCGCTGGTCGGCATTGCCTCGATGAACGCAATCTCGCGGGGGTGTTTGTATCGGGCTAGTCGGTCGTCAAGGAACGCCCGGAGGCCATCGAGCGTCAGCGGCCGGTCGTCGGCCCCGCCCGTCCTGCTATCGGCCGCAGGTTCGATAACGGCCTTCCCGACCTGTCCCCACCTGTCGTCGGAGACCGGAATCACGACGACTTCACCGACTGATGGATGGTCGGCGATAGCGTCCTCGACTTCTGCGGGATAGACGTTCTCGCCGCCGCTGACGAACATATGCTTGGTGCGACCTTCGATGTAGTAGTAGCCGTCCGCGTCGACACGGGCGAGGTCGCCGGTCGACACCCAGCCGTCGCCGAACGTCTCGGCGGTGGCATCGGGGTTGTCGAGGTAGCCCGTCGCGGCGTGGGGCGAGCGCAACTGGAGTTCGCCGACGGTGCCGGGGTCGACTGGCTCTCGTTGGTTGGTATGATTGTCGCCATCGCCCGCATCGTCAGGCGCGACCACCCTGGCGTCGACGTGCATCGCCGGCTTGCCGACGGAATCGGCCTTCTCGCGGGGCCAGCCCTCGGGCATCGCGAAGTTGTTCGGGCCGCATTCAGTGAGGCCGTACCCCTGCGAGAGGTCGACACCGCGGTCCCACCACGTCTCCATCACGCTCCTGCGGCAGGGGCCGCCGCCGGACTTGGCGAAGCGGAGCGTCGAGAGGTCCGTCGCTTCCCAGCCGTCGTGGTCTGTCATCATTCGTAGCACAGCGGGGACGGCGACCAGCACCGTCCCGCCCTCCGCGTCGATGATCTCCAGTACGTCGCCGGGGTCGAACTCGCGGGCAATGACGACTGTCCCACCGATGTGCCACAGCGGGACGGTGAGGACGTTCCAGCCGCCGGTGTGGAACATCGGGAACACCATCGGCGTCACGTCGTCCTCACGCAGTCCCCAGGCCGTGATCGTGTTCAGGGAGTTCCAGACGATGCCGCGGTGGGTGATCTCCGTCTCCTTTGGCGTCCCAGTCGACCCGCCGGTGTGCAGGAGGAGGTGCGTGTCGCCGGGGGCCGGCGTCGCCGTCTCGACGGGCGTGTCGTCCTCGGGGAGGGCCGAAGCGTAGGGCGTACTGTCGAGCGTGGCGGCTGAGGACGCGCCGTCGGTGGCGGTTTCGAGATGGATGAGTTTGGGGGCCGCCGTGTTTGCTTTCTCCAGCGCCGTCGAGACAGTCTCGGCGAAAGGAGCCTCGAAAACGATGATTGCCGGGTCAACGCGGTCAAGGAGTTCGGCGAGTTCGGGGGGCGCGAGCCGGTGGGACAGCGGTGCCAGCCGGCTCCCGGTCTTGCCGGTGGCGAAGAACAGGTCGACGACGGCGGAGCGGTTCCGCGAGACGACGGCGACGGTATCGTCGTCGCCGACGCCGTACCGCCGGAGAAAGCGAGCGGCCCGGTTCGCTCGCCGGTCCAGTTCGGCGTAGGTGAACCGCTCGCCGGTCGTCGCGTCGACCAGTCCCTCGCGGTCCGGCGTGAGTGCGGCCCGACGCTCGCTCCAGGCACCGACCCACTCCTGTGGAGCGCTCTCAGACATCGTCGATGAACTCCCGGATCTGTGTGTTGACGCGCTCGTACTCCTCGATGAACAGCAGATGCGGGCCGCCGTGGACGGTGACGAAGTCGGCGTGTGGTAGCCCGCGGGCCAGCAGTTCCCCGTTCTCGTAAGGAACCACTTCGTCGGCGGTCCCGTGGATGACGAGGGCCGGAACTGTGATCTCGCTGAGGCGGTCCGACGCGTCAAACGCCTGGACCGCCGCACCTTGCCATTCCAGCGCCCGGTCGCTGGCGTCGCTGTCGATGCGCCAGTCGATGATGCGTTCGATGAGGTCCTCGTGGGTATCCATGAACGACTCCGAGAGCGCGGGCTGCATCTTGTACCGCCGGAGTTCCCGTTTGTCGAGGTCCTCAGGCACATCGAACATCCGCCGCTGTGTCTCCTTGGGGACCGGCTCGGCGTCGGGACCGCCCGGCGAGGTACACATGAGCGTCAGTGACTCGGCGCGGTCGTACTCCAGCGCGTACTGCTGGGCGATCATCCCGCCCATACTGGCCCCGACGATGTGGGCCTGCTCGACGCCGGCGTCGTCGAGGACGGCCTCTAGGTCTCCCGCCATCTGACTCATCGTGTACGGCCCCTCGGGTTCGTCGGAGTCCCCGGTGCCGCGGTTGTCCCACACGATGGTCTCGTACGCCTCGACGAGCGCCTCCTGTTGCCACAGCCACATCCAGCGGCCGTAGCCGATACCCTCGACGAAGACGACGGTTTCGGCGTCGGGCGGCCCCTCGCGTTCGTAGGCGATATCGACGCCGTCGTTGGTCGCGTATTGCATACTGACTCGTTCTGGTTGGATATCCTTCAAGTGGTCCGGTTCCGTACTCATTGATCTACTGGCTCCGTCTTCGGTCGGTTGCGGGGCGTGTCGTCCCGCTGGCGATACGTCTCTGTGAGATAGCTAGGCGGTGCGGGGCCGGCCCACGCCCAAGTCGTCGTACGGTCTGGCGGCTCAGTGGTCGTTTTTACGGGTTTCGTCATTCCGAATCACCCCAGAGCTTTGCAGGCAACGCCTCGGCGAACGTCCCGCCGAGACGCGTCCGGAGCGTCCCGAGCAGGCCGTCGGGGACGTAGAGGACGAACAGCACGAACACGAGGCCGACGTAGAGGCTCGCGTGGCCGTTCAACAGCAGGTCGATGAGACCGCCGATGGTCGTCTCGCCGAGCAGCGTGGCATCCAGCGTCTCCTGGCCCAGCAGCGCGCGGAGATAGGGCAACAGGCCGCCGCCCTGCCCGGCCTTCGAGAGGAACTCTCTCACCGTTTCGTCGAACAGGTGGCCATACAGCGACCCGGCGAGCGTGCCAAAGCCGCCGATGATACTCGCCAGCAGCGCGTCGCCGGTCACCAGGAAGTAAAATGAGTTCTCCGGGCTGGCCGAGCGCTTGAAGCCGGCGAACAAGCCGCCAGCGACAGCGGCGAAGAACCCGCTGATGGCGAAGGCTCCGAGCTTGTACAGATACGTGTTGTAGCCGATGGCGATAGCGCGCTCCTCGTTTTCTCGGATGGCGATCATCACGCGGCCGAAGGGAGAGTGGATGATACGCTGCATCGCGAAGTAGCAGGCCAGGACGACGAGGCCGATCATGTAGTAGGACACTTCTGTCCCGGACAGCGTCGACCCAAGGAGGGCGATCTCGTCACCGGTGAGGACGCCGATAGACAGCGAGAGCTGGTCGATGCCGGGAATCCCGATCTGGAACCCCTCGGCGTGGCTTGGCCCGACCGCGGGGCCATCCCGGGGGTTGGTCGCCACATAGTCCCAGCCGCGGACAAACACGTAGAACACCTGCGCGAAGCCGAGCGTGATCATCGCGAAGTAGACGCCCGAGAGCCGGAACGAAACGAGGCCGACAAGTATCGCCAGCACAATGGCGATGAGACCGCCGACCAGCAACGACAGCATGAACGGCGTCCCGGGACCAAGCAGCGGCATCTTCCCGTTGGCGATGAGGATGACCGCGTACGCGCCGGTGCCGTAGAACACCGCGTGGCCGAACGACAGGTAGCCGGTGTAGCCGCTGATGAAGTCAAACGAAATGGCAAAGAGACCGAAGTACAACACGCCGACCATCGTCTCCACCGTCGGCAGGAGCATCTGCGTCTCGGCGCTGACCGGTGAGTTCAACAGCGTGTGATACACCGGCGGGTACAGCGCCAGCAGGGCAATGACGAGGATGTGAGCAGTGTGGTCTCGCACGTAGTCGCGGGGCCATTCCGTTTCCACAGTCGTCGCCGGTGGCTCGGACGACGCCTCGGCGTCGGCCTCGGTTTCGGTGCTAATGGCCCCCCACCTCCTCGACGCCGAACAGGCCCTGCGGGCGGACGATAAGCGTCACCACGAGGACCAGAAACAGCACGAGTTCCGGCAGGCCGGTGAACTGGATGGCGTTCTGGAACCACCAGGTCGTCACCGCGTCGGCCATCCCCACCACGAGGGCGGCGGCGACGGTGCCCCGGAACGTCCCGAGGCCGCCGACGATGACGACGATGAACGCCGGCAACAGCGTCTCGGCCGCGAGCGGGACGCTCGCGCCCCACGTCGGGTCCCACATCAGGAGCGTGCCGGCCACGCCGGCCAGCCCGATACCGAGCGCAAAGACGACGGTGAACACCTGGCGCACGTCGATGCCGAGCGCCGACGCCATCTCCGCGTCTTCGCTCCCGGCCCGGATGTACAGGCCGTACCGGGTCTTCGTAAGGAACGCCCAGATGCCGACCACCGTGATCATTCCGAGGAGTATCTGGAACAGCGACATCCAGCCGGCGCTGACGGGACCGAGGGCGACCGGTTCCCGGAGGAACTGCGGCTTGGTCGCTAGGGCGGCCTGCCAGTCCGACAGCGGCTGGAGGTCATAGACACCCAGCACGATACGGACGAGCTCCTCAATGACGAGTGTCAAGCCGAACGTCAGCAGGATCTGGTATATCGGCGGCCGGTCGTACAGCGGCCGGATGATAGTCGTCTCGATGGCCCCGCCAAGCACCGTCAACAGCGCGAACACGACGACGATGGCGACGAAGAACAGACCGAGGCGGGTCAGCGGCGCTGTCCCGCCGGTGACCGTGACGACCATCAGGAGGCCGCCGAGATATGCGCCGACCATCGTCAGCGACCCGTGCGCGAAGTTCAGCACGCCCATGAGGCCGAAGATGAGTGTGAGGCCGCTTGCTATCATGACGTACAGCGCCGACTTGGCGAGGCCATTGACGATGACGCCGCCGAGTTCGCCGAGCGTCAGAAACTCCGCGAGGGCTTCGACGATCATGCCGACAGATACCTCCTGAACCGTTCGTCGTCGGCCGTCACCGCTGCCGTCTCGCCGTCATCGACGACACGGCCTTTGTCGAGGATGTAGAACCGGTCGGCCAGGTCAAGCGCTAAGGGGAGGTTCTGTTCGACCAGCAGCATCGTCACGTCCTCGCTCGCGTTCGACAGCGCCTCGGCCACGTCGGCGACGATTTGGGGGGCCAGCCCCTCGCTCGGCTCGTCGACCAGCAGGAGGTCGTTGTCGCCGACCAGCCCGCGGGCGATGGCGAGCATCTGCTGTTGCCCGCCCGACAGGGTGCCGGCGTCCTGACCCCGCCGCTCTTCGAGGATAGGGAACGACTCGAAGGCCAGCCGGAGGCCGTCACCCACGTCGTCGGGGTCAGGAATCGCCGCCCGGAGGTTTTCCTCGACCGTGAGCTGGCTGAACATCCGACGGTCCTCCGGAATCCATCCCAGTCCGCGCTCGGCGACTTCGTGTGTCTCCAGGCCGACCAGCGACTCGTCGCGGAAGGTAATCGACCCCTCGCGGGGCGGGGTCAGTTGCAGAATCGTCCGGAGTGTGGTGGTCTTGCCCACGCCGTTGCGGCCGGCGAGCGCGACCACTTCCCCCGCCTCGACGGAGAGGTCGACGCCTTCGAGGATGTGGCTGTCGCCGTAGTAGGTGTGGACGCCGTTCAGTTCGAGCAGGCTCACGCCGTCCCCTCCCCCGCGTCCGTATCGGACCCGGTCGTCGTGCCGTCGTCCAGACTGCCCGGCTCGTAGCCGCCGAGGTACGCCGACTGTACGTCGGGGTTAGCCCGCACCTCTGCTGGTGGCCCGTCTGCGATGACCGCCCCCTGGTGCAGGACGACAACGCGGTCGGAGACGCCCATCACGATGTCCATGTTGTGCTCGACCAGCAGGACCGGGTAGTCCTCCGCCACCGCTTCGATGAGGTCCCGGATTTCGTCGACACTCTCCGAAGAGACGCCGGCGTTTGGCTCGTCGAGCAGGAGTACGGCGGGGTCGCCGGCCAGCGCGATGGCGACTTCGAGCTTGCGCTTTGCGCCGTGGCTCAGCGTGCTTGCGAGGTCCTCGGCCCGATGGGCGAGCCCGACCCGGTCAAGCAGCTCGTGGGCACGCTCGGTGAACTCGTCGTAGTGGTCGACGTTTCGCCAGAACGTCGTGGCGGCGTCACTGTGGGCCTGTTCAGCGACCCGGACGTTCTCCAAGACCGTGCTGTTGGGGAAGACGTTCGTCACCTGATAGGAGCGGTGGAGACCCTTGCTGGCCGTCTCGTGGGGCGACGCGTCGGTGATATCCTCCCACTGTCCGTCACGTCGGAGTTCGACCGTCCCCTCGGTGGGCGAGAGGGTCCCGGTCAGCAGATTGAAGAACGTCGTCTTGCCGGCCCCGTTCGGGCCGATGAGCGAGCAGAGTTCGGTGTCGAGTTCGAAGTCGACGCTGTCGACGGCAGTGAGTCCCCCGAACTCTCTTGTCAGTCCCTGTGTTCTGAGCATACCTACAGTGAACAGCCCATCTGGTCGCTGTCCTTCGGGATGGTCGTCTCGTCGGCGCTGATGCGGGCCAGCGGTTCGCCGGGCATGATGGCCGCGCCCCAGTTGTCGGCCCACTCGTCGGTCGTCGGAATCGGGTTGGCGACGGTCATCGCCGACCGCGCCTGGTTGTTGTACGACTGGAAACTGTAGCCGTTCTCGCCTTTCGGCGTGTCGGTGACGGTCATCCCCTTCAGGGCATCGGCGATGTCCGCACCCTCGGTCGATCCGCTCTCCTGGATGGCCTGGTGAATCGCCGACGCGCCCGTGAACGTCCCCGCCGAGAACAGGTCCGGAACAACGCCGTAAGCAGTGGTGTACCGCTCGACGAACGCGTCGTTGATCGGATTGTCATACTGGTTCCAGTGGTAGCGGGTCGTGAACGGTCCCAGCCGTGAATTCCGTATCTTCTCCTCGGTCAGCGGTTCGCCGAGTACGCTTTGCATCGTCCCGCCGACGACGCTGTTGGTGATTCGGGTGGCGAAGCCGCCAAACACCCGATAGGAATACTCACCCGAGAGGAAGGCGTTGAACATCGCCGGGAGGGTGGCGACGGTGAACCCGCCGACGACACCCTCGGCCCCGGCTTCCTCGGCGTTGTCTAGCAGGCCGTCCCACTCGGCGTAGCCCTGTTCGACGAAGCGCTCACCGACGATGTCGACGCCCTCGGCTTCGAGCACGTCCCGGTAGTTGTTGACGACTGCGCGGCCGAAGCTGTAGTCCGCGCCGAACAGGTAGACGCTCGACACGTCCGTCTCTCTGGCGACGTACTTCCCGCCCGAGCGGGCGTCCATCGCGGTGTTCTCGCTGGCCCGGTAGACGAGGTCGCTACAGGTATCCGAATTCGATGTGATGTCGGCCGACGCCGCCGGGCCGAGCATGATGGGGACCTGGGCCTGATTGACGACCGTCGTGACGACCCGGCTGGCCGCCGCCGAGGACGTACAGCCCGCGAGCAGGTCCACACTCTCGTTCTCGACGAGGTTCGTCGCCGCTGTCTGGGCCGTGTCCGCCGAGAACTCCGTGTCCCGTACCAGCAGCCGGTACTCCGTGTCCCCGGCGGTGACCGTTATCTCGCCGCTCCCGGCGTCTGTCGGCGGCTCCGTCCCGCCCTTGTACGCCAGTCCGGAGAGGAACCCCCACAGCGCCTGGTCGCCGTAGTATTTCAGGTCCCCAGCCCGGGGCTGAAGGACCCCGATGGTAACTGTCTGTGCCGAGCCACTGCCGCCCGATTCGCCGTTCGTGCCGCTGTCCGTCGTCCCGCCGTCCGAATCGTCCTGTTCAGTCATGGATGAGTCGTCACTGACACAGCCGCTGAGTCCGACAACACCGGCACCGAGCGCGCCGAGAACGCGCCTCCGTGTAGCCGTATTCTGCATAACAGATAATCGTAGACTCGCCGGCCACATAGTGTGCTGAGTTAACATATTAACGCGGTGGAGATCAACGGTGATGGCACGCAGTCCTCCGAACAATGCTACAGATCTGGGTACTGCAGCGGCGTTCTCGTGTGAAATATTGTAATATTGTAACCGAGAATACCTGCGTCCGCTCGCGTGCGAAGGGAGCAGAACAGCGACTCTTTTCACCAGCCATATGTGTGATAAATTAAAAATAAGGCTATGCCCTCTCAGATTACAGGCCGACCACTTGACGACGCCGGAGCGCCGACCACGGGGCCGGCGCTCGAAATTGACCCGGAAGGGCGTGCTATGGAACTGTTTTCGGAGTCCCCCCATGCACTCGCATCAAGTCCGGGCATGGGAATGTGGTCGACAATACTGCGGTACCCGGAATCAGGCGCGAACCGCACTCCCGCCATGCTTGTCTGGCTTGGTCCAGAGGCCACGACACTGCCGGCGCACGTACATACGAGCAGTACAGAGACGTTTCAGTCGGTCGAAGGTGAACTGACTGTTGTCGTTGATGATTGTCCCAAGCGCCTCGCTACCGGAGAGGAACTCACGGTCGACCCGGGAGACCCACACTACTTTAGAAACGATACTGACGATTTTGTTGCCTTCCAGGTGGAAGTCCCGTGGAAGAAGACAATCGACACGCAGTACATGGTTGCAGGACTCGATCACGAGGGATATCTCGGAGCTGATGACGAATACGGCGAACCCGATTTCGTTCAGGGACTGTTGCTGGCCGAGTACGTCAAAGCCGGGACACGGATTACCATTGCGCCACAGATCGTTCAGCAGTTACTCTGGGCTTCTATCGGCCGAGTCGCACGCCTGACTGGTCGTAGGGCGATGGACGAACGGTACTTACGCGACCAGTTCTGGGAATCGAATGTCGAGCAACCAGATATTTGACGGGTCTCTGATACACCGCGAGCGGCCCCCTCTCTCGCTAGCGCAGTGCGGACGGTCTTTCGCCTGAACTGACCGGTTCGTACATTGGCCGATACTGTCGGTACTATCTCGTGGGGGTGTACGCGTCTTACCGACGCCGCCGCTCACCGCTGAAAGTGCGTCAAAGCCTACACAGATGCCAGCTGAGGAGGATGTGACAGTTACCTGCTCCGCCCAGTTACCACTCCAAGCGGAGACGCGACCGGGCCGCCATCCACGTCGGACTCAGTCCTCGATCTCGTCCAACGCTTCGACGACGCGCTGGATCAGCTTGCGCTCACCGCGCCGGAGGTTCTTCGAGACGGCGGGTTTGGACACGCCGAAGTCTTCGGCCAGCGACCCCAGCGTGGCGTCCCGTGGGGACTCGAAGTACCCCTCGGAGACGGCGGTTTCCAGCGTCTCGCGTTCGGTGTCAGAGAGGTCACGACAGCCGTCCACAAGTGTCATCGCCGCGCCGGCGTTCTGCACAAGGTCCTGTAGCTGCGGGAGCGTCGTCGACGTGCGCTCGATCACGTCGTACTCGTTGTCGCGGTCGAGTTCTGAGAGCGTCGTGTCGGCGTCCCGGCCGCGGTCGAAGCCGACGTGCCAGGTCTCGCTGCCCGCCTCGATGTGGAATGGCCCGGTGATGTAGCCACCGTTGTCCCTGATGGTCTGCATCGCCGCCGTCTCCTCGATGGTTGTCCTGATGTGGGCGGCGTTGCCCTCGCGGCGCAACAGGGCACAGTCGTTCATGTTCTGGTGAGCCTGCAGGCTGTCAAGCCCCATATCGAGTATCCCCGCGTCCTCGGCTTCAACGACCATCCGCGTCTCCAACTCCCGCGCACGCTGGTCGAAGTCCCAGTGTACCGCTGCAAAGGCGACATCGTGGTCTGCCGTCGTGTCGATGAAGGGGCAGTCGTACTGCTCCATGTCCAGAGCGATATCTATCATTGGCAGTCCACTGTCTCGTGTGTAATTCGTGTGATACGGTAAAGAACCCCACGATTAATAATAGCTATTTTCTGCAAACGGGTTCTTCACGAACGTCTATCCCTGATACACCGTTTCAATAGTGTTTTAGGGCTCGGTTCTGGATGAAGTGGTATGACTTTGCACGCCAGAGAGATAAACCAGGACGTACGGGAGCTGGGTGCGCTCCTGGGCGAAGTGCTGGAGGCACAGACCTCGACCGAGGCGTTTGAAACGGTGGAAACGATCCGGAACTCGTGTATCGACTACCGACGCGGGGACGCCGAGACGCGGGACGAGGTCCACCGGGCACTGAACCGACTGAACCCGGAGACGCAGGATATTGTCGCCCGAGCGTTTACCACCTATTTCGAACTTATCAATCTCGCTGAGGAGCGCGAGCGGGTCCGCGAAATTCGAGAAGGTAGTCAGGAAGGCGTGCTGGCAGACAGCGTCGAGGAAGCCGTCCGGGACCTGGCCGAACGCGGCGCGGACCCGGCGGAGTTCGAACAGGTCCTCGAAGACGTACTCATTCAGCCGACGTTCACGGCCCATCCGACCGAGGCCCGCCGGAAGACGGTGAAGGCGAAACTCCGGTCAGTGGCCCGTGACATCGAACGACTCGACGAGCGGCGACTCACCGAACGCGAACAGAAGCGTATCGAGCGGAATCTCGACGCCGAAGTGACGAGCCTCTGGCAGACCCCGCAGGTCCGGGACCGCCGGCCGGAGGTCACCGACGAGGCGCTGAACGTCCAGTGGTATCTCGAGAACGTCCTGTTCGACGTCATCGACGAAGTGTACGACGAACTCGAACACACGCTCGAAGACGTGTACGACGAAGACATCGATATCGACACCCTCTACGAGTTCCGCTCGTGGGCCGGCTCCGACCGTGACGGCAACCCGTTTGTCACCACCGAGGTGACCGAGGAGACCCTAGAGCGTCAGCGCGAGACCGTCCTGCCGCTGTATCGCAATAAGCTCAAGGAACTCTCCGGCGTGCTCAGCCAAGACGCCTCGAACATCGCGACCGACGCGCTGTTCAACGAGCGGCTGGACCGTCACAAGTCTCGGCTCCCCGGTATCGCCGCGGAGGCTGAGGAACGCTATCCAGACGAACCCTACCGCCAGAAGCTCCGGCTGATGCGCGAATCCGTCATCCGGGTCAGCGACGTTCGTCAGGGCGGCTACGAGAACGAGGAGGAACTGCTGACCGACCTCCGCGTCATCGCTGACAGCCTCCGGGAGAACGACGCCGAGGTCATCGCCGAGGCCCACGTCGACCCGCTGATCCGCAAAGTCGAGACGTTCGGCTTCACACTCGCTAGCCTCGACCTGCGCGACCACCGGAAGATGCACACCGACGCCATCGCCGAGGCTGTCGACCGGCAAGGCATCGATTACGCGGCGATGGACGAGGACGAGCGCGTCGAGTTCCTGACCGAGGCCATCCTGCAGGATAACACTGTTATCGATATGGAGGACACTGAGGGCCTCTCAGAGGACGCGACGCGAGTCCTCGACCGGTTCCGCGCGACCGCCGACTGGCAAAACGAGTTCGGTATCGACGCTATCGACACCTACGCTATTTCGTGGTGTGAGGAGCCCAGCCACGCCCTGGAAGTGCTGTTCCTCGCTGATCAAGTCGATATCGTCGACCTGCCCGGCTACTGTGGGTTCGACGTGGTGCCGCTGCTGGAATCGGAGTACGCGCTCTCCGGCGCCCGCCGCATCATGGGCACGCTGTTCGAGAACGAGGCCTACTCTCAGGCACTGGAGGCCCGGGACAATATTCAGGAGATCATGCTGGGCTACTCCGACTCGAACAAGGAGAACGGCTTCCTCGCCGCCAACTGGTCGCTGTACAACAATCAGAAGCGACTGGCAGACATTACCGATGATTATGACGTGGAGATGCGCCTGTTCCACGGCCGCGGCGGCTCCATCTCCCGCGGTGGCGGCCCGATGAACGACGCCATGCTGGCCCTGCCAAACGAGACGGTGACCGGCCAGATCAAGTTTACCGAGCAGGGCGAGGCCATCGCCGAGAAGTACGCCAACCACGACATCGCCGAGCGAAACCTCGAACAGATGCTCAACGCCCAGATTCGGGCGCGGCAAAACGCTATCGAGGAGCCTGTCGAGGAGATCCCCGACGAGTGGGAGGACGCGATGGAGACGGCGGCCGACGCCGCCCGCGAGGAATACCAGGACCTGCTTGAGACCGACGGCTTCGTCGAGTTCTTCGAGCAGGCGACGCCGATTACCGTCATCGAGAACCTCAACATGGGCTCGCGGCCGGCTTCCCGAAGCGAGGACCGCAGCGTCGAGGACCTCCGGGCCATCCCGTGGGTGTTCTCCTGGACGCAGGCCCGCTGTATCATCCCCGGCTGGTACTCCATCTCGACCGGACTGGACGCCTACCTCGAAAACGGCGGCGATATGGAAACGCTACAGGAGATGTACGAGAACTGGCCGTTCTTCCGGACGAAACTCGACAACGCGTCGCTGGCACTCGCCCGTACCGACCTCGGAATAGCCGAGGAGTACGCCGACCTCGCCGACCCCGAACTCCGCGAGCGCATCTACCCGCGTCTCGTCGAGGAGTACGAGGACACCGTCGAAAAGGTGCTCGAAATCACCGGGCAGGACGGCCTGCTTTCGCGGGACTGGCTCAAGGAGAACCTCGAGCGCCGGAACCCGTACGTCGACCCGCTGAACCTGTTGCAGGTCCGCCTGCTCAAGCAGTCCCACCGGACCGAGACCGAGCGCCGGACCCTGCGGCTAACCGTCCAGGGCATCGCGGCCGGGATGAAAAACACCGGGTAAGCCACTGAGCGTCCCGGCTGCGGCATAGTCGGAACGACTTACTACGAAAGTAGTACCCATCGAAGGATTTAGGCGTCTGCCCCCGGAGTAGCCGGTATGGCACTCGAAACCGTTCTTCTCGCAGTTGGACCGAACGACGCCGACCGAATCGACGAACTCGCTGATGCCGTACTTGATATCGCGAGCCCGGCCGGCGCGACGGTCATCGTTGCACACGTATTCACCGACGACCAGTACGACGGCGTCGTCGACAGGCTCGAATTCGAATCGACCGGCGAAGCCGACCCCGACGAAGTCGCCGACCGCCACACAACCGTCCGGGAACTCGTCTCCCGGTTCAACGACGGCGGTCTGTCGACGCAGGTCCGGGGTGCCGTGGGCAACCACGGCGAGCAGATCGTCAACCTCGCCGAAGCCACTGGCTCGGACCTTGTCGTCGTCGGCGGCCGCAAGCGCTCACCGACCGGGAAGGCCGTCTTCGGCTCCACCGCACAGGAAGTCATGCTGAACGCGCCGTGCCCGGTCACGTTCGTCCGCGGCGAGGAGTAGGAGAAGTACTTACTCGACCAGCGCGGCTTCGAGAAGTTCGAGCGGATGCCGGATCTCGTAGCCGCTCCCGTGTTCCATCTGCATCGCACAGGTCGGGCACTCGGTCATGCCGGTTTCGCCTTCGGCGTGTTCCATGTGCTCGAACATCTCCTCGCCGATCTCCATCGACTTCTCGTACTTTTCCTCTTTCCAGCCGTAGGTCCCCGAGATGCCAGAACAGGAGTCGCCCACGTCCTCGATTTCGGCGCCGTCGAGGTCGCGGAACAGTTCGACGGCTTGGCGGTCGAGTCCCTGATTCCGTGAGTGACACGGAGCGTGGTAAGCGAACTCCTCGGCGAGTTCGCCGTCCACGTCGGCCGCCTGCACCTCACCTTTGAGGTCTTCGTGGATGCGCAGGTACTCGACGGCCTCGAAGGTGTTCTCGGCGACCTTGTCGATGCCGTCGATGTCGAACAGTTCGGGGTACTCCTGGCGCAGCGCCATCGAACACGAGGTACAGGAGGCGATGGCGTGGTACCCTTCGTCGACGAGTTCCGACATCGACGAGACGTTCGTCTCGGCGTGACGGCGGGCGTCTTCGAGCATCCCGTTGGCGAACATCGGCGTCCCCGAGCACTTCTGTTCTGGCGCGACGACCTCGTAGCCAAACTCCTCGTAGACGCGGACCATCGCCTTGCCGACCTCCGGCGTGTTGTAGTTGGAGTAACAGCCGTGGAAGTACGCGACCTTCTTGTCGGCGTCCTCGGCGAGGCCACGTCGCTTCCGGGCGGCCCGTGCGTTCTCTCTGGACTGGACCTGGCCGCCGCGGTCGGCCCACCACTCGCGGAAGGTCTGCCGAGCGAACTCGGGGAAGTCGCGCTCGCTGGTGACGCCGAGCGTCTTCTCCATGACCCAGCGGGCCGGTCCGAAGTTCATGGCGAAGTTGGCCAACCGCGGGACCTTGCTGGCGAAGAACGCGGAGGTGCGGTAGTTCGCCAGAATGCGGTTGCGGATGTACTCGACCGAGAGCTTGTCCATCTGCTCGCTGACGTACTCTCCGCGAGCGGTGTTGTGCATCTGGCTGAGCGGGACCCCAGACGGACAGGCGTTGTCACAGCGCATGCAGTTCGAGCAGTCCATCACCGAGTCGTCGATGTCGTGGTCGTCGTCGGACTGCTTGAGCCGCCACTGTTCGGGGCCCTGGAACTTCGGGCCGGGGAAGTCGTCGTCGACCTCCGCGACGGGGCAGTTCGTATCGCAGGTCGAGCATTTATAACAGGAGTCCGCGCCGGGACGGAGGTCGAAGTCGTCGCTGTCGGGGAAGACATCAACTGGTTCGAACTCCTCGCCTGTATTCGGTGCTACCGGGTCAAACTCTGTCTCTGGTGGGGTTTCAGCGTCACTCATCGTGCCTCCTGTGCGGCGCGCTGGCCCGCCGCGTAGCCTGTCGCAATCGAGACTCCGCTACCGGACTTCTCGGCGGCAAAGTCGTACCCGCCAAGCACGGAGCCGGCGGCCCGCAGGTTCTCGAACTCGCTGTGCTCACTCGCGTCAAGGGGACGCAGGTCGTCGTCGGTCGCCACACCGTAGCGGGCGAACTCGTGGTCGCCGAACAGTTCGCCCTCGAACCAGTCGTACCGATCCTCGGCGTGGGGGACGTGGCAATCGAAAATGGGTTCATACACCCCGTCGCGGTCGGACTCGACGCCCTTACCGACGAAGCCGCCGGTCGCGAGGACGTACTGGTCAGCGCTGTTGGGAATCTTCGCACCGTTCTTCTCGATGAATACCTTCTCGATGCGGTCCTCGCCCTCAAAGTCGACGACGGGGTTTCCGGTCTCGATGCTGGCTCCAGCCTCGTCCAGCGCCGAGAATAGCGCGTCCTCAAGTCGGAGCCCGGGCAGCGACGGCGGCCCCATTGGGACTTCGAACACGTCGACGCCGAGGTGGTCGCCTACTGCGTCGCGGATCGCGCCGGGGTTGTCGTCACCGAGAATCGCCGGGAAGCCGACCCGCTCTTCGTCCTCCAGCAGCGGGTTCACGCGCTGTGCCAGCGCCTCGCGAGCGGGGACCATTCGCCCGCGAACCGCCACCTCGCTGTTAGTATCGAGCAGCTTGGCGTACCGCGTGACCTTCGCGTCCGCGCGCAGGTCGCCCGGGAACCGGATTGTTTCACCACGGACATCGAATGGCACGCCCGTCGCGTCGAGATGGGCAGCGACGTGGGGGGCGTCGAAGTCGACCATCTCTTCGATGCCGACCAGCAGCGTGTCGCGGGTGTCGCTGGCGAGGCCAGCGCTGGCTCCGGCCGGGTAGCGGGCGGTCGGCTTGATACTCCCGCCGTGGGTCGGCAGGAGCGCGTTCGTCTCCGTGTGTTCGCCTTCGTAGGTCGGGACCGCGTCGTCAAACAGCGACAGCGCGTCCCGGACCGTCTTGACGCCGACTTTCCGGTACGGGTGGCTCTCCGGTAGCGACGGTATCGCCTCGTACGGGTTGGTCAGTGGGCCGTCGCCGTCTGGCGTGTAGCCGAGCACGTCAACCAGGCCAGATGCCTGGCGGAGCGTACTCTGCTTGTAAGAGACCAGTCGCACGTCGGCTCCCTCGTGGGCGGCCGCCAGCGCGCTGGTCAGTCCGCCGAGGCCGCCGCCGATGACGAGTACCTCTGACTCAATAGCCATCTGTCCCTCCATCGGCGGCCACGTCCGCGCTGTCGACGCCGCTCGCCTGACTGCGGCCGGTGTCGAACGCTGAGAAGTCGACCGGGTCCCCGTCCGCCGGGTCCTGGTCGCGGTTCTGTGTGGTTGCGTGTAGTGCGTAGTTCAGCGCCGCCTGCGAGAGCTGCTCGCCCCAGAGGGCGTGTCGCTGTCCCTTCCAGCGCTCCTGCAGCAGTTCGTCCCAGGCCTCGCGGACGACGCTCTCGTCGTACTCCGAGTGGAGTTCGCTCGCCATCCGATGGGAGCAGAAGCCGCCCTGACAGTTCCCCATCGACGCGCGGGTGCGGATGCGGACGGCGTTGAGGTCCGATCCGGACCCCTCGATAGCGTCCTGAATCTCGGCGCGGGTGACGCCTTCACATTCGCAGACGGTCGGGTTCGGGCCGTCCGTTTTGAGTACCTCGTCGGCACGGGAGCCGAGCCGCTCGACGCTCCGGCGGCCGATGGGCGAGCGCAGGCCGAACTCGTCCATGTAGTCCCGCAGGACCGAGAAGTCCTCGCTGCCGGGCAGGGGCACGTCGGCGGTCCGGCAGTCGGCGTCGATGCCGAACTTCCCGCAGACGTGGTCGCTTATCTGTTCGCTCATCATCCGGTAGGTGGTGAACTTCCCGCCGACGATGCTGGTCATGCCGGGCAGGTCGTCGCGCTCGTCGTGGTCGAGCAGGAAGAAGTCCCGCGTGATGTCGGTCGGGTCGTCGCTGCCGACGTCCGGCGGTTCGTACAGCGGGCGGACGCCCCAGAACGAGCGGATGGTCCGTGCCTCTTCGAGCATCGGAATCAGCTCTTTGAGGGTGTCGATCATCATGTCGACCTCCCACTGCTCCTCGGGGTAGTCCTCGGGGTCCTCGACCTCCTCGTCGGTCGTGCCCAGGATCGCGGTCGTCTCGTGGGGGACGACGATGTCCGCGTCGCCTTTCGGTCGACAGCGGTTGATGACGGTATCGACCTGACGGATGTTCATGATGGTCATGACACCCTTGGAGGGGCGAACTTCGATATCCAGTCCGGCCATGTCGCCGATGCGGCCGGCCCAGGCACCAGTTGCGTTTACGACGTAATCAGCACGGATCTGTTCGGTTCCGCCCTCCGTGCCGTGGACGCGCTTTCCGGGACCGGAGTCGTGTTCGACCTCGATACCGACGACCTCGCCGCTCTCGACGATGAGGTCGGTGACTTTGGTGTGTGTCTCGATGCGTGCGCCGTGTTCCTGTGCGCTCGCGGCGTTCGCGACCACCAGTCGGAACGGGTCAATAGCCCCGTCGGGAACGCTGATTGCCTTGTCGATGTCCTTCGCCAGGTGTGGCTCCATCGCTCGGGCTTCTTCGCCCGAGACGACCTCGGCGGGGATACCGCATTCCTCACAGCCACTAAGCTTCTTCTGGAAGTACTCCTCGGAGTCCTCAGGTCGCTTAACGAACAGGCCACCGGTCATTTCGACACAGTGGCTTGCGATATCACGCAGCACCCGGTTTTCCTCGATACACTCGGTCGCGCTGGCCTGGTCCGAGACGGCGTATCGCCCGCCGCTATGGAGCAGCCCGTGCATTCGACCGGTGGTCCCGTGGGTTAGATTCCCCTGTTCTACGAGGGTTACGTCGAGCCCGCGCATCGCGAGGTCCCGCGCGATGCCTGCCCCAGTCGAGCCGCCACCGATGACGGCGATGTGTGGTGTCGGTCCCATCTATCTTTCCGTGGGTTTGGAGCGCATACACTTCACTTTACCGTTGCTGGTGTTCGGGTAGTAAATTTTCTATGTAATCATGAGGAATACCGGAAACTCCAGATGTTAATTGTTGACTATTGGCACGTAATTCTCACTGTCCTTTGAGTGAATTACTTGGATATATTTTCACAAATATGGCTCTTATATTGATATAGTTAATGTATATGAGTTCAAATACAGTATATCAGCTATTCTTTCGTTCTCAAACAGTAGTTATCACTCATACCGGTTCGACAGTAACTATTATATATTTTGATAGTGGACTATTTCCGAGAGTGTGTTGGCCGTTCGGCCAACGGGAGCGACAATGAGTAAATGGAACCCACTTGATTCAGGCGACGACCCTCCGGGCGAAGAACGGACCGACGGCGGTGTCACCGAGGAGCGGGACGAGAACAAGTCGGAGGCCGAACCGCCGTCGGCAAATGCCCCGGAACAGGAACCGGGAGCCGACCCCTCACGGGCGGAACTGAAAGCACAGTGTGAGCAGCTGGCGGCGGAACTCGAACAGGAGCGGGCAGACCGCCAAGCGCTCGAAACCACTGTCGACCGTCTCACGTCTGTTGTCGAAGCGAACGCTAACGGCGACCTGACTGCAAAACCCGGACAGCCACCAGCAGAGGCAGCTGAGCCGCTGTACGCGGCATACGAGCAACTGCTCCGGGAATGGACTGATACTGTCGACCGGATGGCATCGTTCAGCGAACAGGTGACCGCCGCAACGGAACAGGTCGACACTCGTCTCGGATCGGTCAAGTCCGCCAGCCGAGACGTGAGCGGTGCTGTCGGCGAGATTTCGGCCGGTTCGGACGAGCAGCGCGACGAGATACAGTCGATCTCCGACGAGATGCGGAACCTCTCGGCGACGATCGAGGAGATAGCGAGCGCCGCAAACGAGGTTGCAGACACCTCAAGCGAAGCCAGCGCCCGGGGTGAATCCGCACTAGAGTCGGCGTCCTCTGCGATGACGACGCTCGACCGATTGACCGACAACGCCGAATCGACCGTCGACAAGGTCGAACAACTGAACGACCTGCTGTCTGACATCGAGGAGATTGTGGGCTTCATCACCGACGTTGCGGACCAGACCAACATGCTGGCACTGAACGCCAACATCGAAGCGGCCCGAGCAGGGGAATCCGGCGACGGGTTCGCCGTCGTGGCTGAGGAGGTCAAATCGCTCGCAACGGAGACGAAGGAAGCGACTGACGAGATTGCAGCCTCTATCCAGGAGGTCCACGAACAGGCTGACGCGACAGTTGCAGAGATGTACGATACCCGGGAGAGTGTCGAGGACACCCGCTCGTCAGTCGCCAGCGCGCTTGATGAACTGGATTCCGTCGTCTCGATGGTCGAGGAGGTCGATTCGAGCGTCCAGGAAATTGACGATGCGACGGACACGCAGGCCGATTCCACGCAAGAAGTCGTGTCGATGGTCGACGATGTCGAGGACATCAGCGCCCGGACAGCCGAAGAGGCGGCTGTCGCCGCCGACGCCGCAGCGGACCAGACAACGGAACTTGCGGAGGTCTCGACGCGAGTTTCCACGCTTACCGAGCGAGCTGAATCGCTGGAGGCATCGCTGGAGTCCTTCGAACTGGCGACAGGTTCGGCGGCGGCGAGCACGGACGGAACTGTCGTCGAATTCTGGCACGCGATGGGCGGCGAGAAGGCGTTACTGCTGGAAGACCTCGTCCGCGAGTTCGAATCACAGGCCGACGGGATCAGTCTCACGCTGCGGTCGAAAGGGAGCTATCGCGGGACCCTCGATGCGACGCTGAACGCCGCTGAAAACGGTAACCCACCGGCAATCGCACAGATATTCGAGATTGGCACCACGCGTGCGCGCGACAGTGGTCATTTCACCCCGGTCGAAGAACTGCTCCCGAGCGGCCACATCGATGCGCTGCTCGACCCGGTGACGAACTACTACCGTTTCGACGGGACGCTCCACTCGCTGCCGTTTAATGCGTCGAACCCGGTGATGGCGTATAACCGGGACGCGTTTAGACAGGCTGGGCTCGATCCCAGTTCGCCGCCGGAAACCCTCGCTGACGTTCGGAGCGCGGCTGAGACGCTCGTCGACCGCGGTGGCGTTGACACTGGTATCACGTTCGCGAACTACTCGTGGTTCGTCGAACAGTGGTTTGCCGAAGCTGACCAGCTCCTCGTAGACGAGAACAACGGACGGTCCGGGTCGCCGACAGAAAGCTATCTCGACGGGGAGTTCGCCCACGACTTATTCGAGTGGTGGCAGAGCCTCGAAGCGGACGGACTGTACCACGACCCCGGAATCGAAGCCAGAGGGGCGGCTCGGACCCACTTTGCCGAAGAGAACGCCGCGATGCTCATCGGCTCGACGTCGTCGCTGAACAGTATCGAACGCAGCGCCGACTTCGATGTCGGCACCAGCCAGCTCCCCGTGCTCGACGACCGGACCGGTGTACTCGTCGGCGGCGCATCCCTCTGGGTCGGCGATGCAGTTTCCGAAGCCGTACACGACGCTGTCGGGGAGTTCCTCACCTGGCTTACCGAACCGGCCCAGCAGCGACGGTGGCACCAGGAAACCGGCTATTTCCCGGTCCACGAAGAGACGATTCCACGGCTTCGGGCCGATGACTGGTTCGAGCGGAACCCCCACTACAGAACGGCGTTCGACCAGCTCATGGAGACGCGCGATACCACCGCAACGCGGGGCGCACAGATCGGGCCGTTCGATACGGTTCGAACAATCATCGAAGATGCCGTCGACAGTATGGACGGGCCTGATTCAGTCCCGTCTGCACTTGACCGACTCGACACACAGGTCACAAAGCAGCTTGAGCGGTACAATTCAGGCCGGTAACGCCGTCCCGTCCTTTCTTTACTCGCCAAACATCACCATTAGTAATCTTTATAATGGTTCACTATGTTGTTTACTGGCAAGGTGGTAGCTTTCATAAATAAGCTACCTCCACCACGGAGAACACAACAATGGCAGACACATACGTTGGCGCGATCGACCAGGGAACGACCGGCACCCGCTTCATGGTATTCGACCACAGCGGCCAGGTCGTTGCGAACGCCTACGAGAAGCACGAACAGATCTATCCGGAGCCCGGCTGGGTCGAGCACGACCCCGTCGAAATCTGGGAGAACACGCAGGAAGTCGTGACGAAAGGGCTGGCGGACGCGGGCGTCGGTGCCGAACAGCTCGAAGCGCTCGGCATCACGAACCAGCGTGAGACGACGATCGTCTGGGACAAGGAGACCGGCAAACCGGTCCACAACGCGCTGGTCTGGCAGGACCGCCGAACCACCGACCGCGTCGAGGAAATCCAGGAGGAGGACAAGGTCGAGTGGATTCGGGGCAAGACCGGCCTCGAATGTGACGCCTACTTCTCGGCGACCAAGACCGAGTGGATCCTCGACAACGCGGAACCGCTCAAGATGCAGAGCTCACGCGGTGCCGACCTCCGCGACCGCGCCGAGGACGGCGAACTCCTGATGGGGACCATCGACGCGTGGCTCATCTACAAACTCACCGGCAACCACATCACGGATGTTTCGAACGCATCGCGGACGATGCTGTACAACATCCACGACATGGAGTGGGACGATGAACTTCTCGAAGAGTTCGGCGTTCCGAAGTCCATGGTTCCAGAAGTCCGTCCGTCCTCCGACGAGAGTCTGTACGGGCACACCGACGCGGACGGCTTCCTCGAAGAGGAAGTCCCCGTTGCGGGCGCGCTGGGTGACCAGCAGGCCGCACTGTTCGGCCAGACGTGCTTCGACAAGGGCGACGCGAAGAACACCTACGGCACCGGCGCGTTCTACCTGATGAACACCGGTTCCGAGGCGGTCGCTTCGGACAACGGCCTGCTGACGACTGTCGGCTTCCAGATGTCCGGCGAGCCCGTCCAGTACGCGCTCGAAGGCTCCATCTTCATCGCCGGCGCGGCCATCGAGTGGCTCGAAGACGTCGACCTCATCAACAACGCCGCCCAGACCGCAGAACTGGCCCGCTCGGTTGACTCAACCGACGGGGTCTACATGGTGCCGGCCTTCACGGGTCTCGGTGCCCCGCACTGGGACGGCCGCGCACGCGGGACCATCGTCGGGATGACTCGCGGCACGCGAAAGGAACACATCGTGCGTGCGACGCTCGAATCCATCGCGTACCAGACCCGCGACCTCGCGGAAGCGATGGAGGAAGACTCCGGTGTCGAGATGACGACGCTACGAGTCGACGGTGGTGCCGTCAAGAACAACTTCCTCTGTCAGCTCCAGTCCGACATCATCCAGACCGACATCGCTCGACCGCAGGTCGACGAGACCACCGCGCTGGGGTCGGCCTATGCGGCCGGTCTCGCCGTCGGCTACTGGGACACCGTCGACGAACTCCGGGACAACTGGCAGGTCGACGAGGAGTTCTCGCCGGAGATGGACGCCGAGGATGCAGACAAGATGTACGCTCGCTGGGACGACGCCGTCGACCGTTCCCGCGACTGGGCACAGGAGGAATAACCCATGATAGAGACCCTTCCCCTGCAGATTCCAGTTTTCGGCATGGGGGTTCCGGATCTCCTGCTGCTGATAATCGCCGCCTTCGCCGGCGGTGCCTTCGGCGCAGCAGTCGGCGCGCTCCCGGCGTTCTGTTTCACCGGCTTCATGGTCATCGCCGGCCAGGCAGTCGCGATTCTCCGGGGCAGTATCGTCGGCCAACTCGGAGAACTCGGAGCTGATGGGCTGGCGACCGGCGTGACCGGTGCTATCGCGTTCGGTCCCGTCTTCGGCCCACACATCTCCTTCGCGGGTGGTGCCGCAGCGGCCGCGTACGCCGCGAAGAGCGACGGGATGTACGAGCCGGACGACGGCGACTACCACCCAGCAAAAGATATCGCCTACGCGCTCGGAACGCGACCGGACATCCTCGCAGTCGGTGGGCTGTTCGGTATCTTCGGGATGGTTGTCCGTCAGGTGTCTGGCGGGCTCGCGCTCCCGTGGGACCCGATTGCGCTGGGTGTCGTCCTGTCGGCTGTCGCCCACCGCATCGCGTTTGGCTACCCGCTGATCGGCGCTGGCAGTCGGAACATTCTCGATATGTCGCCGTTCGAGAACGGCGAGAAGCGGATGGCGACGGACGGTGGCAGTAGTGAAGCGACCACTGACGGCGGCGTTGCGGAATCGTACCGCCTTGCTGTCGAGCCGTGGCTGCCCCACCAGTACCGGTGGGCGAACGTCGCGATGATCGGCCTCGTCGCCGGCCTGCTCGGTGGCTGGATCGCGCTCCAGACCGGTAGTGCGTTCCTCGGCTTCGGCATCTCCGCAGCGAGCCTAACGTTCCTCAACCTCGGCGTTGAGAAGATTCCGGTGACCCACCACATGACCCTGCCCGCAAGCACGGCCGCGCTGGCCGTCTTCGGCGGTGCGCCGGAGCTGGGCACGATGGCCGCCGTCGTGGCCATCCTCGTTGCCGGCGTGTTCGGTGCCTACGGCGCACTCATCGGAGAGGTCGTCCAGCGCGTGTTCTACGCACACTCGGACACGCACTTTGACCCGCCCGCAGCGGCAATCGTTGTCGCGACGTTGACCGTCTTCATCCTCGCTGTCGTGGGCGTCTTTGGCGGCACCTCCTGGGTCCCGGCCCTGGGCATGCTCTAAAGCGGTACCTCTATATTCCCGTCCCAAACGCTATAACACATATCTCTTTGAACGATGGACATTGAAGCGAGAATCAAGCGCCGACAACGCCGGAACGGTGAGCCACGGCTCATTCAGGATTACGAGTCCATCTCACCGGTCGTCCACATCGAGGAGCCGGCCGACAGAGGTCCGGTCCTCGAACGGCTGCTAGACCACCTCGATCCGGTGTTCGATGGGCAGCTTCCGCCGAACGCGTACGTGTACGGCCCCTGTGGTTCAGGGAAGTCCGCGGTTATCACGGCGCTTTTCGCCAACTTAGAACAGCTCCCGACGGAGCAACAGGCGATCATCCACACGACGACCCGTGCACAGCCACCGACCTCTCCGTCGTTCGTCTATGTGAACGCCAGAGAGACCGCAAGCGAGTTCGCGTTCTACCACGCCATCTTGGACGCACTCGTCGACGAATCGGTGCCGGAACACGGAATTGGGACGGAAACGCTCAAGTCCCGGCTCCACGACCTAGTTCGAGAGCAACGCACGGGTATCGTCATTGCAGTCGACCACATCAGCGAGCCGGAGAGTATCCAGGCACCGGACCTCGTTGAGCTGTTTGCTGGCTTACCGAGCAACGTCAGCTGGCTGGCTATCGGTCGGGACGATCCGTCGGCGACTGAACTGACACGGTACACCGCTAAGTCGATCAGTATCGACCGCTATCAACGGCAGATGCTCGTCGACGTGTTGATGACCAGAGCTTCGAACGGGCTGGCTCAGCAGGGGCTCGACCACAGTCTGGCGAGGCATATCGCCGACTGGGCGGACGGAAACGCCCACGATGCCCTTGCCGCGCTGTTTATTGCCGCAGAGTTGGCCGAGGAGCGAGGGCAGGACCGTATCACACAGGCCAACGTCGACGCGGCCATCGGGGAAGTTCCCGATCCCTGTGTGTCGCTGGGCGTCGTCCTCTCTCTGCCGACGAACCGGCAGGCCGTCCTCAGAGAACTCATCGACTTAGAGGAGGGCGAACGCTCTTCGGTAACAGCAACGACAGAGGCGATTGCGTCAGTAGACTCAGTCGACCTCTCAGCCGGGACCGTCAAGCGATTCCTCTATGAAATGGCGGAATCCGGCGTCGTCGACCGTGTCGAGGCGACAGTCACCAACGGGCAGGGACGCCCGCCGAGCCGCGTCGAGCCGCGGTTCCCACCGACGGCTTTCCGGCGGCTGTACGACCTGCAACAGTAACCTGACGGTCTGCGGTCTTGTCGACGCTTTTCAGACGCGCTGTGACGGGTCGCCTGTGCCGCCAGTCAGCGCGGACGCCAGTGCGCCGCGAACCACGACATCGTCGCCAAACTGCGTCAACTGGATATCCGGGATGTTCGACATCACCATCTCATCGAGTCGGTCCCGGATGGGGTCTAGCACCTGCTCGGGGTTATTGAGCGCAACGGCCCCGCCAACGTAGACCACGAGTGGCGCGTACGCGTGAACAATATTTGCGACGCCAATTGCGTTCCAGTGACAGATCTGATCGAGGACGTGGGAGGCGAACTCGTCTTCGCCGGCGTACTCGAAGATATCCGCTGCAGAAAACTCCTCTGTCTCGATTGGGAGTGCCGTCTCGACTGGGTCCTCCCGGTGGAGCTGTGTGGCATACCGTGGGATGTTCTCGCCCGAACAGTACGCCTCCCAGTGGCCGTCGTGTCCGCAGCCACAGGTCATGAACCCTTGCGGGTCAATTGTCAGATGGCCGACTTCCCCGGCGTTGCCGTCCCAGCCCGAAAGGATATTCCCGTCGACAGCGACCCCAGCGCCGACCCCGGAAGAGATAGTGAGATACACCATGTCATCAGGGCTTCGGTCCGAGTAAAACCGTTCGCCGATGACGCCGGCGTTGGCGTCGTTGTGCAACGAGACCCGCTCGCTGCCGATGAGGTTTTCGACCGGCCCGGTCAGCGGAATCCGGTCGATAGTGTCGGGAAGGTTTGCTGGGTTTTCCACGACGCCTTCAGCCAGATCCATCGGACCGAAGGACCCGATACCGGCGGCAATCACATCTGTCGGGGCGATATCAGCGGCGTCACAGGCCTGCCGAATCGCGTCGAGAACCGCCTCCGTGACCGCGATACCTGCCGGTCCACGCGGTGTCTCAGTTTTGTGTGACGCGACTATCGAGCCCGTCTCGTCACCGATAACAGCCCGAATATGTGTCGCTCCGAGGTCGACCCCTGCGTAAGCGCCCATGCTGGTCGAAGGGTTGCCCCACCGATACTTAACTACACAGATTCTACTGCGGTTAGTAGTCTCGCTCTCTGCCCGAGATGTCCTCTCGTCCAACGGCCTCTTCGTAGACGACGCCGCGTTCGGAGTCCAGTGTGACAGTCGCCCCGTCGGAAACCGTATCAGGCAGGTCCGCGTTCGATATCATCGGAATCGAAAGCTCACGGGCGACGATGGCCGCGTAGCTCGTGACGCCCTCGTGGCCGTCGATGATGCCGCCGATGTGGCTGGTGTCACCGACGAATTCACCGTCGAACCCCTCTGGAACAGCCAAAATCGCCCCGTCGGGGACGTTCGAGAGGTCGCCCGGCGACTCCCGGGGCGGGGCTGTCGAAATCCGATGGACGGGACCGGTCACTAACCCATCGACGATGGACCGACCGCTGGCGACCGTTTCGGCCGCAACGTGGACCTTCAGCATGTTCGCCGTGTTCATCCCCTCCAGTTCGGTCATCATCCCGGAGAGAACGACGACCGTGTCACCGCTGTCCGCGGCTTCGGTGTCGAGGGCCGCCTGAACTGCCGTCTGGATGACGGCGTCAGCGCCCTCGGTAGTGTACTCGGTCGTTACAGGCGTGATACCCCACGAAAGCGCGAGCTTCCGGCGGACGCGTTCGCTCGGCGTCGAGGCGACGATGGGGATCGACGGTCGATACTTCGCCGATTTGAGCGCGGTGTAGCCGGACTCGGACGCCGCGACAATCGCCGACGCGCCGATGTCGCGAGCGAGGAACCGACCGGAGCGCGCGAGCGCGTCCGTTCGAGTATCACCAGCGTTTGGCACGCGCTGTTCGCGGGACTCGGCGTACTCCTCGCTGCCCTCGACATCGCGGATGATTCGATCCATTGTCTCAACGACGCGGGTCGGGTGGTCCCCAATCGCCGTCTCGCCAGAGAGCATGACCGCGTCGGTGCCGTCCAGAACTGCGTTTGCCACGTCCGATGCCTCCGCACGGGTCGGCCGCCGGGAGTGGACCATCGAGTCCAGCATCTCAGTCGCCGTGATGACCGGCACGCCGGCCTCGTGGCACCGGCGGATAATGCGCTTCTGGATGATCGGCACGTCTTCGAGCGGGCACTCCACGCCGAGGTCACCGCGGGCGACCATCACGCCATAGGCCTCGTCGATTATCGAATCGAGGTTCTCAACGGCCCCGGCTCGTTCGATCTTGGCGATGATGGGGATGTCGACGCCGCGCTCTTCGAGCGCCTGGCTGATCTCGTAAATATCCTCGCCGTCACGGACGAACGACGCGGCCACGAAATCGGGCTCCTTCTCGGCGGCCACGTCGAGTTCCTGTCTGTCGTTCTCCGTGATGGTCGGCAGGTCGAGTTCGACGCCGGGAACGTTGACGCCTTTGCGGGCGGACAGTTTGCCGCCGTTCTCAACGGTCGCAAACACTGTGTCACCATCGACGCGCTCGACAGTCGTTTCGATGCGTCCGTCATCAAGCAGCACCCGGTCACCCGGCTCGACTGCCGTAATCGACTGCGAGAGACCGACCTCCTCTGGTGTCGCGTCGTCACCGACGACGTACCGGATGGTGGACCCTTCCGTGAGCTGAATCGGTTCGTCGATCTCCGCAGTTCGGACTTCCGGTCCTGGCATATCGAGCATTGCCGCGACCGGTTCCTCGACCGCCTCGTCTACCTCACGGATACGGTCGATCATCTCCCGGCGGTGTTCCGGTGAACCGTGACTCGCGTTCAGTCTGGCAACAGACATTCCGGCCTTTGCAAGCGACGCGATGTCGTCGACCGAGTCCGACGCGGGACCGAGGGTACAGACGATCTTCGCGCTACGCATTGTGACCTCCGTCCCCGGGGAGCCACAGTTTACAGCGTTCATAGTTAATCATACCCTGCCGTTCCCCGCGAAGGGATAAGAAGCTTGCTGGACGGCGTAGCTACCGCGAAATCGCTTCCGTGTCGCCGCTGAGAATCGAGCGGATTTCGTCAGGGGACACGACGGCAATGTCGCCCGGAATCGTCCGTTTGAGTGCAGCCGTCGCGGCACCCCAGGCGAGACCCTCTGCAACAGTACCGCTAGAGAGATACTGCGAGAGGAAGCCGCCGACAAAGGAATCACCGGTCCCGACCGGATGTGCATCAGTCGACTCGAACGTCGGCTGCTCTGTTACGGTCCCGTCGGCAAGCGCGAGCGCTCCATCGCTGCCGCGGGTGATAACCGTCGCTTCGAACCCGTACTCGGCCGTGAGGTCCCGCGCAATCGCTTCCGCGTCGCCGTCCCGGTCCAGCACGACGTTCGCGTCACGTTCTGCGACTACGAGTACGTCGACAGACGGGAAGAGCTCGGTCAACACTGATCGGGCTTCGGCTGGCGTCCAGAGTTTCGAGCGGTAGTTCAGGTCGAAGCTCGTGGTCGTACCCGCGTCCTGTGCGAGCGAGAGGAGGTCAGCAGTGGTCGATTCGAGTGTCTCCGAGAGCGCCGGTGTGATACCCGAGGTATGGAACCCCGCGGCGTCTGCGATGGTCTCCGTTGGAAGCTCCGCCGGTGTGGCGGTTGTGACACTGGCGTTTTGACGGTCGTAAATAACGTCGTTGCCACGCGGTGGACTGCCCTGTTCTAGATAATAGGTCCCCTGTCGGGCGCTGTCTGCGTCGTCCCAAGCGATATCGACCGACACGCCATGGTGCTTGAGTTCGCCTGTGACTCGTCGGCCGACCGGCGAATCGGGGAGTTTTGAGGCCCACAGTGCATCTAGTCCAAGTCGTTGCGCAGCGACTGCGACGTTTGACTCCGCGCCAGCCGCCCTGACCGTGTACTGGTCTGCGGTCTCCAGTCGCTCGTCGTCAGGTGGCGACAACCGCAACATTGTCTCACCGAACGTAACTAACTCCGTCATATCCGACGTTGCTCACTGACTGGGTATAAATCCCGGAGAACCAGCCGCCAGACCGATCTGTTAGTCACACCTTACTGAAGCTGAGCGCGTTAGCTCGTATTTTTCGTCATAGGTTATAGGCAGTATAAGTTTTCTCCAAAAGTTTATGTGCTATACTAATTAAGACACGGCAGTATGGATTCAGGGAGAGATGGAGGTGGACCGTCGGTCTCTAGGCGGAACCTACTCCGTTCGATTGGTGTGTCCGGGCTGGCCGGACTTGCCGGTTGTGGTGGCAGCGAGGGTGTGACAGATGGAGATAAGACGCCGACCCCAACTCCAGTCGGAAATTATCCGGTGTCCGGGGATTCGGTGACATTTGGTTTCAACATCGCGTCCTCTGGAGCGTACTCAACGGCCGGCAAACAGGAACTCCGAGGCTTCAAACTCGCGGTCAAGCACATTAACAACGGTGGTGGGTGGGTAACGAGCGAGAAATACGAGTCGCCCCTTGACGGTGACGGTCTTCTGAATAAGGATGTCGAATTCGCTGTCGAAGACACGGGTGGCAATTCAGATACCGCTCGGCGTAACGCACAGCGGCTTGTTGATAGCGAGGAAGTGATTATGCTTGCTGGCGGCACGTCCAGCAGTTCCGGCCTGGCTAATCAGAAGGTTGCCGCGAAGAATCAAATCGTGTACATGGCGACGATGGCGAACGCGAATTCGCTGACGGGGGCCGACTGTAACCGGTACTCCTTCCGTGAGATGTTCAATAACCGCATGGCGGCAGCGGCGCTGGCCCCAGCACTCCGTAGCGAGTTCGGCGAAGACGCCAATTACGTCAAGATCTTTCAGGACAGTGACTGGGGACAGACGCTCCGGGATGATATGGATGCAGCTCTCGGGAATATCGGCTGGGCACCTGTCTGGGACACGACCGCACAGGTCGGGACAAGCGATTACTCCCAGTACGCAGCAGACATCAAGTCGGTCGATTTCGACGTGATTGTGCTTGGACTCGGGGGCCTCGACGCAGTAAACGCACTCCGGGCGTTCCGAGATGAGTTCCCGGAGTCGAATATCGTTCTTCCAATGGCTTCGAAGGATATTGCCCAGACCGCAGGCGATGCGATAGAGGGCGTTATCGGGACTGTCGCCTGGAGTCCAGCAATCAACTCGCCGCTGTCTAACTCATTCCGAGAGACGTTCCGTGAGGAGTACAGCAGTTCGACTGGCTCCTCGAAATCAGTCTCCCCATCAGGACCAGCGCATATCGCATATACGCAAACGCTGCAATACGCCAGCGCAGTCGAGCGGGCGGGAACGTTCAATCCGCTCGATGTCATCGGAGCGCTCGAAGGCCACGAGTACGATGCTGGCCTCGGACCACAGACGCTCCGGGCCTGTGATCATCAGGCGATGCGTCAGGTGCCGGTTGTGAGAGGCAAGTCGGAGATACAGCAATCCTATGGGACCTACTACGAGCTGGTCGGGGAACCAGCGGATGTACAGTACGCGTGCGATAGCGACCCAGCGGCGAACTGCTCGCTTGGAGGGAACTAACAATGAGCTCAGGAGACACACAGATACCAGACAGTTCAGAGACCGATTCGAACGCCGGCGGTGGGATTCTGGCGACAGTCGTCCCGGATTTCATCCGGCGAAACTTTGCACTCAAATTCGGCATCGTCCTCTTCGTCATGGCGCTGTCGGTTGGGCTCATCGGTCTTGCCGCGACGGAGCAGGTCAGAGATTACACTGAAAAACAGGTTCTGAGTGACTACGAGAACGCAGCCGCACAGGAAGCGGACATCCTGTCACAGTGGGTAGACCGAAACCGGCTATCGACTCAATTCGTCTCCTCAGATGATATCTGGGCCAGTAGCGATACCGACGATATCAATATCGAACTCAATAATCGGAAAGCCGCCTTGTCGGCAGATGCGTCCGATATCCATCTGATCGAACGGAACGCAGCCCAGTCTCAAGTCGTCGCCAGCACATCTAACTCACAGGTACTGACCAACTCACCGCTCGAATCGACGAGCAGAGGCTGGCTTACCGGTGCCGACTTCGAGACGGCAAGCGATGTCGTCGTCTCTGACGTGTACCAGACAAACTCCGGCCCTGTCGTTGGCTTTGTCAGCCCTGTCGATGCCTCGCAGAACCGGTATATTCTCATTGAATACTCACTCGATGAGATTGCCAACTCGCTACAGGGGAACAACAGGGCCGAAGGCGGATTCACGCAAGTCGTCAACGGGTCGGCGGTCGTCATGATCGACGAACCCAGAGACGGGAGCCGTGGCCTCGGAGAGAATATACTGCAGTCGTACAGCGAGAGCAGCCGCGCGACCGCGCCGATCACCGAGGCAAATGACCTCCGGTCTTCAGAACAGCAATCCGGTGTCACCGCCGATATGCCGGCGGCTGACGTCCTCAGCGAACGCTACACCGTCGGCTACGCACCGATACAGGGAACGAACTGGGTCGTCCTCGTGCACGCGCCTAACTCTGCGGTATTTGGGTTCGTCCAGAACGTCCAACAGTACGGGCTCATCGGGACGGCACTGATGGTGCTACTCATCGCAGGCGTCGGTGCGATACTCGGGTACAACACGGCGACGTCTATTGACCGACTGACCCGAAAAACGGACCAGATGCGACAGGGGAACCTCGACGTCGATATCGCTACCAGTCGCATCGACAACGTCGGTCGCCTGTACAGCGGGTTCGCTGATATGCGCGACGCGCTCAAACAGCAGATCAACGAGGCCGAGCGTGCACAGAAAGAGGCGGAGGTTTCCCGAGCCGAAGCCCTCGAAGTCAACAAGTATCTCCAGAAGAAGGCCGAGGAGTTCTCCGACGTGATGGAGGAGACGGCCGCTGGAAACCTGACCGAGCGGATGGACACCGACGGCGAGAACGAATCGATGGATCGTATCGCCAGCGAGTTCAACGGCATGGTCGACGAACTCGAAAAGACGATCGGCCAGCTCAACAGCTTCGCCGATGAAGTTGCGGAATCTGGGGACGTCGTTCTGTCAAGTGCGGAGTCTGTCCGTGACGCGTCCGAGCAGGTCGCCGAATCGACGCAGAAAATCTCCGACGACGCCTACGATCAGAAGGACCGTCTCGCAACCATCTCGGAGGACCTCGACACCCTCGTGGACACGCTCGAAGAACTGGAAGCGGACAATCCGGACATCGATCTGGGCGACTCGCTTGAGCGGTTCCGGACGGTTGCGACGACGCTGCAGTCGGCCGCCGAAACGAGTGACCAGATGATGGCCGAGACCCAGACTGTCGCTGGCGCAGCCGAAGAGCAGGCCGCAGAGCTCAACGAGGTGTCTTCGCGGGCCGAACAGCTCAAACGCTACGCGAAGCCACTCGGTGACATCCTGAACCGCTTCGAAACCGAAGCCGAACACGAGTTCGTCTTCTCGGGCGGTCCGTCACAGAGTCTCGGCGAAGAGGAAGAAGAGTAACCCGCGTCGCTGCTTTCACCGAAACCGGTTTTCGCGCTGGCGACGTACCGTGTTCAATGAGCGACGACATGGGCGATATTTCGCGGGCTGAACTCGCCGAGTACTGTCGAACCCAAGCTGCGATTCTTGCGGGTCAGATAGAGCAACAGAGCGCGGCGCTCTCCGATCTGCTCGAAGAAATCGAACAGGACACTGCCACCGCTCGTGCGACATTAACCGAGAGTCCCGACCGTCCGGACGGTGATGCGGAAGCTACTATCGCCGAAATCGAGGCCAAGCAGGAGCGAGCGCAAACGAAACAGGCAACAATTGAGGAATACCGGACGTTGGCTGCGGGATATACAGATCTTGCAGAACAACTCGCCGAGGACGCTGGCGATCTCGAAACTGTTCTTGAATTCGAAATCGAGACCGACGCGCCGACGTATTTCGACGCTGAGACGACGATTCTGGGCGTAGCGACCGGAAGAGATAGAGACTGACAGATGTTCCGGCGGAAGTCCGGACCGGCGACCACGTCGCTGATTTCTGCTGACAGCCATCGTTCTCACGGCAGCCCAACGCTGAATTCGAGTAGCTCGTGAAAAGAAACTGTCCTCGCCACAGGGATAACTCGTCCTGATTCGGTCAGTTCAGATCGCTGCTGACATGCGAGTACGATATGGCCTGGCTACTGAGCTTCTGATATCCAATCCGAATCTGGATTGACCAACTCAAATTCTGTATAGCCATATAGAGTTTACTTGTTCCGAGTGCATCGCTGAGAGTGTCGCATGAGGATTATCAGTAGTAATTAAACATCAGATGGTCAGACTGTTCTGGTGGGCCACGCTTACGAATTGAACGTCCGCTCGACGAGATACTTGACCAGATAGAACCCACCGATAAGGGTTACAATCATGACTACCAGAAGGATCGCAATCATGAACAAGAGAACGAGTGCGTCGTTAGCCACCGGACTCACCCACCTGAGCAGACGCGTGTCGTCGGGTACGCATAGCCCTAGTTTCAGTCTCGACACGCTAATGCAGGAGGGTTTCGGTTCAGTACTCTATAGCCTCGTGGTCTGTATTGTCCCAGCGATCGGACGCTCGGTTCCGTGTGCAGAAGCGGACAGGGTCGTGGTACAGACCGCCCCAGGGCAGTGCGAAGTTGTTCTCGATAGCCTGCCACCTGTTAGTGCCACAGAACAGCGACGCATGGCGCGAATGCTTGAATACGAAGAAGGACCGAATACGTCGGTCGGAGAACACCAGACCGACCGGATTTCCGTGGCAACGAGGGCAACGGGCGTGTACGCAAGGGTAGCATTCGCAGCATATCGTAGACCGGTAGAGGAGACGAGCAGTCCCGGGGCCTGAGCTGCTGATTGGGAACCACTGTGAGATTGACAACCACAGGATGTTTCAACCCTAAATCGCTGCCAACCCGAATCAGCCGACCACACGAGGTGGAGCCGTTGGATTGTGGTACGAGACACTGGTTGCCTTTTCGGCGCTTACTCATGACTGCTTCTGCCGGGGGACACGCAACTGCCCGATGACGCGGCTACTCAAGAGAGTGGCAAATACACTCCCGCTGCCTGTACCATCACGCTGGCAAGCAGTATCTGTACGAAAACCGTGAGATGGTCCAGAGAGTTAATGACATGACGCGAAAACCCAGCAACAGTTCGGGAAATGAAGCCGTTTGGAGCCGCTGAAGACGAAGTTTTCCGGGGAGAGTATCGAGACAGTCGTAGGCGTGTCTAGCGACTGTACTGGAAGCGAGCCCGGGACCACGCAGTCATGGGGCAGTATGTCGTACTTACTGGAATGGCTGTACGGAGACGGTGTAGATACAGTGCATGTTGGTGGCAGGTCAGAGCGTGGGCGGTTAAGCGTGTTTACGTGTGGCAGTACAGGCCGGACGACACAGCATCAGGACCTTCCACAGTGCGATTCCGCCAGCCTCGCAGCGTCAGAAACGAGTCTGAGCTGCCAGCAAAACAAGCAAGTTGATGGCAAGGTGTTTGGATGGCATGACCACGACTGATTGGAGCCACCGCGTTTCAACGTCTCAGAGAACAGCGCACAGACGTGGTATCGCCTACTGTACCGGAACAGTATACTGGGGCTCATTGACCGACCGAGATGTCTACGGAGCGGACCGCACCGGTCACCGGAAGATGCCAACAGCGGCGGTACACGCCTCATCTGGGGCCACGGATGCGTACGTGAGACGACCAAGGCATCAACCGGCAGGGCAGTCCGGTCATTCCGAGCCTCTTATTGACACTCGAGGGCCTGCCATATCCTCCCCAATCTGGACGAATCAACAATGGGGCCAACATTCCAGCGAACCTTATAGTTGTGAGTGTGGACCCCTATATCCGCTAAATTATTGAATATTTGATTGGAATGGGGCAAAATAGGGTACCATATACCCAAATAAAGGCTTTTATCTCTGAGTATGGGACTACATTGAAGTTCCCGGCGTTCGAGAGGAGACTGTGTCCAGTGACAGTGAGCGCACGACGGTTCGGACGTATATTCCGGCCTACCAGAAGGAACAGTGGCAGGCCCACGCCGAGGAGTTGGATATGAGCCAAAGCGAGTTCGTCCGGACGATGGTACAGGCAGGCCGAAGCGGTTTCGAGCCAGCAGCGTCCGAAACGGGCGGATCGGACGCCGCTGAGAACGATAGCGAGGAACCCCGTTCTCCGGGCGCTACCCCTGGGGGTGACGGGCTGAAAGACCGGGTCCGGGACATCTTGGCTGACGGGGATTACTACGAGTGGGATGACCTGCTCGCCGAGCTTACCGACGACATCGAGGACCGCCTCGAAGACACGCTGCAGGAACTGCAGTCCAACAACGAAGTGCAGTACAGCGGGCGACATGGGGGGTATGTTCGAGACGAATGAGCACGGATACAGCCACACCGGACGCCGAATCGGACCCGATCGGCTATTTCCTCGATGACATCCGGTATCACGGAAAGAGCGACCGGACTCGTGCCTCTTACGAGCGCGTCCTGCGAGACTTCGAGTCCTATCTGGCGGATAGCAGCCAGCCTCTTCCTGTTCAAGAGGCCTCCCACCGCGACTGTATGGCATATGTCCACAGTCTCCGTGGAGATGCCGAAGAAAGCACTGTCGCAACATATGCATCATATCTGCACCGGTTTTTCGCGTACATGACTCAGGTCGGCGTCTTCGATTCGAACCCGATGACGCTGGTCATGGAGGAGATGGACGAATCGATCAACACCGACCCGACCCGTCGGGAGATCGACCTTCAGTCGATGCGTGCGTTCGTCGACAGCATCTCACATCCACTTGAGCGAGCTATCACAGTGACACTGCTGAAAACGGGAATGCGGGCCGGCGAACTGTGTAACCTCGACATCCGGGACCTCAACCTCGACACCCCCGGCCCCAGACCAGATATTACGGTCCGAGCAGGGCTTGATGGGCGTCCGGACTCGTTGTTCGTCGCGGCAGACCCGACTCGTGGTGAGGCCAGTAACGGGGAAGAACGGACCGCGTCCAACAAGCGCAAGCGCGAGACAACGATTCCAGTCGATGCAGAGCTGGCTTCAGTGCTGCGACGCTGGCTCGCGATTCGGCCGGACACGCAGTCCCCTGCAGCGCCGCTGTTTGTGTCCACAAGCGACAGCTGGGGAGAGCGACTCACGCCGAACATGGTACACCACATCGTCGAATCCCACGCCCGTGAGTTCGGGTGGTACACGGACGGTGGGGGAGCCGAAGAGAACGTGACACCGCACTACTTCCGACACTTCTTCACGACACATCTCCGGGACCGGACTGGCGACCGCGGTGTCGTCAAGTACCTCAGAGGCGACGTGGCACAGGATGTTATCGACACGTACACCCACGAATGGGGGACTCGGGTCAGAGACGTGTACGAGGCTGAAATCTACTCGCTGCTGTGACTTATTTGTAGTTTAACCCATACTTTAGCCGTAGCCAAGATGGTGGCTGCTGGACTTATAAATTACATACCGCTATACTAAATTAGGCGATTGCTGTCTCGCCCGCTGTCTTAACGGCTGATTCCATTGGGCTCAGACGAGGCAGACGATCACAGGCTCGTACGAGATGACCCGCCAGAAACTGCAGATGCCATGACTTCAGCCGTCTCAGGAAGATCCACCCAGAGAAAGCGCCACCGATAGGACTACTCGGGATCCAGCAGTTTCGATTCGGCGGTTCGGAGATGCTCGAGGAGCGTCGTCTTCGAGATGTCCATCTCTGCGGCGAGTTCGCGGACCGAGATTCCGCGCGGCCACTGATAGTAGCCTGCTTCGCGGGCCGCTTCGAAGGCTCGTCGCTGTGCCGGCGTTAGCGAGTCGGTTCGCAGCCCACTCACCGAGCGTTCAGAGTCACTGTCAGGCGTGACGATGGATTCGACCGACACGTCAGCGTCGGCGTCAGCTTCGACGGCATCGAGTGCGGACTGAATTTCGGGCCGCTCGCCAGTGAAACTCACTTGCCAGCGCTCGCGACCGTCTTCGATACGAACGGGCGCACTGTGGACGAACCCGTGTTCAAGGAGCGTCGGACAGACTAGTTCGTCTGGATCGTACTCTAGCAGAAACTGTCTGACGACGGTGCCGGGTGCATCGCGCTTGTGTCCGATCCGTGCCTGGAGTTCCTGTATCTCTCCGGCGTGGGGTGAGGCACGGACTGCGTCGAGGCAGTCTTCGACAGCCGACTTCGTAGCTCCATACACTGTAAACACACCGTTGACCGATGCTGTCGACGACTGAACGGTCTGTTGTACCGTGTGCGCCAGAATACCACCGTCCGTGCAGTCGGTCGCCTCGATAGCCCAGCAGTTCGGGTGCCACAGGTCGAGTGTGAGCCGTGCTCCGGCGCTATCAGCGTGACTCATAGGATGTGTTATGATAGTTGATCGGAGGTCCCAAGAGGGTAATCATTGTCTCGTGTGTCCGACACCGGCAGTTGCAGTGTGCGATTCGACACGATCCATCACTGCTGATGCCGACACGACCAAGGCCAGGTACAGTATCGCCACCAGCACGAAGAGTTCCGTATACTGATACGTTTCGTTTGCGATGGTACTGGTTTTGCCGTACAGTTCCTGCACAGTGATGAAACTCGCCAGTGAGGAGTACTTAATGAGGTACACGAGTTCGTTCGTCCAACTGGGCAGCGCGAGCCGAAGGCCCTGGGGAACGACGACGTACCGTATTCCTTCGAGCTTTGAGAGTCCGATGGCGCGTGCAGCAGTCAGCTGGCCGCCGTCGACTGATTCCAGCGACGCACGCAGGTATTCGGACTGGTAGGCAGCGCTGTTCAGCGTGAAACTGATCACGGCCACCCAGAACGCCTGCGCCGGGACAAAGCCGACACCGACCCCCGGGACGCCCCTGAGAACCTGCGTGAGTGAGGTCGCGAAGTAAAGCACGAACAACTGGGCGAGCAGTGGCGTCCCGCGGATGAGTTCCGTGTACGACAGCGCGAGCCAGCGAGCCCACCGGCCACCGTACACGCGAACGATGCTAAGCGGAAGCGCCAGCGTGAACCCGAGACAGACGCTGAAGACCGTGAGCAGAACGGTCGTCCAGATGCCCTGTGCCAGCGCCGGCAGGTACGCCGTCGCGTCAGCGGCAAACCGGAGCGCGTCCGCGAACCATACGAGGGGCGCTCCGGCCGCACCGAGTGACGCGGCGAGTGAGCCGACAGTATCCGCTGTTGTCAGAAACGGAGCTGCCGGGATAAACGGTGTGCCGCGGTCGAGCCCGAATAGCCCTGCGAGGACGAAATCGGTGGTCCAGCGAGCGAGAACCCAGACCCAGAACAGCGCTAGACCCACCGTAAGCGGTCGAATCGTGAACACTGTGCCGACGCGGTCACGGAGTCCCGGATTCGGTGATGTCGTGGATTCGGCCGTGCTCATGGCGTCGCCTCGTGTGCGTGCAATCTGCTCAGGAACTGCTCGGTTCGGTCCGCTGTGGGGTTCTGGAACAGTTGCTCCGGCGGCCCGTGTTCGACGATTTCACCGTCGTCGAGGAACACGATGTCGGATGCGGCCGACCGGGCGAAGTCCATCTCGTGGCTGACGACGAGCATCGTGATGCCCTCGGCGGCGAGGTCACGCATTACCTCGACGACTTCGCCGACGAGTTCGGGGTCAAGTGCGCTGGTCGGCTCGTCAAACAGCAACAGGTCTGGGTCCATCGCGAGTGCGCGAGCGATGCCGACGCGCTGTTTCTGTCCGCCGGAGAGTTCAGCGGGGTACGAGTCCGCCTGTTCCAGCAATCCGACCTGTTCGAGGTGGTCCCGTCCGGCCGCCTCGGCGTCAGCAGCGTCCATGCCGAGCACTTTTCTCGGGCCGAGAGTGACGTTTTCGAGCGCCGTCAGGTGCGCAAAGAGATTGAAATCCTGAAACACCATGCCGACTTGCTTTCGCAGTTCGTTGACGTCGGTGTCGGCCCCGGTCACGTCCTGCCCCTCAAGAGCGATTTGACCACTGTTGATCTCGGTCAGGCGGTTCACACACCGGAGCAGCGTTGACTTCCCTGAGCCGCTCGGACCGATGAGAACCGTCACGTCGCCCTGGTCCATTTCGAGGTCAACGCCTTCCAGTACTTCTTCGCTCCCGTAGGACTTGTGCAGGTCGTCGATTGAAAGTAGTGGCTGTGTCATGTTGTTCCCTCCGGTACTGCGTAGTAGTCACTGAGTCTGTCGAGCGACCGGTTCGTCGCAAACGTCAGCACGAAGTAGACGAGGCTGACGGCGAGGAATATCTCCAGCGCTGCGGTCGACTGTCCGCCTTCGTAGAGGTTCTGGCCCGTCGTCAGCAGCTCGCCGATGCCGATGACAATGGCGATGCTCGTGTCCTTGAGGACGATAGTGAACTCGTTCTGGAATCCCGGCACACTCCGACGGAGCGCCTGCGGGACGACGACGTGCCGAATCGCTTCGAATCGGGACATCGCGACGGCGCGTGCCGCTTCCAGTTGCCCATCGTCGACGCTCTGGAGCGCACCGCGGAAAATCTGGGACTGGTAGGCGGCGCTCCGGAGGCCGAGCGCGATAGTCGCCGTGACGAACGCGCTGCTGGAAACGGACAGGCCGAAGTACAGGACCATAATGATGACCAGCAGCGGGGTGCCGCGAAGGACAACCCCGACCTGCTCGACCAGCCGACTGGCCCGTTCCGAGCCGTACACCTCTATCGCCCCGGCCGGGAACCCGATGGTGAATCCCAGGAGAATACTGGCGACAGTGAGTGCGATGGTGACAGCTGTCCCGCCGAGCAACAGGCCCAAGTTGTCGATGACGAACAGCCAGTCAGCGGTCTGGAGTAGGATTGCTGCCATGGCCTCACTTTTGTCCGAACCACTTCTCGGTCAGGTCCCGGTACGTCCCGTCGTCCTCAACTGTGGTCAGCCCGCTGTTGAGCGCGCCCGCGAGTTCGTCGTTACCGGACTGAATCCCGAAGCCGAACTGCTCGCCAGTCTCGTGGACGAACGCAGACTTGATGGGGCGATTTGCCACGAACGAGTTCGCCACGGGGACATCGATGATGATGACATCGACGTTTTCGTTCAGCAGGTCCTCGACGGCGAGCACGTAGTTGCCGTACGCGTTGTACTGAGACGCCTGAATCGTCCCGGCTTCGATGAGCTGGTCTTTGATAACAGATTCACCAGTCGTCCCTTTCTGTGCCCCGACCGTCGCCCCGGAGAGGTCAGCCAGCGACGACGGCGAGAACGACCCGTTCTCCCGGACGATAATAGCCTGATTCGAGCTGTAGTACGGGTCAGAGAAGTCGATTGCCTCGTCGCGGTCATCGTTTATCGTCATGCCAGCCGCGACGACGTCGACATTTCCGTTGTTCAACGCTGGGATGAGTGATTTGAACTCCAGTTCCTCCCAGCCGCTCAGCTCGTACTCCGTCGCCGCGATAACGGCTTCCAGTAGCTCGACGTCGAAGCCGACGAGTTCGCCGTCCTGTTTCATCTCAAACGGCGGAAAGCCCGGCGCTGTGCCCGCAGTGAGCGTCTGTGAGTCACCGCTGCCCGATTGACAGCCGGCGACCGACAGGGTCGCGACAGTGCCACCGATTGCCTGCAGATACCTCCGTCTGTCTACGCGTGCCTCTCGTGGCATAGTGCCACAGTCGAATCAGTCATATTTTAACATTTCGGTTACCGCAGAAGTGGCGAGGGTTAGGCCGACGCGACAGCGTCTGCAACCTCGGTAAAGACCGAATCGAGGATGTCGACACAGAGTTCCAGTTCGCGCTCGGTGACATCAAGTGGCGGGAGCAGTCGGAGGGATTTCTGGCCACAGCCGAGCGTGAGGAGGCCGTGCTGGAGCGCGGTTTCCATCACGGCGTCGCGGCGATCAGGCGTATCGAACTCCACCGCGGTCATCAGGCCGAGGCCGCGAACGTCTTCGACCAGCGGACGGTCTGCCGAGATATCGCGGAGTCGGTCCATGAAGTACGTCCCCTTCTCGGCGGCGTTGTCCAGCAGGTTGTGGTCCTCGATAGCGGCGAGAGTCAGTGCGCCACGCATCGAGCCGAGGATGTCGCCGGCCCCCCACGTCGAGGAGAGCCGCGACGTTTCGGATGGGAAGATGTCCGACCGGGAGATGGTCGCGCCGACCCGGAGCGCTTTGGCGCTCGTGATGACATCCGGTTCGATGTCGTAGTGGTCGACGGCCCACATCTCGCCAGTGCGGCCGGCTCCCGACTGGATTTCGTCAGCGATGATCGGGATGTCGTGTTCCCGGCAGAGGTCGTCGACGGCCGAGAGGAACTCGGGGCTCGGGACGCGATAGCCGCCTTCGCCCTGTATCGGCTCCAGAATGAGGAACGCGACTTCTTCGGGCGGGATATGGCCGGTATCCGCGTCGAGTTTCGAACGGAGGCGCTCGACACCGGCCTCTGAGTACTCCACGTCGTGAATGCCGCTGAGTTCGGGGAACTTCCGTCGGTAGACGGACTTCGAACGGTTCAGTGAAAGCGCCCCGAGGGTCCGTCCGTGGAACGCGCCGTCGAAAGTAATGCCGTATTTCGGCGTCTCGCAGTTATCGTAACAGATCTTCATCGCGTTCTCGACTGCCTCAGCACCGGAGTTCGAGAGGAAGACGGTGTCGAAGTCGTAATGGCTGGTAATGTCGGTCAGTCGATCCATCAGGTGGGCAGGACCCGGCAGCGACGTTTCGTCGGGCGAACCACCGGTGCTGACGTAGAAGTCTTGACCGGCGATTTTCAGCGGGTCGACCATGTCGAACTCGTCGGCCCGGTCGAGGACCTTCGGGTTGTTGTACCCGAGCGGCGACGCGGCGACGTGGCATGTGAAATCCAGCAGGACGTTGCCGTCCGCATCTGTACAGAACGGACCGATTGCGTCCTCGGTGATGTCCCAGACGAAATCGTACACGTACGTACTCGGCGCGGCGGTCTCGTGGTGGTACTCGACCCATTCGCTGCTCTGTGGGCCGGGCAGACTATCGACACGCGGCTCTGCAGTATTGCGGTCCATGTTATCACAGTGGCAATCATTGGTAATAAATCACTGTGTTCCAGGCCAGCGTGCGGCCACACGACTGGGGACCTGCTGCGGTTCGAAAAGAACTACAGAATCCGCTTGCCGAACGCGCTGGCGGCGAGTTCGGCCGCCCGCTCACCTGTCGTGTTGCGCTGGTCGAGGATGGGGTTGACTTCGACGACATCGAGCGAGCGCAGCACCGATTCGGCGGCGTCGCGGTCGGCGACCCGTTCCATCGCCGTATGCGCCTCGCGGTACGTGACCCCGCCCGGAACCGGTGTCCCGACTCCCGGTGCATCGTCCGGGTCAAGCCAGTCGAGGTCGAGGCTCACGTGGATGGCATCCGCCCCGTCGGTCGCGATGTCGAGTGCCTCGTCGGTGACTGAGCCGATACCCCGTTTATCGATGTCCGCCATAGTAAAGACGGAGATATCGCTCTCGCGGAGGACCGCTCGTTCGTCGGTATCGAGGCTCCGCGCGCCGACGATGACGGTGTTTTCCTCGGCGACGTTCGGGGCGGTGGCCCACGGCATCTCTGCGAAGTCGCCGTACCCGTGGGCGGCCGCAAGCGGCATCCCGTGAACGTTCCCGCTGGGCGACGTGGTCGGGGTGTTGTAATCGCCGTGGGCGTCGAACCAGATGACGCCGAGGTCGGCCGTCCGGGCCGCACCGCGCATCGTGCCCATTGCGATAGAGTGGTCACCGCCTAACACCAGCGGCACGCTCCCGTCGGCTATTTCGGTCGCCACCCGGTCGGCAAGGGTGTCGGTCATGTCCGCGATAGCATCGAGGTACTTCGCACCGTCAGCAGTGGCTGCCGGCTGCGACTCTAACATCGGCGGTGAGAGGTCTCCGGCGTCAGTGTATTCGACACCAGCCGTATCGAGTGCGGTACTGAGGCCGCCGTAGCGAATCGCCGACGGACCCATGTCGACGCCGCGCCGGTCAGCACCGAGCGCGAACGGGACACCGAGCACCGCGACAGGTGACGTGGGACGACTGTGGTCTCGTGAGTGAGTAGACTGAAGCGACATCCGTTGCTACGGCCATAGCCCGCGGGCGTTCATAGCGTCACCGATTCGAGAGAGCGCGACGATATAGGCCGCCGTTCGCCACGTCACATCGCGGTCCTCGACTTCGGTCTGGAGCGCCGCCCAGGCATCGAGCATTTCGGCCTCAAGTTCTTCGTTGACCTCCTCGCGGGACCAGCTCCGTCGGTTGATGTGCTGGAGCCACTCGAAGTAGCTCGCAGTGACACCACCGGCGTTGGCGAGAATGTCTGGGATAACTGGGATATCGCGCTCTTTGAACACGGCGTCGGCTGCTGTCGTTGTCGGCCCGTTCGCCCCTTCGACGATAATGCCTGCCTGCACGTCCGCAGCGTTTTCTTTGGTCAGGACATTCCCGACCGCTGCGGGAATGAGGACATCGACATCGAGTTCCAGCAGTTCGGCGTTGGATAGCTGACGCGGTGCGTCAACGTCCCCCAGCTGGCCGTGTTCGTCGCCGTCAGCGGAGATTGATTCGACATCGAGGCCGGATTCGTCGTAGATTCCGCCGTCGACGTCACTGACAGCGACGACGGACGCGCCCCAGGAGTCGAGCAGGCGTGCGGCGTTCGCGCCGACAGCACCGAAGCCCTGTACAGCGACGGTAGCGCCGTCGATGGTTCCGTCGTAATACTCGAGCGCTTCGCGGGCGACGATAGCGACGCTTCGGCCGGGTGCCTCCTCACGGCCGTGTGTGCCGCCGACCGCTGTTGGTTTGCCGGTCACGATGCCGGGGACTGTCTCGCCTTCCTGCATCGAATACGCGTCCATGAACCAGGCGACGGTCTGCTCGTCGGTCCCCATATCAGGTGCGGGGATGTCCTTCGTCGGCCCGACGACTTCGCGTAGTTCCTCGGCGAACCGGCGGGTCAGTTGCTCGGTTTCCTGTTGATTGAGCGTCGACGGGTCGACGACGATGCCGCCCTTCGCACCGCCGAAGGGAAGGTCCATCACCGCACACTTCCACGTCATCAACATCGCCAGCGCCGTACACTCCTCTGCGGAGACGCTCGGGTGGTATCGCATACCGCCCTTGTACGGTCCTCTAACCTCGAAGTGCTGGACGCGATACCCGTTGAACACCTCGACACTCCCGTCGGCTCGGCGGATCGGGACAGACACCTCGACGGTTTTCGATGGGTGGCGGAGCTGCTCAAGCAGCCCCTCGGAAAGGTCGAGGTGTTCGGCCGCCTGCTCCAGTTGGCGGCGGGCAGTCGCGATTGGCGATTCGTCCTTGTCTGACGCTTGCTCTGGTGGCTCCGTCTGTGTGCTCATGAGTGTTTATCGGTTTGGCTGTTGGTTCCGGTGCGTACTCCCACTCGCTTCGGGACCAATGGGGCGAGTACGTCGCGTTGTTCAGCACGCCGGTTCCGTTCTGACTGTCAGCATCCAATAGCTGGATTGAGACAGTGTATCGGCACCAAAACCGGTATTGTTAATAAATATTTGGGAGTGTATTCGGGACAAGCTGTTTGAAGATAGCAAAAACAATTGAATACTCTCGTAAGAAGTGCTTGCGGGGTTATGAGCCGATATCTCGTTGTCTGTGCGAAAGATTTCGCAAAACCGGGCTTGATATATTCAACAGAAGGAGCTACACTGAGGACATAAAATCGGACATGACGGCGAAGATATCGGCGCGTGTGTGGTGTAATCTAATCTTCGTGCCGAAGAAAAGAGTCGATAGCGTTTTGAAAAAATCAAAAGTAGACAGAGGATAGCAGTGCCAGACTCCCGTCCGTGAGCATACCACCGGGATTGGTGGCGGCTCCCTTGTGAGCCGCCTGAGACAGTCAGTAGGCGTGCTGTCGGGCCGGAGACGCCATTTCGGCCTACTCCTAACGGTGGTACGACTGTTATTGTGGCCCGGCCTCCGAGAGAACCGCTCCGTTCCGCAGTCACAATCACACAACAGGGTTTTGAGCTATCCAAATCCTGGAGACCAAACACCGTTGTTGGGTAGCGGTCGTCGCCAGCACGGGGCGATGGGTGTCAGCCACCGTGATTACGCGCCGCGATCGAACGAAGTCATTTCGAGATTGACTTCGATAAGGTTCGCAGCTTCCATCACCATCTCGGGGATCTCGGTGTCGAAGCGGGCTCCTTTGAGACGGCTGGTCGGTGCAGTCACACTGACCGCGCCGACGACGGTCCCGTCGTTGTCCAGTATCGGCGCACCGACCGCCCGGAGGCCGCGGATTTCTTCCTCGTCGTTCGTCGCGTATCCCCGCTCTCGGATGGTCTCTAGCTCGTCGCAGAGCGTCTCTCGGTCCGTAATCGTGTGCTGTGTCTGCCGTGAGAGCCCTTCTCGGTCGATTATTTTCTCGACACGCTCGTCTGGGAGACACGAGAGGATGGCCTTCCCAGAAGCGCTGTCGTGGAGATGCTGTGGGGCTTCCCGCAACTGGAGGTGATAGTCCATCCCGACGGCATGCTCCCCTCGGCGCTCGTAGATGGCGACTTCGCGCCCGTCGTTCTCAACGACCAGATGGACGTATTCGCCGGATTTGTCCGCCAGCTTGTCCACTTCCTCCTGACCGGCGGTATAGAGTTCCGTCTCGTTGCGGACGTGTTCGCCCATCGTGACGAACCGAAAACCAAGCTGGTACGTGTCGTCGTCCTTCGAGAGAAAGCCGCAGTCGGTCAGCGTCGCAAGATACGTGTGAAGCGTTCCCTGGGAGAGTTTGATTCGCTCGCTCAGTTCCTGCAACGTCGCGCTCTGTGACTCCTGAACAGCTTCGATGATCTCACAGGCGTTCTCCACGGACTGTATCCGTCGGCCCGTGTTTTGTGTGTCGGCGTCGTCGGTCATTACCCGAGTAGAGTTGCCGTCATTATTTAAAAACCCGGATGTGAGCGATGAGCGACCAGAGCGACCGCTCAGTCGCTACCAGCTGACAGGTAGCAATACTTAGCACGTCAAAACCACCTGGCAACCAATTGACTGGGGTACAGGACCGGAAAATGTCGAGATTTGCGCTCAAGATAATATATTCAAATACGGTAGTTTTGTAGCCAAATATAGATTTTACACGAAAATAGCTGGCTAATACTTACAAAAGCAGCGTCAATATAGTAAAGTATTGCATTATATTTTTGTAATCAGTTATTTTGTTTGTATATGAGAGTTCTTAAAGATACTTTCTGGAAGCGTAGATAGATCATGCCTGTTCTCCGAGTCGTCTGTTATTCTTTGAGTTCTGAAACGACCGATAGATCGAAACCGCATGATGGCCCGGCAACAGCGTCGAGACTATATAAATAGCCGTCCAGAACAGAGCGGTGTTGTCCGGTAACTAAAACACTTATTGTTGTTACCAGACGATACACTAGCATGGCAACGACGCCTGCGCAGGACGGCGCACAGTGGTTCCTGCACACATGGCGAGACCACATCCTCGAGCCGGTAGAGACGGCTCTCACTGTGCTTGACGAGGAGCATACGGAACTTGCCGCCGAGCAGGCTGGTCTCGAAGAATTCCTGCAGCGCCTCCGCGCCGTCGACCCCGTTGAACAGCCCTCCTCCCCCGTCGGTCCGCGAAGCCGACAATCCGCATCCGACCCCGTCGAAACGCTACGGGACGCGTACACCGACACGATGCTAGCTGTCGACCACTACGAATCAGTGTACGACGAATCGCTAGTCGAGAACGTCGCTATCGAGTTCGGACAGGACTACGCAGCACTGTTTCACCCTGAAACGAACGTCGGATTTTCCCCGCCGCTCAAACGGTCACTCGTAGCTGCGGCTGAGCAAGCAATCGACGAACGGACGTCGCTGGACCGCGCTGTCAAAATCGAACAGGAATCGATACAGGAGTACCACGGCAGCCTGCGGGAGATCATCGAGACACTCGACAGTACGGTCGTGCCCGAGTGGTATCGCGAAACGTTCCAGAGCGACGTTGCTGCCCTTTTACAGGAGCGACAGGACCAACTCCACTCTAGCGTTCATCGGTTCGAAACACACGAGTTCTGCACGTATATGTACGAAGACCAGCTCTGGACGTATCCGGTGTTGACCAGCCTCGCGCGGCTACAAGAATCTGTGGACAGTTGAACGAAGGCGGTGCCTGTCGCAGACTATTGTAGGCGTCACCGAGGCACGGTGCGTCCGACGCCGGCACCCACCACCCAAACTGGGGAGTACGGAGACGATGCACAGTCGTTGTACTCTGCGGCGATGTTCACGAAGAGGCACCATTCACTATTTACCGACGAACATCTTCGCCCCACTTCCTGCGAAATGAGAGTGCGGGTCCCTATATATACAGGTAGGTCTTCGAGTTGCAGCCGTGAGCTACCATGGAAACACGTAGAACATTCGTACGCGGTCTGGCTCTCGCGGCTGGAGTCACGCTAGCTGGCTGTTCATCGGGCGGCGGGTCGGACAGTGGCGGTGACGGCAACTCGGGTAGCAGCGGTGACGGAGCGGACAGCGGTGAAACCGAGTCCAGCGACGGCGGGAGCGGCTCCGAGTGGGCCGAGACAAGCACCGTGGAAATGACGGACGGACTGGCATACGAGCCAAAGAAGATCAAGGTCGAGGCAGGGACGACGGTCACGTTTGAGAACGTCGGTAGCATCGGCCACACGGTGACGGCATATGAGGACAAGATCCCCGATGGCGCGGAGTACTTCGCGTCCGGCGGGTTCGACTCCCTGCAGGCCGCGAAAGACGGCTACAGCAACGGGCAGAAAGGGAACATCCCGAAAGGCGAGAGCTACGAGGTCACGCTGGAGACGACCGGAACGTACGAGTACTACTGCATCCCCCACGAGATGAACGGGATGGTCGGCACAATCAAGGTGGTCTGATATGAGCAAAAACGAGACTCCCCGCGATCCGAACGAAGTCCTCGAAGAGTACGAAGAAACGCTCGACTCAGTGCTGGCAGAGGTTGAGTCCCCGGACGAAACGGCTGAAGAAGACGACCTCTCGCTGGGACTGCCCGGCCTCTCGCTCGGCCGCCGGGACTTCATGAAGGCCGGCGTCGCTGCCGGTGCGATGGGGTCCGTCGCCGGCTGTTCGGCGCTGACCGGCGGCGATGGCAGCGCCGGCAGCCAGTCGACGCCCTCTGGCAGCGGCGCGAGCCACACGGTCGAACCCGGCGAACACGACGAGTACTACGGCTTCTGGTCCGGCGGCCACTCCGGCGAACTGCGGGTCATCGGCATCCCGTCGATGCGCGAACTCACCCGTATTCCGGTGTTTAACACCGACTGTGCGTCTGGCTATGGCTTCACCGATGGCACGCAAGAGATGCTGGAAGAAAGCGGTGGCTACAGCTGGGGCGACAACCACCATCCGAACCTCTCTGAGACGGACGGCGACTACGACGGTGAGTACCTGTACGTCAACGACAAGGCCAACGGTCGCATTGCCCGCGTGAATCTCACGTACTTCGAGACGGACGCCATCACGGATGTCCCGAACATGCAGGCCATCCACGGCTGCTGTGTCCTCTCGCCGGACACGAAGTACGTGCTGGGCAACGGCGAGTTCCGCGCGCCGCTGCCCAACGACGGAACCGACGTGAAGAACCCGGACAACTACACGTCGCTGTTCGTCGCCGTCGACCCCGAGTCGATGGAGACCCAGTGGCAGGTCAAAGTCGACGGGAACCTCGACATCGTCGACACCGGCAAAGAGGGTCGATGGGCCATCTCCTCGGCGTACAACAGCGAGGAAGCCACCGACATTCAGGGGATGACGAAGGACGACCGGGACAACGTCAAGGCCTTCGACATCCCGGCTATCGAGCAGGCCGTCGAGAACGGCAACTATGAGGAAGTCAACGGGATCCCTGTCGTCGATGGCACGCAGGGCAGTTCGCTCAATCAGGGCGACCGCCCCATCGTGAAGTACATCCCGACGCCGAAAAGCCCCCACTGTGTCGAGGTCGGGCCGAACGGCGACTACGCGTTCATCGCCGGGAAGCTCTCCCCGACGGTGACGATGCTCGACCTGGACGCGCTGGCCGACTCTTCGGACCCCGAGGATGTCGTCGCCGGGCGGCCACGCGTCGGACTCGGGCCGCTGCACACCACCTTCGACGGGAACGGGCACGCCTACACGTCGCTGTTCATCGACTCGCAGGCAGTCAAGTGGGACATTCAGGCCGCCGTCGAGGCCGATGAGGGGTCAGAAGACCCCATCATCGAGAAGCAGGACGTCCACTACAACCCGGGGCACATTCAGGCGCTTGAGGCGATGACGACCGACCCCGATGGGGAGTGGCTCGTCAGCCTCAACAAGCTCTCGAAAGACCGGTTCCTTCCGGTCGGTCCCATCATGCCCGACAACGACCAGCTTATCCACATCGGGCAGGGCGAGTCGGAGATGGAACTGGTCGCGGACCACCCGGCCTACCCTGAGCCTCACGACTGTGTGTTCGCCCACAAGGACAAGATAGACGCCAAGAAAGTCTACGACAAGAGCGACTACGAGCAGACCTACATCACCGAGGAAGACTCCGGCGTCGAGCGCACGGGTGAGAACAGCGTCCACGTCAAGATGACGACCAAGCGCTCGGAGTTCGGCCTGCCGGACTTCACGGTCCAAGAAGGCGACGAAGTGAAACTGTCCACGACCAACATCGAGGGCGTTCAGGATATCATCCACGGCGTCGCCATCCCCGAACACGACATCAACTACGCCGTGGCCCCACAGGACACCCGGGAAGTCACCTTCACGGCCGACGACCCCGGCGTGTACTGGATCTACTGCACGTACTTCTGTAGCGCCCTGCACCTGGAGATGCGTAGCCGGATGATCGTCGAACCGGCGGAGGGGTAAGTCACGATCCACTCCGGAGGTGACCAGCCATGCAACGACCCACCCTCGACGACTTCCGCGAGATCCGGCGGGGCCTCCCAGTGGTAGCGGCGCTGCTGTTCGTCGCGGCGCTCGCGTTCCCGATGTGGCGCATTAGCGTTGATGCGGTGCAGTACCCGAGCACGACACTCCGCGTCTCTCTGTACGCCTACCCCCACCTGGCCGGGGATTTCACCGAGATGGCGCGACTGAACCACTACGTCGGGTTCTACTTCCCCGACCCGGTGTTAGTCGAGCCCAACTTCCCCGTTGAGGAGAACGCCATCGACGTGCCCGAGTGGGCGCTGGGTCCGGTGGCGTTCATTGCCGTGTCGCTGCTGTCGGTGTTCGTCGCCGTCGCACCGACTACCGAGAAGCTCAAACGCGGCCTGAAATATCAGTTCGGCGGCACCGTGTTGGTGTTCACCGTGATGCTGGCAGATATCCAGTACCGCCTCTGGCAGGCCGGCCACACGCTCGACCCCGGAGCGCCGGTGATGGGCGTCGACGGCTTCACGCCGCCACTGTGGGGGCAGTACCAGGTCGCCAATATCACCAGCGTCTCCCGGTTCGGCCTCGGCGCGTACATGGCCGCCACAGCTGTCGGACTGCTCGCGGTGTCGTACTACTACCGCAATCGGGCCGCGACGTTCAGCGAACTCCCGGCCCGACTCCGCGACGGACTCACCGGACTTCCCGACGCCGTTCAGAACCGACTGGGTCGTGAGGGCGACACCGACGACGAGGGAGACGCCCCGCACCGCCCGACGACCACTGTGGCTGAACCAGACCACCCGGACACACACTCATGATCTCACTGTCCCACGATTCCGAGCGTGCGTTCGCCATCGGGACCGCAGCCCTGCTCGTGCTGTCGGTCGTCGCTGTCGGGATGGCCAGCGCCGGTGAAACCGACAGCGCCCACGACGACCTCGACTTCGACCCCGACGTGCCTGAGATCGACTCGTTCACCGCCCCGTCGGCCGACGGCACCGCGACGGTTGACGGCGAGACCTACGTCAGCGCGCAGGCGGCAGTCGATGCCGCGGACCCCGGTGACACCGTGACGCTCGATGGCCGTTTCAACGAGACAGTCGTCGTCACCACGCCGAACGTCACGCTGTCCGGGAGCGGTTCCGGGTCGACGCTGCTGCACGGCGAGGGCGAGGGCGACGTCCTCGCCGTCGAAGCGCAGGGCGTCACCGTGACGGACCTCTGGGTCCGCAACAGCGGCTACAACACCGCGACGAATGACGCCGCGATATTCGTCAACGCCAGCGGGGTCACCGTCCGCAACAGCCGCGTGACCGACATGACCTTCGGCATCTGGCTCGACGGCGTCGACGACGCCGACATCCGCAACAACACCATCGTCGGCCGCGAGGAGATAACGCAGTTGACCAAACGCGGCAACGGTATCCAGATATGGAAGACCGAAGACAGCGTCATCCGGAACAACGACATCACCACTGTCCGGGACGGACTCTACTTCAACTGGGCGAAAAACGTCAACGCCAGCGAGAACACGATGTGGGACCTCCGGTACGGGGTCCACTACATGTACTCGGACGACTCGAACCTGCGGAACAACACCGCCTTCGACAACGACGTCGGGTACGCGCTGATGGTGTCGAAACATCTCGTCATCGAGGACAACGTCGCGGTGAACAACAGCGGGCAGTCCGGCCACGGGATCCTCGTCAAGAGCATCGACGACACAGACATCCGCGGCAACCACCTCGTCAACAACGAGAACGGGCTGTTTGTCTACAACTCCGTCAGCAACCGAATCGTCGATAACCTCGTCGTCGGTAACGACATCGGCGTCCACATCGCCGCGGGGAGTACCGACGGCACCGTGACCGAGAACAGTTTCATCCGCAACGACAGGCCGGTGCTTGCGGTCATGAGCGACCAGGTCCACTGGAACGAGAGCGTCGGGAACTACTGGTCCCGGGCGAACCCGACTGACGTCGACGACGATGGCGTCGGCGACACCCGCTATCAGCCGGCCGGAACCGTCCAGCAGGTGACCGCGGAAAAGCCCGCCGCGCGGGTGTTCGCAAGCAGCCCGGCCTTCGACGCCGTTCGGCTGGCCGAGTCGTCCGTACCGGTCGTCCAGTCGCCCGGCGTGGTCGATGCCCGCCCGCTCACCGAACCGCCCCACGAGGACTGGAGGAAATACTATGAACGTGATTGAGGTCGACGACGTATCGAAAACCTACGGCGACGTGCAGGCGCTCGACGGACTGAGCCTCGCGGTCGAACGAGGGACAACCCTCGGCGTGTTCGGCACGAACGGCGCCGGGAAGACGACGCTGTTCAAACTGCTCGCCGGGCTGAACCGACCGGACCGTGGCAGCGTTTCCGTCGCCGGTGCGGACCCGACTGACGGGACGACCGTTCGCGAACGGGTGCGGTACCTGCCGGAACACGCCGGCTTCCCGCCGAGCCTGACCGGACGCGAGATACTCCGCTTCCACGCCCGGATGCGCTCGGTACCCCGGGAAGACCGGAGCCACCACGTCGAGCGCATTCTGCACACCGTGGGACTCGCAGACGCCGCGGACCGCCGCGTCGGCGGCTACTCCAACGGGATGAACCGCCGCCTCGGCCTCGGCACCGCGCTCGTCGGCGAGCCGGCCGTGTTGATACTCGACGAACCGACCGCAGGACTCGACCCAGACGGCATCCAGGCGTTCCACGAGGTCGTGGAGTCGCTGGCAGCCGAGACCGACGTGACAATCGTCTTCTCCTCGCACGCACTCGGGGAGATTCAGCGGCTCTGCTCGGAAGCGGTCATCATCGCTGACGGACAGGTAGCGACTGCGGGGCCGGTCGGGCAGCTTCGCCGCGCTGCTGCCGACGAGGTGACAGTGTCGCTGTCGCTTGCGTCCGACGCGGCTGCAAGCGGAGCGGCGACAGACCTCGGTGACCACGGGGCAGTGTCAAGCGTCAGCCGCTCCGGCGCGGACGTGACGGCACGGACCACGCCAACCGAGGCCTACGACATCCTGACGGCCGTCGGTGAAGCGTACGACATCGACCGTTTCGAGGTCCGCGAACCGGGCCTCGAAGCCGCATTCCACGAGGCCGTCGGAACGGACGCTGCCGGCGACTCCGGCTCCGACAGCACACCAGCGGAAGCAGCCTCCGAAAAACCGGGAGGTGAGCCGGCATGAGGGGCGACGACTCCGCGACGGATCCGACCCCAGACGGCGGTGTTGTCGCGGCCGACGCACCGGGTACCCGGTTGCACGATGGCGGAACCGAGAGGGAGACGGCCGCCGACACGGCCGACGAATCGGTATTCGCCCGACTTGCCGATAGCAGCCTGTTCACTATCGCGCGACGGGAGTACCGGCTGGCCGTCCGGAGCCGATGGGCGCTCGGCGTGGCGCTACTGTTCGGCCTCTTTACCACCGCCGTCGTCCAGTTCGGGGCGAGTTCAGTCGGCCCGGGTCGCTTCGATGCGGTCATTGCAACTATCGCGGAACTCGGCGTCTATCTCGTCCCCCTGGCCGCGCTGGCGGTCGGCTACGACGCCATCGTCGGGGCGGACGAGCGCGGGTCGCTCGAACTCATGCTCGCGCTCCCGGTAACGAAAGGCCGCGTCGTCGTCGGCACTGCCATCGGCCGGGCGGCGGTGCTGTCCGGCGCGATGTTGCTGGGCTTCGTTCCCGGCGCACTGTTGACCGTTCGCTATCTCGGTCTCACCAGCGTCGGCCAGTACGCGGCCGTCGCCCTCGCTGCGGTGCTGACCGCCTGTGCGATGCTCGGTGTGGCGGTGCTGGTCTCGACGGTCGCACGGACGAAAACGCACGCGCTCGGTGCCGCACTGGCCATCTGGCTGTGGGTCGCGCTGTTGCACGATCTGGTCGCGCTGGGGGCCGTCGCTGGGTTCGACCTCGGATCCGGCGCTATCGCCGCGGCGATACTGCTCAATCCCGTGGACTGCTTCCGCGTGCTCGCGCTCTCACAGGTAGACGTGGTTGCCGGCGGCTTCGGCAGCGTGCTGGCACAGGCCGGGCTGACTACGCCGATGGTCGCGGCGGGGCTCCTAGTATGGGTCGTCGTGCCAGTCGGCATCGCTGCAAAACTCATCGAGCGGCGGCGTCTCTGAACCTACATCGACTGCAGTGCTGTTTCTTCCGGCTCCTCGAACAGACTGGCGACCTGTTCCGTCGTCTCGGTACGCTCGTGAGCGTTTTCCAGAAGCACGGTCTCGCTCGGGAACAGCCGCTCGCCGAGTTCGAGGCCGTGATCGCGTGCAGTCGACCCCGTGACGGTAAGATAGACACCGATACCAGTCGCCGCAATATCCTCTTCTTCCTCGCCGCCCTCCGTGGGATAGGTAAAAGAGACACCGTCGAGTGCGCTCGTCCCGAGGACGGCTTCGACGAGCCGTTCGTACCGCGGTGAGATACAGAGGTCGCCCTCGTAGTTGGTGACGAAAGCCCGGTCAAGGGGGCCGTCCTGTGCGTCGACGACCTCCGGCGTCGCCAGCAGCGTGTGGTACACCGTATCGCCCAGCCCGGTCACGACCCGTACGTCCGTATCGAGTGGGTCGATACGGTCGTTGATCTCGTGGATGGCGGTCAGCGGGTCGTCCCGAAGCTGGACGACTTCTTCGAGCACGAGGTCGGCGCTGTCGAACCCGAGCGCGAACTCGTGGGTCCGGAGCGCCCGGAACGGCTCCTCGCGGCCGACCAGTTGGACATCACCGTACGCTGTCGGAATCGTGACGCTGTCGAAGACGATCCGCCGAGGCATCCCGTCGCGGTCGTCACGGAGCAGCGTGTATTCCGGCCTGTATGGCTCATCGAGCGAGGAGTAATCGCTGATGCGATGGTACACGTCGGCGACCGCGTCCTGGTTGCCCTTGGTGACCGCCTTCTCGTAGCGAAGCGTCGAGATGATATCGTCGACCAGGTCGGTCGTCCCTGTGCGCCCGGCGAGTCGCTCCAGCACTGCTTCGAGGGGCCGGCCTTTGCGCGGCACAGCCACTCTCGTCGTCGTCATTATGCAGGCACAGACGGGGGACCGGTAAAACGAGTTCGGTTAATCGCCGCCGCCGATAACCGACGACAGCTGTTCGCGCCACTGTTTGAGTTCCTCGATCTCCGATTCGGTTTCGTCGATCCGGTCAGCGAGGTCACCGTCATCGATTTCCTCGCGGACGGCTTCGATGTCGTCTTCGAGGTCGTCGAGCTGCCCTTCGACACTCTCGACTTCCTCGGAGAGTTCGTCGACCTGATCGGAGGCAGATGTGGCTGTCTCCGTCGCCGACTGGACCTCGTCCTGGAAATCCTCCAGAGCCGTTTCGAAGGAGTCGAGGCGCTCGCCGAACTCCTCAATCATGTCCTCGCCGGTCCCGTTCTCTTCGAGGAACTCTTCGAGCGCGTCGGTGTACGCACGGAGGTCCGCGACATCGCTCTGGATGCGCTGGATCCGGGCGTCGTTGACGCCGCCAGTGTCACTGTCATCTTCAGCTTCGGAGACGGCGTCAAGCGCACGTTTGAGTAGCTTCACGTCTTCCGGGGAGACGTTCTGGTCGCGGATTTCCTGTGCCATTGTCGCGACAACAGCGCCGGATTGGACCTCGGAGTCTGCCGGCGCGGCGTTGCTCTCTTCGGGGGCTTCGACGCCTGAATCCGGGTTGTTCGGGTCCGAAAGGTCGAGGGTCTCGATGTCTTCGTCGTCATCGTCTTCGAGGCCGGGAACGCTGTCGGCGTCACCGGCGATGACGTCCCGAACAGCCTCGTCGCCGCCACCGACGAGGTCTTCCTCGTCCTCGTCTAGAGGCGGGTCCACACGCTCGATGTCGGGTTGTGTCAGGAACTTCTCGACGTCGTCGGTTCCCGTCGCACGAATACCGTAGACGGTCGTGTAGTCGGCTTCCGGTTCGAGTTCCTTTTCGAAGGCGATCCGGTCTTCGTTGATGTCCCAGTACTCACTGCCGTACTCGGGGTGAAAGCCCAGATCCTCGACGGCGACATCCGCCGGAACGGTGTCGACCAGCCGGACTGTTACCGGAACAGACCGTCGCGACGTGAGATTAAATGCTATGGCGGGCACGGGGAACTCGTCCGCCTCGAACCGCTTGGTCACTGTCACGCCATCTGCGGCGACAGTGACTTCATCGTAGGCTTGCGAATTGCTCATGGTCTGTATGGTCTCAGCAATAGTATTAAAGGTACGTACCTGACCAACATTTACGCCTTTTTTCTATACGACATTAGTTAATATAATCTATACACGTATTCTCAGTAACACGAAGAGGGCGTGATTCCGGAACTCCAGGCAGGCTGTCCGTGTACTGCTGGCAGGCCGCTTTCAGTCGAGATTGTACCGGTCGCCGATTTCAACGATTGAAAGCGTCGACGGATAGTCGAAACTGCTGGCGTGGTTGTGCAAGACGGTCGGCTCCGTGGTCATCCCCTTCCACATATCCCAGTGGGTCGGGACAAGGGTGTCAAGCTGGAGTTCGTTCGCGGCTTCGATAATCATGTTCTCGTCGTTGTACCACTGTGTTCGGGTGGGTTCGCCGGTCTCCTTGTCGTCGATCATCCCGACCGTTCCGAACGCGAGGACGCCGACATCGATATCGTAGCGCTCGCCGACGGCTTCGAACTCGCCGGGACGGGCGTCGCCGCCGTGGAAGAAGGTCCCGGCGTCATGTTCGAACACGTACGAAACCGGATGCTCGGCGTCGGGATCGTTGGCCGGTTCGACGTGGACGCTCACGTCACCGATATCGAGCGTGTCGCCCTCCGTGACCTCGTGGAGTTGGTCGTCGGTAACACTGTAGTTCTCCAGCCATGCCTCCTCCCGGATGACATCGTGACCGCTGTCAGTCGTATAGTAGTCCGCGCCCGTCCCGGCGAGAATCGGGGCCTGGGACGGCCCGTGAACGTGGTCGGTGTGTTCGTGGGTGCCCAAAATCGCGTCACACTCGGTGATGTCCGCAGGGTTGAACGGCACTGGAACCATCCGGACGGTTCGCGGCGGGTCGCCCGTACCGAGGTACGGGTCGATGAAGATGGTCGTCCCCCCGCTGGATTTCACGATGAAGCCGTTACAGCCAAGATACCAGATTGCCAGCCCGTCAGGCGTCGCCGACTCCACCGCACGCGGGAGCCAGTCGTCCCAATCAGATTCGACTGTCATGCCGGGAGATGCCACGCCCGGTCGCTAAGGTGTTTCGAAGACGCCGTGCCGTGGGTCGCTGGGTGCTGTACGGATGCTTCGGCCGGCTATCCGGACCCAGTTCTACGGTGGTCGTGGTGTCTCCCGCTGTCTGAGAACGGAGCCCTCAGTTTATTTCCCGCCTGAGAGAAATATGACCTGTATGTACGATCACATCCTCCTCGCATCGGATGGGACAGCAGCGTCGACCAATGCCGAATCCCACGCGATTGCCCTCGCAGCGGAACACGATGCGGACCTCCACGTGCTGTATGTCGTCGACGAAGACGTGTACACGGCCTACAGTGGCGACGAATACGTCGACGAGTCGGAGGGGCCGGAACACGGACTCGAGGAAACGGGGCAGGAGACGCTGGCCCGAATACAGGCCGATGCGGAGTCGGCCGGCGTCGACGCAACGACGGCCCTGAAACACGGACGGCCGGCCGAGACCATCATCGAAACTGCCGACGAGGCGGACGTCGATCTGCTCGTACTCGGGACGAAGCGGCGGCCGGCGGAGTACCGGAGCCTTCTCGGCAGCATCACGGACAAAGTGCTCAGGCTGAGCGAACGGCCGGCGGTCGTAGTGAAAACTGAAGTCGAGGAGTAACCGTTCAGTCAGGTGGACCGCTGACCGGCACAGTTTTCGGCGGTCTCACCGCTCCTGACCGCCCGCCTCAGGGTCAACGAAAACGGGACCGCGAAAAATACCGGTGTTCAGTCCTCGCAGCAACCGCCAGCTTTCTGCCCGAAGTCCACAGCCAGTTCCTCGGAGACGATTTCGTTGAGCTCCTGCAGGCGCAGTTCGAGTTCGTTCTGGGCCTCCAGATAGTCGCTCATCACCGGGATGTCGTGGAGTTCCTCCTGCTTTTGCTGGACCTTCCGGAGGTCTTCCTGCGAAGCGTTCCCGGTCTGACGGGCGAGCATGAACTCCTCGCGGATCTGCTCGAATTCCTTGATAGCCGCCTGTGCCTCGTCGTGGTTCTCGACGGCGTCTTTCGTCTCCTTGAATCGCTGGTACACCGGTAGCTCGGCGATTGCTTCGCCGAACTCTGTAGCGAGCGCCTCGACGTGGTCACCGTCGATATCAGCGGCGGTATCGGTCTCGATGCTCATCGCCATACTGTATGGGCTCGGACGGTATAGGCCTGCCGAAACCGGGTTGTTCAAGTCCGGACCATCGCTCTACTGGTCGGGCTGTAGCTTCACTCGCGGGAAAGCCGGCTCAACCCAGTTATCAACTCGCATAATCGGTCGAAAACGGTATATCAGTTTCTGAGATAGGTCTTACAATGGCAGAAACTGCACCTGGAAACGGTCTAGTACCAGAGTCTATGGACAACAGCGGGGAGTTCTGGCTCCAGGCGTTCGAGTCGCTTATCGAGGATTTACCGGAGGCAGCGTTCGTGGTCGACGCCGACGGCGACATTACGCACTGGAACGAGACGGTCGCAGGCATGCTCGGGCTTCCGGCGAGCGAGGCGGTCGGGATGAACGCCTACGATGTGTTTGGCACAGAAGGTCAAGACGAGACACTCGCTCAGGAGGTCATCAGGACAGGGGAGCCGGTCCGCGAGGACGAGTTCCGCTCAGCCGAGCGACCTGACGGGACGATGGCCCACGCGCGGGCGGTGGCTGTCCCGCTCATGGGTCCCGGCGGGGAAGCTATCGGAGCGCTGGAGCTACTGATCGATTTCAGTGACATCGTCGAACAGCGCGAGGCGCTCCAGAACCTCCAGTCACAGATGGCGACAGACGTCGAGACGGCGGTCGGCGAAATCAGCGATTCTGCCGCGGCCGTTACCGAGCAGTCCGACGAGATCAAAGAGATGGCCGGAGAGCAGTCTTACAACCTCGACGAGGTCCAGTCCGAGGTCTCCGGGTTCAGCGCCACCGTCGAGGAAATCGCCTCCAGCGCCGAGGAAGTGAGCAGCCAGAGCGGTGAGGCCAGGGAACTCGCCGAAGAATCCGTCGAAACAGCCGAGGAAACCATCGAACGCGTCGAGGATGCGACCGAGTCCGCCGAACAGGTCGCGTCGGACTCGGCGGAGCTTCGGGGCCACATCGAGGAGATCGACGAGTTCGTCGAGGTCATCAACGACATCGCGGACCAGACGAACATGCTGGCACTAAACGCCAACATCGAAGCCGCGCGGAGCAACAGCGACAGCGACGGGTTCGCGGTCGTCGCCGACGAAATCAAGGAACTGGCCGACGAGTCCAAACAGCACGCCGACGAGGTCGAGCGTATCGTGGGGGAGGTCCGTGAAATGGCCGACGACACCGCGGAAAACGTCGAGAAAACGACAGACGCGATCCAGCAGGCGCTCACTGACCTTGAGACGGTGCTGGACAATCAGGAGGCCATTCTCGACGCCGCGTCGGAGACCGAACAGGGCATCGGCGAGGTTGCGGCGGCGACGGACGACCAGGCCGCGAGCGCGGAGGAAATCGCCAGCATGATAGACGAAATCGCACAGCGTGCCGCCGAAGTGTCTGAGTCCATCGACGAGCTGGCTGACGAAAACGAAACCCAACACCAGATGGCCCGAGACTTAGAGGAGAACGTCGAGCGCGTCGAGCGCCGACTCGCCGAGATTATGAAGTAACTGCCCGCTCATCGAAACACGGGGGTTATCACGCTCGAACGGGTACAGGGTTTCAATGAGTCAAGAGCGGACTGACGGCGACCTCCGGAACACCGGACTGTCGCTCAAACACGACCGCGAGTGGGATTACGAGCTCGACCGAATCATCGAAGCTGTCGAGGAGCGCGACGCAGAGAAGGTTGGCCTGCAGTTCCCTGAGGGACTGAAGCGCCGCGGTCCGGCCGTGGCCGACGACCTCCGCGAGAATCTCCCCGACGATGTGACGGTACTGCTCTCGGGCCAGCCCTGCTACGGGGCCTGTGACCTGGACACCTACATGATGCGCCGGACTGACGTGTTCGTCCACTTCGGTCACTCGCCGATGAAGGAGTCTGACAAGATTATCTACGTGCCGCTGTTCTCCAACGTCGACGTCTTCCCCATCATGAAGCAGGCCCGCGAGGAACAGCTCGCGGACCCCGAAGAAGACCCCGACGTGGGGCTTGTGACGACGGCCCAGCACATGAACAAGTTCGACGAGATGCGCGAGTGGCTCGAAGACCGGGGTTACACCGTCCACACGCGCCGCGGCGACGAGCGGCTGACCCACGAGGGGCAGGTGCTGGGCTGTAACTACGCCAGCGCCGACGTGGACGCCGACCAGATGCTGTACGTCGGTGGCGGGAAGTTCCACCCGCTCGGGCTGGCGATGGAACACCCCGAGAAACACGTCGTCATCGCGGACCCGGTCAACAACGTCGTTACCGTCGCGGACACGGAGAAGTTCATGAAGCAGCGATACGGCGCGGTCCACCGCGCGATGGACGCCGAGTCCTGGGGCGTCATCTTCTGTACGAAGATCGGACAGGGCCGCTGGGACAAGGCCCAGGAGATCGTCGAGAACAACGAGAACGCCTACCTCATCACCATGGATGAGGTGACACCGGACCGGCTGACGAACTTCGGGATGGACGCCTACGTCAACACCGGCTGTCCGCGTATCACGACCGACGACGGCCCGCAGTTCAAGAAGCCGATGCTCACCCCCGGCGAATACGAAATCGCTATCGGCGAGAAGCCGCTCGACTCGCTGGAGTTCGACACCTTCCACGGCACCTGGTAGCGTTCTCACACCTGAGAACGGCGGGAATACAGTCTTGTATTCCGCCAGCCGAATCTGTGTATGGCTTCCACGGAGGACACTGCTCTTTTCCGCGATGTTTTCGAGGCGAATCCGGACCCGATTATGATCCACGACGCCGACACTGGGACTGTTGTCAGGGCTAACGAGGCAGCGGGCGCGTTGCTCGGGTGTCCCCCGGCGGATGTCGTCGGGATGCACGTCGGCGAGTTCAGCCCGTCGGGGTTCTCGACGGCGGACGCAAACGCCCTGATTGCAGAGGCAGCCACATCGGGGTCGGCACAGGTCGAATGGACGACAGAGGGTCCGGATGGGAAGAGCCGGCGAGTCGAAGTGTCGCTCGAGCGCGCCGTCATCGACGACGTAACCCGCGTTGTGGCGTTCATTCACGACGTGACCGAAATCCGGCGACAGGAACGCAAACACACTGAGCGGAGCAAGCAACTCCAGACGTTGGTCGAGAACCTCCCGGTTGTCGTGTTCACGCTCGACCCTGACGGCGTCTTTACCTACTCGGCCGGGAGAGGGTTAGACGAACTCGGGTTAGAACCCGGGGAACTCGAAGGCGTCTCCGTGTTCGAGGCGTATGGCCAGTATCCGGACATCGTCGCCGCCGTCGAGCAAGCGCTGGACGGCGACGAGGTCCGCGTGACACAGAAAGTGGATGACCTCGTCTTCGAGACGTGGTATCGGCCGGTGTTCGACGACGACGGAGAACTAACGCAGGTGGTCAGCGTCGCCCGCGACATCACCGCGCTCAAGCGCCACGAGGAACGCGTCGAGGCGCTCAGCGAGGCGACCAACGAGCTACTGTACAGCCGTACGGAGACCGCGGCCGCGGACACGGTCGTCCACATCGCACAGCGCATCGTCGACCAGCCACTCGCCGCGATGTGGTCCTACGACGACGGCGACGACACGCTCTCCCCCATCGGCGCGACGGGGGCCGCGACCGACTTCGCCGGGGTGGAAAGGCCCGCCGACCTCCCGGAGATGGGGCCCGAGAGCGACGAGAACGACATCTTCCACGCGGGCGAGCCGACCGTCATCGAGGACTACCAGGCGCTGTCGAACCCCTCGGCACCGGACATGCCGATGCGGACGCTCCTGTGTCTCCCGCTCGACGACCAGGGGCTACTGTGTATCGGGTCCGACACAGTGTCGTCGTTCGACACCGACGAGCGGTTCCTGCTGGAAATTCTCGCGGGCACGGCGGCCGCAGCGCTTGACCGGGTCGAGCGGGAGACGCGACTCAAATCGAAGCAGACGGAACTCGAACGGTCGAACGAGGCGCTCCAGCAGTTCGCCTACATCGCCTCACACGACCTGCAAGAGCCGCTCCGGATGGTATCGAGCTACGTCGACCTGCTGGACAGTGAATACGGCGACGACCTTGATGACGAGGCCGCCGAGTACATGGCCTTTGCCATCGACGGGGCTCGCCGAATGCAGGAGATGGTCAATGCCCTGCTCCGGTACTCGCGGGTCGAGACGACCTCAAGCGAGTTCGAGGAGACGGACCCGGAGGCGGTGATCGACCGGACGCTGGACGCCTTACAGATGCGAATAGAAGAGGTAGACGCCAGCATCACAGTTGAGTCACTGCCACCCGTCGAAGCCGATCCGAATCAGGTCGGGCAGGTATTTCAGAATCTGCTGGAAAACGCTATCGAATACGCCGTGGAAGCCGGCATCGAGCCGCGTATCGAGGTCAGCGCAGACAGAGAGGACGACGAGGTCGTGTTCACCGTCTCGGACAACGGGCCGGGGATTCCGGACGGGGACCGCGAGGATGTGTTCGACATCTTCCACCGCACTGGAGCCCACGACACGGAAGGAACCGGCATCGGGCTGGCCGTCTGCCAGCGAATCGTCCTGCGCCACGACGGGCGCATCTGGGTCGAACCGTCCGAGGACGGGGCGACCTTCAAGTTCACGTTGCCGGCGGTGACGGAGGTGCGCGGCGATGACTGAGTCCAGCGAGGGACGGCCGGTCGAGATTCTGCTGGCCGAGGACAACCCCGGGGACGTCAAACTGACCGAGAAGGCCCTGGAGAAGGGGAAGGTGCTGAACAACCTCCACGTGGTCAACGACGGCGTCGAGGCGCTGCAGTTCCTTCGGCAGGAGGGCGAGTACGCGGACGCACGCCGCCCGGACCTGCTGTTGCTCGACCTCAATATGCCCCGCAAGGGCGGACAGGAAGTCCTTAAAGAGATGAAAGACGACGAGTCGCTTCGGCGGATTCCGGTCGTCGTGTTGACCAGTTCCGAGGCAGAGGAAGACATCATCGAATCGTACGACCTCCACGCAAACGCCTATCTGACGAAGCCAGTCGACTTCGACGGCTTCGTCGACATCGTGAGCAGTGTCGAGGAGTTCTTCCTCACGGTCGTCAAGCGGCCACCGAAATGACGATGACTGAGCCGATACACCTCAATGTACTCCTCGTCGAAGACAATCCGGGGGACGCCCGCCTCGTCGAGCACCACCTGAACTCGCCGGCCGTGGGGCACTTCGTCGACGACGTGACCATCTCCCACGTCGAGTCGCTGGCCCCGGTCGCCGACCGCCCCGGGGCGACCTACGACGTGGTGTTGCTCGACCTCGGCCTGCCGGAGTCGACGGGGCTTTCGACGCTCGACCGGGCGACCGAGATGGTCGATGCCGCGCCGATTATCGTGCTCACGGGGATGCAAGACCAGGAGATGGCCATCGAGGCTATCAACCGCGGCGCACAGGACTACCTGCCGAAAGCGGATCTGGACGGTGACCGACTCGTGAGGGCACTCCGGTACGCAGTCGTCAGGAGTCGCCAGCAGCGTGCAATTCAGCGCCAGACCGACCAGATGGACTTCTTCAACAGTATCCTGCAACACGACATTCTCAACGGGATGAACGTGATTCGGGCACGGGGCGAACTCCTCGAGGACACGCTCGACAGCCAGGAACGCGAGTACGCGTCGACCATCGTCCGGTGGAGCGACGACCTGATCGACCTCACGGAGAAGGTCCGGTCAGTGCTGGAGACGGTCACCGACGAGGACGGGCGAGGCCACGAACACCGGGAGCTACAGGCCGTCCTCACGGCCGCAGCGGAGCGCGCCCGGTCGGTCGGTGACGCCTGTACTGTCACCGTCGAATCGGAGGCCGTCACCGTCGTCGCCGACGAACTGCTCGACGACGTGTTCGCGAACCTCTTTCTCAACGCAGTCGAACACAGTGGTGCGGATGTGACCATCGATGTGACGACGACGGTCGAGGATGGGGTTGTCACAGTCTGTCTCGCCGACGACGGGGACGGCATTCCGAGCAGCGAGGCCCGGCGTATCTTCGAGCGCGGCGAAAAGGGCTCCGAGTCCGGCGGCACCGGCTTCGGGCTCTACTTCGTGGACACGATGGTCCGGAGCTACGGTGGCGATGTCTGGGTCGAGGACAGCGACCTCGGCGGCGCAGCGTTTTATATTGAACTCCCACACGCGACTCCGTAACGGTAATCGATTGCCACACTGTTACCGGTCAGCCGCATTTCAGCTTCTGAGAAACGGGTCCGAATCTTCAATTCCGGGGCGGTCGAGTCACCGATTATGAATGATCCGCTGGACGGTGCCGAGGGTAGCGACCCGGAAGAACAGGATCGCTATCTTGCGGCTATGCAAGACCTCACTGCGGCGATGGCGGCCAGCGGAACCACGTTTCGGGAGCGCGTCGAGCCAGTCTTGGAGGTCGGTCGAGAACATCTGGGGTTTCCCAACGGCCACGTTACAGTCGTCTCCGGCGATGAACACAAAATAGTCGCCAGTAGCGGGCTGCAATCGACGATTACGGCGGGAGACGAGACGCCACTTTCCGAGACGTACTGTAGACACGCCCTCAACGAATCCGGGATTTACGTCGTCACCAACGCGAGTGAGGCAATGGCGACTGACCCTGCCTACGAGCGGTTCGGACTAGAGGCCTACGTCGGCGCGACGCTTCGAGCAGACGGAGCGGAGTACGGAACGCTGTGTTTCGTCAACGACACCGAGTCGATTTCGGAGTTCTCGGACTGGCAGCAGACGCTGTTCGAACATCTCACACAGTGGGTCGAAGCGGAGATCGAGCGTGAACTCGCTGTCGATACACGCGAGCAGAGCCAGCGGTTGTTGGAAGCGACGTTCAATTCACCGGAGACGTTCATCGGAATTCTCAACGCTGACGGAAATCTTATCAGGGCGAACGAAACGGCGCTCGGATTCATCGATGTCGATGACGACGCCGTCTTCGGGGAGCCGTTCTGGGAAACGCCCTGGTGGAACCACAGTGAAGGAGTCGCGTGCCGTTGTCAGAACGCTGTCGAGCGGGCGAGTGAGGGTGAGATGGTCAGGTTCGAGGCCGAGCATGTCGGCACAGACGGCCAGCGTATCTCGACTGCCGTCGTGGCCCGGCCGGTGATGGTCGACGGCACCGTGCAGAAAATAATCGTCGAGGGGACGGATATCACGGATCTCAAGCGCCGCGAAGAGCAAATGGAGTTTTTTAACAGTATTCTCAGGCATGACATCCTCAACGGGATGACGGTCATCGAGGCGCGTGCAGAAACGCTGGCAGACGCACTTACCGGGACACAGGCGGCCTACGCCGAAACGATTCTGGACTGGAGTCAGGACATCGTCGACCTCACACAGAAGGTCCGAAGCGTCCTGAGTACGATGTCAGATGAGGGGCTAACCGAGGCAGAGCCGATGGAACTAGGTTCGGTTGTCGAAGGGGCGACAAAAAAAGCGGTTTCGATGGACGAGGACTGCACGCTCAGAACAGACATCCACGACGAGACTGTGGTCGTGGCTGACGACCTCCTTGACGATGTCGTCGGGAACATTTTGACGAACGCTGTCGAGCACGGCGGTCCGGGCACCACAATCGAGGTGACGACGGAACGCGTCGGCTCGATGGTCCATCTTCGCATCGCTGACGACGGCCCCGGAATACCCCCCGCAGAGCGTGAGGCAATCTTCGAGCGAGGAGAGCATGGAACCGAGTCCACGGGGACCGGGTTCGGCCTCTATTTCGTATCAGTGATGGTCGACAGCTACGGCGGCGACATCTGGGTCGAAGAGAGCGACCTCGGCGGCAGCGAATTCGTCGTCTCACTGCCAGTAGAATAACTACTGGGCATTTCAAAACGTTTTTGAATGAACTGCGTGTATCTCAGATAATGCCGACAAAGAGTGCGCTCGCCCAGCAACTCGCCGTTGTCGCCGGTTTCGACAACCCGCGGGCCAGTCTCGAACAGTACCGGACGCCGCCGGATCTGGCGGCCCATCTGGTCCATACCGCGGACCTCCAGGGCGACATTCAGGGGCGGACGGTCGTCGATCTGGGCTGTGGCACCGGGATGCTAGCGCTGGGCGCGGCGCTGCGCTCGCCGGCCCGGGTCGTCGGGCTGGACATCGACCCCGCGCCGCTGTCGACGGCGCGCGAAAACGAGCGCAAGGTCGGGTCGACGACCCCAGTGTCGTGGGTTCGGGCAGATGCCACCACCGCTCCGCTGTGTCCTCCTGTCGGGGACACCACCGTCGTGATGAACCCGCCCTTCGGCGCGCAGTCGGACAACGAACACGCCGACCGACGGTTCCTCGAAACTGCTGCGTCCATCGCAGCCGTGTCGTACTCGATTCACAACGACGGAAGCCAATCGTTCGTCGAATCCTTCGCCGGGGACAACGGCGGCGAAGTGACCCACGCCTTCGAAACGGAGTTCGACCTGCCGCGACAGTTCGAGTTCCACGAATCGGACCGACAGGCGATTACCGCGGAAGTGTACCGCATCGACTGGACCTAGCGTCGCGCCGCTTGCTGGCGGCGCTCCGCGATCTTGACACGAGTCCCATCTGTCCCTGCGTACAGCCGCGAGCGGTTCCGCTCGAAGGTCAGCCCGCCGATCCGCGTCCGCGTCATGTTCGCCGGGAGCGGTGCCTGCCCAACCGTTTCGTTCCCCCGTGTTACGACCACATCGAATCCGTGCTGGCGCGCCGCAACCGTCACGTTCCGCCCGTCGAGTATCACGTCCGCCGTCGATGGCTCCGAGGTATACGCCGTCCGTGACTGACCCTCCTCGCGCCTGAGCTGAACCCGGTAGACGCTGGCATTGCCGAGTACCGACCAGTCTGTCCGGTTCGCGTACACCGATTCGCGCCAGGTCGGTCCGCCGACCGTGACACGCTCCTCGCCGTTGACTGCGAGCCGACCCGGCTGGACGGCGGCGATCCAGACCTCCCGCTCTGCGCTAGCGACGATGACGCCGCTGGCGTTGACGCTTGTCCCCGCTTGCTGCGTCGGCACCCAGATACTCTCGAAGTACGCGTTCGGGACGTTCTCATCGTAGGTCACCACGTAGTCTCTGACCTCGATGCCGTCTTCGGGGAGCTGGTCCGCCTGCAGGTCGACGACGTTCGTCGGGACGGCAGCGAGACTCAGTGCACCGAGGACGACGAGGAGCACTATCACCGCGAGTGACGCCGGGTGGCGGTCGAACGACGGGCGAAACCGCCGGTCAGAACCGACGGTCGCCGCGGCGACGACGAGCGCGAGGAGAAACACCAGTGCCGTCCCAGCCCAGCGGAACAGCCGAAACCGACCGCCGCCGAGCGGGATGTACACCGCCCAGAGGCCCTGTGCGACGGCGAACACGAGCGTCGCAAAGAACACCCGCAACGTGTCCGGGTGTTCGTCCCGACTCCGCAGCAGCGCGAGCGCCACGACGACGCCTGCCAGAATGCCGATAGCGTGCCCCTGGATGGCGATGTTGGACCACCACGGCGTCACGAACCGGGTCTGACCAGCGGCCGTCGACACCGGATATCGGAGCGCCGAATACAGGAGGTCAAGCACGCGGGTCCCGAGAAACGCACCGAGAAACAGCGTCGGCCGCGTCACGAGCGCGAACCCGGCAATGGCAAACACCACGCCCGAAAAGCCAACAATCGGCCCGATAGCGAACACAGCGGAGAACACACCCACGACGAACATGGCGACGGGCACGGCCAGCAACCGGGCAAACGGGTTCGTCCGAAGCGACGTGAAGGTCTGGACACCCCGCTTGCGAGGGTAGTGACCCCAGACGTACTCCGCGACCGTCCCGTACACCAGCGTTCCCATGAGGTTCCCCGTAATGTGGCCCTGACTGCCGTGGGTAAACGCCCCCGTGAGCATCCCGAACGGGTAGAAGTACGACCACGTCCGGAACGGGGTGACAAGCGGGTCCCGCGGGTGCCACCACGCGCCCTGCAGGAACAGGTACACCGCCAGGACGCCGGCCATCGTCAGCAGCGTCCCCCATGGAACGCCGAGGAGGAGTCGTGCCCGTATCCCGTCGCCAAGTCGCGCGGTCGACAGGCGGCGGACGGCAAGCAGGATGACAAGCACCACGACGAGGACGACCGCTTCCTGCCACGGGAGCCACGCGGGCGTGGCCGGCGTCGGCAGCGACTGCATCATTCACACACAGTTCAGGTACGCGACGGCTTATGGATGGCGACAGGTGTCGCCGACAGTGACTGATGAAGGCGGGCCGGGCGAAGGCAGCCGACTGTGGTAGACGCGGGCCTTCAGAACAGGGACAGGGCGACGCTGTACGGCCACGACGTACCAGCCACCGCAAGCAGCGACAGCGCGCCGCCGGCGAGGGCGATGTTCTTGAGGAACTGCGTCATCTCGTCCTGTACCTGGTCGTCCGGGACCGCCCAGAAGTTGTGCATCAGGACGGCGGAGCCGACGAGGAACGTCGCCAGCCCACCGGCCGCGATGGCGGGGTACGCACCGATAATAACGAGGACGCCGCTGACGAGGAGTAACCCACCGCTTCCGTAGACCGACGCCGCGGGTGCCGGGAGCCCTTTCGCCGCCGCGTAGGGGGTCATCTGTCCGGCGTTCTGGAAGTGGTTCAGTCCCATGAAGGCAAGCACCCCACCGAACAGGAGTCGGCCCAGCAAGAACAGTTCGCCCGCACCGGCGGACTCGAACGCCATCAGGCGCTCACCTCCGGGGTCGGGGTCGTTTCGCTACGAGACTGTCGAACCGCGATTAGTGGTTTCATTACGTTACTTGGTTCGTATCCGAACCTATTTGTACGTTCCCGGACAAGAGGGATACCAGGTAGCACCAATGTCATCTGAAGTATTCACTGTCACAGACGAGGAAGAAGAGAGCGGCCCGTGTGCCGTTATCGAGTCGCTGGAACAGATTGGGTCGCGCTGGCGACTGATCGTGCTCCACGAACTGCAGAAGGGTGAACAGCGATTCAACGAACTCAAACGGGCCACCGACGCCAGCTCTCGTACCCTCTCGCGGGTCCTCGATGATCTTCAGGAGATGGACTTTGTCGACCGGCGGCTCGAAGAGGACGCGCCAGTCGCGACGTACTATCGACTCACGCCAAAGGGTGAATCCCTCTGTCCGGTGTTCGACGAAATCGAGGACTGGGCTGAGGAGTGGCTGGCCGGGTGCAAGAACTGACTGGACAACGTAGACTTTTCTATCCCCCGGCCCCATCGCTTTACCAATGGGAGTACGGCCACCAGCCGATAACAGCGACGAGCCAGATGTCATCGAGTTCGGTATCGCGGCACTCGACGCCCGCCTGTCGGACGTGGACATCGAGTATCCCGCGACGACGAGAGAGGTCCGGGACGCCGCCGGCCACATCGCAGTCCCGTTCGACGCGTCGGGCCACTCGATGACCGTCGCCGAGGCGCTCGACGAGACGAACGCCGCGGAATTCGACAACGAGCAGGAGCTACTCAACCACCTCCATCCGATATTCGAACGCAAACGGGAAGCGACCAGAAACAGTATTCTCTCCCAGCTCCGCGCGCTGGTCCCGTTCTAAACTACTCGTCGGGCTGGTGCGGAGATACCGGCGGCGTTGTCTCTGTGTCACTCTCTCCGGTACCCTCCGCGTCACCGACCGGCTGGTCGTCGAACACGTCCGCCGGCTGACCGCGGGTCTCGTGTGTGAGTTGGACGGCAAGATCCTCTAGACGGCGTGTCTGTTCGCGGTTTACCGCCACGAGCATATCGGACAGGACGCCGAACATGAGGAGCTGAATCCCCAGCAGAATGGCGAACGAGCCGACAACTGCGATCACCTCGTGTGAGATACTGTTGACGACCCAGTCGTAGGCCACGTACGCGCCGAGGAGGAACCCGACCACAGTGCTTCCGAGACCAACGCTCCCGAAGTAAAACAGTGGATTGTTGGTCTTTGCCATCTGGTACAGCGTCAGGATGATCGTCGCGCCGTCCCGGAACGGACGGAGATTCGTGTCGGACTCGTCGGGCCGGGGCTGGTAGGTGATCGGCACCACGGCCGTCGAGATGTTGTGTTTGACACACTCGACGGCCATCTCCGTCTCGATACCGAAGCCAGAAGCCGTCAGCGAACTCCGCTGGAAGGACTGACGCGTAAACGCTCGATAGCCAGAGAGGATATCAGTGAGGTCCCGTCCGTGAATCGTTTCGAAGGCACTGTTGATGATGCGGTTGCCGATCTGGTTCAGTTTCGTCATCGCGCCGGGTCGCATATCCGCGAACCGATTTCCGATGACGTGGGCGGCCTGACCCGACAACAGCGGTTCGAGTAGCCTGTCCGCTTCGTCGGGCCGATAGGTCGCATCGCCGTCGGCCATCAGCACGTACGGCTGCTCGATGTGACGCGTCACTGCCTCCCTGACAGCCTGTCCCTTCCCCGAGCCGGACTGTTCGACGACTCGCGCGCCGGCTGATTCGGCAGCCTCCTGTGTCCCATCGGTCGAGCCGCCGTCAATGACGAGAACGTTGGTAAACCCCTGCTCACGAAACCCGGACACGACCGACTCGATAGTCTCTGCCTCGTTGAATGTCGGCAACAGTATACAGACGTCGTCTCGGTCGGCCATTGACTCAACGTCATCCACGCGAAGACAAATAAATGCGGGTCTGCCCGCGTGCGGGGTTTCGGTTAGGTTCTCGCAGTCGTCGATGAAAAAGCGGTGACTATCAAAAATCGCTGATAACAGCCGTATCAGTCGTTGCGCTGCTCGCTCATGTGTTCCCAGACCTCCGCACAGCCACAGCCGTCTTCGATGTCTTCCATGTGATCGTCTTCCTCGGTCTGGGATGTCGCAGTCATGTTACTCACTCTTCGAGTAACTACTCGCCGCCACCCACTAATAGATTTGGGCGGCGGGCGACGCGTTTTACATCCCCTGCCACACATGGGCGTGTATGAGCGACCCCGCGGACGTGTTCGACCTGGTCGGGCTGACCGAATACGAGGCGACAGCGCTGGAACAGTTGCTCTCGCTCGGCCGAACGACGGCTCCGAATCTCGCGGAAGCGAGCAGCATCCCCAAGGCCCGCGTCTACGGCGTGCTGGAGTCGCTGTCTGACCGCGGCTTCATCAAGGTGATACCCGGCCGTCCCAAGGAGTACCAGCCGAAATCGCCCGGCGAAATCCTCGACCGGGCCGTCGAGAACCGCAGGCAATCATACGAATCGTTCGCCACAGACATCGACTCCTACCGCGAGGCCTTCCTCGCAGAGTACGAACCGCGGTTTGAACGGGCAAGCGAAGACATCTCGCCGACGGCCGAACTGTTCCACGTCGTCGACGTGGGCGAACCGAGCGAACGCGAGACCCGCCGACTGTATGATGACGCTGAAGAGACGCTTCGCGTCATCACCAATAGCTTCGCCTACCTCGATAGCGTCGAGCGCGCACTGGCGGAGACACTCGACCGCGGTGTCGAGGTCAGCGTTCTCTTCTTGCATCCCGACGAGCTACCAGCGGAGAAGGCTGCTGTTCAGGCCGACATCGTCGACCGACTGGCCTCGGAGTACTCTGCTGTCGACCTGCGGTTCAGCACTGAGAAGCTCCCCTGGCGCGGGACGCTCGTCGACCCCAGCATGGACTACGACAGCGGCGAGGCGATTCTACTAGTCGAGGAGCCAGACGTTCCCAACCACATGCGCCAGGCCGCAATCACGGACAACGGCTCGTTCGTCGCTGGGATGCAGCGCTACTTCGACCTGATCTGGGAGTATGGAAGCCTCCCGCCGGGGCGTTAGACGTAGCCGAGGTCTTCCAAACGTTGGTAGGTCCCGTCGTCGAGGTTGTCGAAGTCCTCGCCCGCCGTCTTGACGTCGAGTTCCGCTATCGATTCGAACGCGCGGTCGACGTGCTCGGTACCGTCATCGGAAACTTTGTACGACGTCTGGGCGTTGCGACTGACGACTGTGGCGGCGCGGTCCTGGTTGGTACAGTACTTGACAACCGCCTCACCGTCGTCTTCGAACACTGCTCGCGACGTAGCGGTCCACGGCGACAGGTCGTCAACGTACGCACCGGCGCGCTCTTGCAGCGGTTCATCGAGGCCGACGGCAGTAGCGAGGACCGGTCCGTCGGGACAGAATCCGGCCGGCTGTTGGTTGCCGTCCCGCACCCGGTCCACGACTCGTGGAAATTCGACCAGCGACGCGGGGCGGTCGACCTGGCGAGACTCGGTCTGGCCCGGATAGCGCACGATGAGCGGGACATGGAGCAGACAGTCATGGATCGCGACGCCGTGTTCGGCGACCCGCACGCCCGGGCGAACGTCGCTCTCTTCGCCGAAACCCTCGCCGTGATCGCTCGTGATGACGAGAAGGGTGTCGTCGAGCTCACCGCGTCGTTCAAGTGCCGAAACCAGCCGTTCGAGTTCCGCGTCCATCTGGCGAATCGCGCCGTCGTACAGCGATTCGACCGCCTTCTTTTGCCACCACGGCCGATGTCCGCCGTTGAAATCCCACTTCTGGTCCTCGAAAGCGGCCTGCAACGACGACGCCTCTGAGCCGCCCCACCGGTCGTATTCCGGCATCGGTTCGTACGGAATATGGGCATCCATCAGGTTGAGACACGCTGCCCACGGCCCGTCCTGTCGGTCGCTCCAGTCAAGCAGCGAGTCCACATAGACATCTGCCGGCGTTGATGCTCTGACACTATCCGGGAGGAACTGCTTGTAGTCTGACTGGACTTTCGTTGCCACGCCGTTTGCAAGTGACCGAAGCGGTGCGTCACTGCCCAGCGCGAGTTTGAGGAACTCCACATACTGTCCCCGGCCTTCGTTCGAGACGAATTCATGGGGGTTGACTGCCACTGGAAACGGGACGTTCCGTGCTCCGACGATCTCGTCGAAGCCGTCGCGGAGTCCGACATCGACAGTCGTCAGCCAATCGTTCTCGGTAAACACGCCGGTACTGTATCCGTCTTCTCGCAGCTGCGTGAAGACCGACGCCGACGGGTCCAGTCGGCGCCCAGCCGAGACAATACCGTGTTCTTCGACATGTAGGCCGGAGAAAATGCTCGCGTGGCTTGTGACGCTTCGCGAACCAGGAGCTCGAGCCTGTTCATACAGCGTCGCCCGCTCTGTAGCGAAGGAGTCCAAAAACGGCGTCGTCTCGTTGACGTGACCATAGCCGCTGAGATTCTGTGCCCGTACGCTGTCGAGGATGACGAGCAGGACGTTTGGATCGTCCGACATGGTTACATATACCCGAGGTCTTCGAGGTGCTCTTTGACTTCTGCGCCCGACCGATCGGCGTCTTCTGACGCCGTCACCTGCGGCGTCGACGTGTGGTCCGTCTCATCAAGTTCGGCTTCGATAGCCGCCCGGACATCGACGACGCTCTTGATTGCGTCGACCATGGCTGGGTCGGTCCCCGCAATCATCGCCTTGTCGGTGTGGACGCCGTCCTGCAGGCCGTGATCGCTGACGAGCAACAGCTCGTCGTTGTCTCCAAGGTCGTCACGAACCTCACCGACGAACTCGTCTATTTCCTCGTAGGCACGGTTCTGCAGTGAGGGCTGCTCGTACGCGACGTGGCCAATGAGGTCAAGTCCACTCGTGTATGCAAACACCAGTTCGTGTCGTCCTCCTCTGAGCGCCCGTCGTGCGCGAACAAGGCGAACCATCGACATTTCGAGGCACTGTTCGTAAAAAAGCGCCGGATCCGTCGACGAGTGACCGCCTTTCGCTTCGAGATCACGCTCGAAGAGATCGCCGAGGTTCCGCCGGAGGCTGTGTTCGCGGTCCTCTGTGCCCGGGTCGATCACATAGTTGGGGATGCCGATTGGTGCCGCCTCCCGTCCGTCGAACACCGTCGTCAGATCGTTCTCCTCGTAGTAGGTTGCCGGGATCCGGAACGCGTCCTGTTCGGTATTGTTCAGTAGCCAGGCGCCGAGACGCGTCTGTAGCTCCGACGGGAGAAGGTAGTCAGCAGCTGCACTACCGAATCGGAGGATAGGGTTCTCCCAAGCGACACCATCGTCAAGCGTGATACCATGTTCCGGAGGCCTAAGTCCCGTAATAATCGTTGGCCAGAGTTCGTGGGTGCTGGGGCCACCTTCGACACTCCTGATCGTCTCGATGGCGTGGTGGTCGGCAAGCGTCAAGTTCGGATGTGCCGTCGAATCTACTAGCTCCGGGTCGAGTGCATCGATACCCAGCACTACGAGGACCATATCTATTCCGAACGTCTCAGTCGATGGATTAAGACCTTTCGGTGCAGACGATAGACGGCGGTACGGCCTTAACCAGACAGCGAACGGTACACCTCGAGATACTCCGCCGCGATTTTCCGCCAATCGTATTTCTCCTCGATACGATCCCGCGCCTGTCTGGATACCTGTCTTGTGAGTTCGTAATCAGAAAGCAGGGTCGTGACGGCATCGGCGATCGGTCCTGGCGATTCTATCGGAACGACAAAGCCTTCCTCCCCGTCACGGACCATCTCGCGCGCCCCGGAGATATCGGTGACGACCACCGGACAGCCGGTCGACATCGCTTCTAAACGGACGAGAGAGAAACTCTCTGATCTCGATGGGTGGATGAAGACACGTGCCCGCGAGAGGTGCTCTCGGACGATAGACTGGTCAACGTACCCGTGGAACGTGACGTTTCGCTCCAGATCGAGGCGCTTGACCTGCTCGTGTAGGTCGTCTTCCAGTGGCCCATCGCCGAAGACGTTCAGATGGACATCCGGATACTCCTGTCTGATTCTGTCAAGTGCCTCGAACAGGATGTCGTAGCCCTTCCGTTCCCTAAGGCTACCAATAGCCACGAGTTCCTTGGAGTCCGCGGGTTGACTGTAGTTGAAAAAGTCCGGGTCAACACCGAGCGGTATCGTCCGGAGTTTCGACTCGTCGACAAAATCGGCGTACACTTCTCGAGCCTCTTCATGGACGACAACAACCCGATCAGCGGCCTTGAGTGTCCGTTTGAATAAGTCCATCCGAGGTGGGTCCAAGACCACGTCTCGCGTTGCATCGACAGCCCCGTGTAGCGGGTCTGTCAGCGGACGCGGCAGTTCGGACCCGACCCAAGAGGAGATCATTCGATTGAACTCTTCGGCCATAATTGCGTGTCCAGCCTGACAGGGTCCGATGACGACCGGGATGTCCCTCTGGAGGCCCGAAACCAGTAGAGGATTGAACCACCGATAGCTGAGGTTCATGTGATGATATATGTCAACGGGACCGTTACGTAGCTCCTTCAAGAGTGTCCAGTATAATTTCGCGTAGTACGCGATCCGGTTGGAGCCACCGAGCGGATACACAGTGACGTTTTGTGGGTCGAGCCGGTCGGAAACCGTCTGTGTGTATGTATCGACGATGAAATCCTTGTCGTGGAGGTTATTCAATAGATTGTAGCTCTTCCCGTATTCGTCGTTAGACATATCCGCCTTTGTCGGCCCGACGAGAACCCGCGGCATGAGTGGTGATGGAGCAGTGGAGGATTTAACCGTTATGTCTGGCGTTTTGCCATTAATTTCACTCAGTGACTTGGAGGCTGTACTTCACGAAAGACATATTATTGCGACTCCAGTCACTCAACACAATGGATTCGCCGAACGTTCTCCTCGTCATTCTCGATAGCGTCCGGGCGAGAAATTTGAGTCTCTATGGGTATGGTACTCGGACAACGCCGTTTCTCGAACGGTTTGCTGACGAATCTGAGGTGTACGAACAGGCGCGCGCGCCGAGCATTCACAGCGTCGCAAGCCACGCGAGCATCTTTACTGGCTATCACGTCCCCGAGCATGGCGTGACAAAGCACGAATCAGAACTGGACCCCGAAAGCACGATATGGCACGAACTCGCGGAGGACTATGATTACGAAACGGGAATCTTCACACCGAACGTGGTGGTCGGCGTGTCTTCGAATCTGACCGAACCATTCCAGACTGTCGACGGGCCGCGGCAGGATCCCGGACACCGCTACTTCGAAGCCGGAATCACGCCCTCGGATATCGAAGGTCATCAGACGAACCGTGAGTACCTCATCCGGTGTTTCAACAATGATGCGCCACTGCGGTCGGTGATCAACGGGCTGTATTTCCAGTACTACGACGGCGGCACCGATACCGAAGACGAATCGGCCACAGAATACATCGATTCATTTCTAAACTGGTCAGGGTCGCGGAGCGGTCCGTGGGCGGCGTGTCTTAACCTGATGGACGCTCATTACCCGTACGAACCGATGCCGGAATACGACCAATGGGGTGGTAGCGAGCTACAAGCCCTCCACGATTCCCTGTCAGCCCCGCCGTCACGAGAGATCGTGACAAATGACGACTGGTGGAAGCTCCGAGCAGTCGAGAGCCTCTACGACGGGTGTATCAGGCAACTCGATGCTGCGATGGAGTATCTCATCGCGGCACTCAATAAGCGAGGCGACCTAGATGACACGCTGTTAGTTATTACAAGCGATCACGGCGAAGGGTTCGGTGAACGAAGTCGAATCGACCCCAGTGTACAAGTTGCAGATCACAGCTGGGGAATCAGCGAGGTACAGACGCATGTGCCGCTGGTCGTCAGGCGTCCAGGCGAGTCTGATAGCGTCGTCGAAAATCGGATCGCGAGCCTTACTCGGTTCCCCGATGTTGTCAGGGATGAAGTGATCGGCGAGCACAGTTCGTTTGCTGTAGACGACCATGCAATCGCTATGACGTATCGTCTCGAACAGCCGGAACGAGTGCTACCGGCGTCGTGTCAGGACAGATCGAGGTACGCCGGTCCGTGGCGAGCAGTCTATCGACAGGCTGGGGACGCCGTGAGAAAAGACGCCAACCACGGATCCACCGCGCGAACGATTCTGATAGAGGACGCTCAGGTGTCCTATCCGCAAGACGACGAGGAATCGTCTCTCGGGACCGTCTACAATAGCTTCGAAGACAAGGGCGTTCGGAAGGGTCAGGCCGGCGAACAGGCACTTGACGACGATGTCGAGCAGCAGCTAGAAGAGTTGGGATACCTCCGGTAATCGGCCTCCAGTTATCGCAGTAAGGCAACTTGCGGGACGTTATCGAGAACGACAGTCCGGAACTGAGACGAGATGGACACTAACACTGCGAAATAGGTGGCCGCCCCAAGGATGAGAAGTGCGGTCGTAGCGATCTCGTTGGGAAGCGGTTCGTTCGCCTGTGCCAGCGCACCGCTGAGGACGGTGACGAGTGCACCCATCGCCACTGTTGCACCAATTTGCCGTGAGATCTCGGCGACGGGAACGCTGAAATCGATATGTCTGCAAAGGATGTAGTAACCGCTGATCAGGCTCAGTAACGAGGATGTCGCAGACGCCAGCGCAGCCCCAGTCATACCAATGGAGTAGACCAAGACCGCGTTTAGCGCCATGTTCGAGGCGATCAGTACCCCATTTACTTTGAACGCAGCCTTCGGTTGATCAATCCCCCCAAGTGCGTTCGTGAACTGCTTTTGATACCCGTAGAACAGCACTGAGAGAATAAGTAGTCCAAGGACCCCTGCTCCCTGTACGAACTCATCACCGTAGATCCGAAGAATGCGGTCGGACAGCAGTAGCCCCCCGACAAGGCCGGGTATGGTTACTAATCCGGTGTAGGATAGCGCGTCCTCAATGAGAGACGCGATCTGTTGATCCCGGTCGTCTGCCGACAGCTTACTTAATTCTGGGAACAGCGCGCCACTGATAGACGTGCTGAAGATGATGAGGAAGTTCGCAATGTTCCAAGTAATACCGTAGACCCCGACGAGCGAACTCGGAACGAACAGTCCGAGGATGATAACGTCGGCTTGCTGGAATGTTTTTCCTTCGAGCCGTCCCATCCAGGCGTACTTCGCGTAATCAACGAGTCGTTCGAAGTGCTCTTTTTGTGGCAGGTGGTACGGACCACCGAGAACGTAGAGCCCGGCGACCACGAGGACGAGGCCACCCAGCGCATATCCCATTACGAGTGCAGTCAATCCGAAGCTGAGAAGCACACCACCGACTTGTAGGACCGTTCTGGCAATTCTTCGCGCAACCTTGAGTACCGCCGCGACGTGGACCATGTGAGCCCCGTTGAGCATCGCGTCAACGTACGACCCGAGCAATCCGACAGCGAGGAGGATGATCACGAACCCGATACGGTCAACCTCGAAGTTGCTGGTGATAATTTCCTGAAAGAGCAACAGACCGACAATGATTATCCCACCGATAACTGCAATCGTAAGCCCTCCTGCAAGCTTGTACTCCCCGGTATCCGTTCCCTCGCTGACTCGTTTCGTAATCGCACTGCCGATTCCGATTGAACCGAGAAGTGAGAGCCACGCAACAATTGAGAGCAAGAGGTAGTACTTTCCGAGAATTTCGGCACCGAGTAGCCGTGCAAACAAGATTGTGGCAATAAAGCCAGCCGCAGAAGAGAGACCCTTCGAAACGAAAGAGATGAACGATGTTTGCCCGATTCGCATCTGTATACATCAGGTGATACACAAGACGTTATTAGAGTTTGTTGATGTCTCTGTAATCGCGTTAGTGAATCGGCGCATGCCAAAGTAACGAGCAGAATCAGACTTTGTAAAGCTACAGGGTTCGGGCCGGTTAGCAAAATGTCGATAGATGCCACAGCTACAGTCGGTTGAGTATCGATCTGTACCGCTCACAGGCCGCTTCGAAACTATACTGGGACTCGATCAGGTCGCGTCCGTTCTCGCTGATCCTGTCCAATCCATCCCGCTCGAGGATATTGAGTATCGTCTCGTGAAGGACAGCCGCCTCCCGTGAATCGAGCAAGAAGCCGGTTTCGCCCTCGCGGACGACATCCGGGACGCCCGAAACCGGCGAGGCCAGTACTGGTGTCCCACAGGCTAAGGCTTCCAGAATCGTTGTCGGAAGTCCTTCAGTCGGTTGTGACGGTAACACGAGCAGAGAGAGGTCATTTAGTTGGTCCGGCACGTCGTCGTGATCCACCCAGCCGGTGAGCTCGACTGCTCCGCGTTCGATTTCTGCCGCGAGTTCAGATGACAGCCATGACCGGAGGTCTCCGTCGCCAATGAATCTGAAGGTCACGTCGTCGGGTAGTCTGGCGGCGACAGTAGCGAGTTCACGGATGTTCTTTTCCTCGTCGAGCCGCCCGAGGAATCCCACGATGCGGCCACGGTCGGTGTAAGCTCGCTGGACGCGAAATTCGTCCGTCCGGACGTAGCGCGCTCCCGTCGGATAGACGTTCGGGGATTCCGGATGCAGATCCAGTTGACGAGCCATCTCCGGTGTATACGTTATGATGCCGTGAGCCGCGGCGAAGCCAGCCCGTTCCAGCGTACGCACCGTGTAAGCGAGCCCGGCGGCCACCCAGTCGGGCAACTGCTGTTCCCAGTTCAGTCGGAGCGTTAGCGGTACGTCGCCTCGGGGTTCAACGAGAGCCGTCTTGCCGAGCAACCGAGCCACAATGATGGGTAACAGGTACGACGTTGCCCCAAAAAACAGGACTACGTCTTCGTCACGGGCAGCTATGACGCGGCACATCCGGAGTTGATTCAGCAGGAACCGGACTGCAGCGGTGACGGCGGAGTCACCCGTGCCTTTTTGCGTGAGTTCGATTAGTTCGTGCCGGTCACGAATCTCAGAATCAGCCGGCAGGTCAGCCGTCACGAGCGCGACCGATGTCACAGCCGACAGGATATCAAGCAGGCTTCGCGTGGCGTTTTCGCCAGCGGCAGCAAGGGGATGAGTGACGACACAGACACTCGGGAGTGGTTCGTCAGTCACAGATGTCACCCTCGCTCGGTACCTCGGGCGACTCGCTTGCTATCATACTGGGTGTGTAGTCCGAGCAGGCAGTGCGTGGCGAGTGGTTTTCCATATAGTTGTTATCAGCAGGTCGGTTCATCGTCTATCCGTTTCAGCACAACGATAGTCGGGTTCCCATCCTCGGGGAACGACGAGAGTCGGGTACTGTCTCTGAATTTCCGCTCCGCGCTGAGCTCGGTGTCAACTGGTGGACCGAAGGTTCGAACAATTTCGTAGTCCTCTTCGGCGAATAGCGCCGACATGCGTTCAGTCACATCCGGGTACACGGACGGATCTTTAAAAAACCGGAAGTAGTGGTAACTGGAGAGTACGACGTATTCGGGCGCGTTACAGTCCAGTCGTTCAAGCCCTGGCTGCCACTCTTCGCGAGGGAACGTCGAATGAATGACGTAACGATTTACCGTCGCCTCTTCCGGGAACTCTGGGAGGTACACCCGCTGAGAATACACGTCAACAGAATCGGAACCATCTAAGTTCGCGTGCGTCCATTCGGTCGCTTCCTGCCGCGACTGGCTGATATCAGCGACACCGGCAGCGGTATGGACACCTGAAAAGACAACAGCGAGCGTGAGAAGGACAATTCCAACAACTCGGACGGAACGAGTAGATTGGGTTAGCTCGGAGCCGGCAACGCCAGCGAGAACTGCGAGGATCGGGAACAGTGGCATCACCCGGGGGAACTGTGTCATGTTTCCCTGAATAATGACTGCGAAGTACGGGGCAGCATAGAGGAGCAATAGCCAGAGTGCACCGTCGAGAGTGCCTCGCAGAAGGAAAGCGACGACGAGCAGCACAGACAGTATTGAGAACAGGAACAGCACAATCCCTTGCCCTTCGGCGAGGTGCGCGAGCTGGATGAGCCATCCGGGATCCGACCAGTTATACGATACTGATTCGCTCGTGCTACGAACGACGTACCGGGAGATTTCGTCGGCCCACGAAACTGGATGGAAGAAGATTGAGGGGGTTGTGGTAACATATCCAAGGACCGTTAGCGTTGGGTATTTCCACGCTGCCACGATGAATTCGGCAATGCTCCCAGATTCGTCCCAGTGGCGTTCAATGATCACAACAGCGATAGGGAGAACAAGGAGGCCGGCAGTCGCCTTTGTCGATGCTGCTAACCCAGCCACCAGTGCAGCGATCAACAGTGTTCTGGTGTCGCTTGAATGAAACGCACGAACCGTTAGCAGGAACCCGAGCATGAGGAAAAACGTCATCGGGACATCTTCAGTCGCGTAATGGGCGGTGTGAACGTATCCGACAGTGAACGTCAAAAACGTTGATGCGAGGATTCCGGCACGCCGGTCCAGTAGCTCCTGGCCGAGATAATAAAGGACTACCACAGTTCCGACACCGAACACGACGGATACTAGGCGACCGGCGAACAGCACATCGTAAAAGGCCGTAAGGAGGTCCGGGGACACGCCCCAACTTGGTGAACTCCCGACGGTAGCCGCGCCAGACATGATGTCGCCTAGTTGACCGGTTGCGAGCCAGTATAGCGTCACCGGGACAAAAGAGAGCGCTAAAAGGTAGAGGTGGAGATTCCCACCCTTCCGAAAGTTGTCTATGAACGGGTTCTGCTCGTATCCCATCCTGAGAGCGAGTTCTATAGCACCGGTTTCATCCGGAAACGTCAGATGTGGCCGGAGTCGCCAGGTGCCAAAGGCCATCAGCAGGAGCGCAGCAATCGCAATGAGTGGCACGAACGGCTCACGTCGGGCCGACTTGCCGATTCTGTTCCACGGACTAGAGGGCATTTTCTCGTGATTAACCACTGACTGTAATAGTCTGTACGGTTCTAAGAGACAGCATCACGATCAGCACCCTCCAACCTGAGTCCAACACCTGTTTTCATGAAGTATTCGTCTTTAGCTAAGACTCACACCTCGGTTGTGTAGCGGTAGCGAGCGTCTCTTGTAAGATCGGTCGTTGTTGGTGGATTTTCTGGGCATCTTCGATTAGCCGCTCCAACAACGGCGGTGGCGAGTAACCGAGGTACTCACCGAGTTCGTGAAGGATGAGCTGGGCGTGCGACCGGAAGGTCGCCGCCCAGCGTTCCGGCGGAAACACGATCTCATCGTCGGCCTGCTCAGTGACCAGATCCAACAACTCACGACTCACC